>JAZBOA010000377.1:0-43091 GCA_036350935.1 Anderseniella sp. | reverse complement strand
GTACAGCGTGCCCGTGGCCATGCCGATCCTGAGCACCGTGTCGGCATTCATGGGAAACGTGTTCGCCGTGCCGCGCACCCCGTCGGTGCCGAAAAACTGGTCTGGCATCTGTGCCCTCTCCGTCCATCCTGGATTCGAACCTGAATAACCAGCTGATAGTGCCTGAATGTAGCTAATCTGGGGTTAAATCGAAAACTTATTTCGCAAGCCCGGTGATACCGGACGCAGCCCGCCACAACCTGATGGTGTGAACAGTCTCGCGCACGTCGTGCACCCGCACGATCTGCACCCCGGCCATTACCCCGTGCAGCGCCGCCGCCGCAGAACCCGCCTGGCGCCGGCCTGCCACCTTTTCGCCGGTCACCGCGCCGATGAAGCCCTTTCGCGATGCCCCCAGCAGGACCGGCACCCCGATCCCGTGGAACAGCGCAAGCCCCTGCATAAGTTCGAGATTATGGTTGAATGTCTTGCCGAAGCCGATGCCGGGATCAACGATGATCGACGACCGCGGCACGCCTGCCGCCGCCACCGCGTCCACCCGCGCCGCCAGCCAGTCATAAACGTCCAGCAGCACATTCGCATACGACGGATCGTTCTGCATGGTCTTCGGATCGCCCTGCGCATGCATCAGGCACACCGGCAGACCGCTTTCCACCGCCGCAACCATTGCGTCGGCCTCGAACGACAGCGCCGCAACATCATTGATCATCACCACGCCCGCCGCGGCGGCCCGGCGCATGATTGCCCCCTTGCGGGTATCGCACGACACCTTCAGCCCGTCGCCGGTCAGAGCCGCGATGACCGGCTGGATCCGCCGCCATTCCTCGGCCTCGTCCACCGGGTCGGACCCGGGCCGCGTCGACTCGCCCCCCACATCAAGCAGCGTTGCCCCGTCTGCCGCCATGGTGCGGGCATTGGCGATGGCGGTTTCGGCATCGGCATTGACCCCGCCATCGGAAAAGCTGTCCGGCGTCGTGTTGACGATGCCCATCACCTGCGGCGCGGCCATGTCCAGTCCTGCCACGGCATTGCGGGGAGCACTCAGCCGGTCAACCCAGCCGGACACCTCGTCATCCTTGGAGACTTTCAGCGCCTGCACCTTGCGCGCCCGCCACGAGGCGCCGCGATCCTCGCTGACCATGCCGATGGTCCAGGCGCACGCTCCGCCCGCCAGCGGCAAACCTGCCCCCTGATCGATTGCCATCGCCGCATCGTCGCCATAAACCAGCGCCGCCGGCCTGATATAGAGATCGCCCATCACGCCCCCAAAAGCGCTTCCAGGAAAAGCCTGTCCCCGGCCTGAACGGGGATGGATACCGGTTTTCCGTCCGCAAGCGCGCCTACACAAAAGCGCTTCCAGGAAAAGTGGATACCGGTTTTCCGTCCGGAAGCGCGCCTTCACAAATGCGCTTCCAGGAAAAGTGGATGCCGGTTTTCCGCCCGCAAGCGCGCCAAATCAAATCGGCCGAACCTTGTTCAAAAAGGCCCGGCCGATCAACTGTTGAATGAAATCGTCTTGCCCGGAAGATCAGGCCTGCGGTTGCGGCTCCAGTTCGCCAGACCCCTCATCACCCTTTTTCTTCTTGGTGACAGGCACCGACGAACCGGGCTTGGCCTTGGGCTTGGCGCCTTCGTCGTCATCACGCGATGGCGGCTTGCCGTTGAGCAGGTTGGTGATTTCCTCACCCGACAGGGTTTCATATTCGAGCAGACCTTGGGCCAGCGTTTCCAGATCCTTGCTCTTCTTGGTCAGGATCGTCTTCGCCGTCTTGTAGGCCTCGTCCACCAGCCGCTTGATCTCTGCATCGATCTTCTGGGCGGTGTCCTCGGACACGTTCTGCTGACGCGCCACCGAGTGACCCAGGAACACTTCTTCCTGGTTGTCACCGTAGGCCACCAGCCCCAGCTCCTTGGAGTAACCCCAGCGGGTGACCATGGCGCGGGCCAGCTTGGTGGCCTGGTCGATGTCCGACTGGGCGCCGGACGTGACGTTTTCAGGCCCGAAGGTCAGCTCTTCAGCCACGCGGCCACCCATCATGATGGCAAGCCGCGAGGTCATCTGCTTGAGCTTCATGGAGTAGCGGTCGCCCTCGGGCAACTGCATCACCATGCCCAGCGCGCGGCCACGCGGAATGATGGTGGCCTTGTGCACCGGATCTGCGGCCGGCACGTTCATCGCCACGATCGCATGGCCGCCTTCGTGATAGGCGGTGAGGCGCTTTTCTTCCTCGTTCATGGCCATCGAGCGGCGCTCGGCGCCCATCATCACCTTGTCCTTGGCGTCCTCGAAGTCGGTCTGCGTCACCAGCCGGCGCGACCGGCTGGCAGCCAGCAGGGCCGCCTCGTTGACGAGGTTGGCAAGGTCGGCGCCGGAGAAGCCGGGGGTGCCGCGGGCAATGGTCTTGGCGTTGACGTCGGGCGCCAGCGGCACATTGCGCATGTGCACCTTGAGGATCTTCTCGCGGCCCGTCACGTCCGGGTTTGGCACCACGATCTGCCGGTCGAAACGGCCCGGGCGCAGCAGCGCCGGGTCCAGCACGTCCGGCCGGTTGGTGGCCGCAATCAGGATCACGCCCTCGTTTGCCTCGAAGCCGTCCATCTCCACCAGCAGCTGGTTCAGCGTCTGCTCGCGTTCGTCGTTGCCGCCGCCAAGGCCCGCACCACGGTGCCGGCCCACGGCGTCGATTTCGTCGATGAAGATGATGCACGGCGCATTCTTCTTGGCCTGCTCGAACATGTCACGCACACGCGATGCGCCCACGCCGACGAACATTTCCACGAAGTCCGAACCGGAGATGGTGAAGAACGGCACGTTGGCCTCGCCCGCAATGGCGCGCGCCAGCAGCGTCTTGCCGGTGCCGGGAGGGCCCACGAGCAGTGCGCCCTTCGGGATCTTGCCGCCAAGGCGCTGGAACTTGTGCGGATCACGCAGGAACTCGACGACTTCCTGCAGGTCTTCCTTGGCCTCGTCCACGCCGGCCACGTCGGAGAACATCACCCGGCCATGCCGCTCGGTCAGCAGCTTCGCCTTCGACTTGCCGAAGCCCATCGCCTTGCCGGAGCCGGCCTGCATCTGGCGCATGAAGAAAATCCACACACCCAGCATCAGCAGGATCGGGAACCAGCTGAGGAGGAAGCTCGACAGAGCCCCTTCCGACTGGGCCGGTTCGACGCGGATGTTGACGCCCCTGTCGCGCAGTGTGGTGATCAGGTTGGGGTCATTGGGCGCGAAGGTCTTGAAGCTCTTGCCATCGCCGGACGTGCCGGAAATCTGGTCGCCCGATATGGTGACCGACTTTACTGCCCCGCTGTCGACATCCGAAATGAACTCGGAATAGGTCTTCTCGGTCGAGCGCACAGTCTGGCCCGGCTGCTGAAACAGGTTGAACAGGGCGATCAGCAGCATTGCGATGATGACCCAGACGGCGAAATTGCGGAAATTGCCCACGAAACTAGCGTCCTCTCAGGAATTGCGCGGAACACGTGAACTGACGGCTTCAGCCGCAGTGTGACCGGGCAACAGGTTTGACCGTAACATAAGTACGAAGCTGCCCGTTGCCAAGGTGAACTCGCGTCACATGTTTAAGTTCCTGCCTGACGGCGCACCTGCATTGGCGCCTGAATAAGGCGGAATACCGGCCCCTGGCCGGCACCGGCACACTCGACGGGGGCAAACAGTTCACCACCGGCAGTTTTCACCACCGGCAGCCCCCGCCAGACGAAGTCCGGGATACCCCGGGGCCGCTCCAGCTCTTTCACCCCCGCGGCTGGCAGCACCTCGGCCGGCAGCAGGCGGGCTGCCACGGCGATTTCATAGCGGTTGTCCCAAACCACGGACCGGCTTCCGGCGCCACACATGGCAACCGGAACGGGGTCCACCCGCGCCGGTTCGCGGCCTGCAATGATCACCTTGTCGCGCCGGGCAAACCGGCAGCCCGCGAAGGTGGTGGCCCGGCTTCGCTCCCCCGTCATCCAGTCCCGGACCCTCTCCGCACCCGACAGGCTGATCTCCTGCCCGCCGCCGAACAGTCGCGCCAGTTCCATGATCGACCTGACCTGCAGCTCGGCTGGACCATGTAACCAGCGCTCCAATTCGATTTCGGCGTAGCTGTTGGCTTCGATGCGCACGGCCACCTGCATCAGCCCGCCTGTGGCAACTTCGAGCGCAGCCCGCGCCCGCCCCAGCCGCCGGGCGCTGAGCGCAATGGCCTCGCGCGTCAGGCCCAGCCCTTCGAGCACGCCAAGCGCCTTGCGCACCCGCACCCGTTCGTGCGCGGTGTTTTCGTTGGTCGGGTCGTCGATCCACGAAAGCCCTGCCTCGCGCAATGTCGCCCGCAGCCGCTCGCGCGAAACGCCAAGCAATGGCCGCAGCAACTCGATGCCATTTCGCATAGAGTGGATATCCATTCCCGCCAGCCCGTCTACGCCGGAGCCGCGCGCCAGCCGCATCAGCAGTGTTTCGGCCTGGTCAGCCTGAGTATGCGCAGTCAGCACGATCGCACCGCATTTGCCCGCAAGGCCAAACAGCAATTCGTAGCGGGCTTCGCGCGCCGCCGCCGGAATGCCTGTTCTGGGGTGGGGTCCGGTCCACTTGAGGACGTGCGGCTTGAGGCCCAGCTTCCTTGCCTCGCGCTGTACCAACTTCGCCTCGTCCGCCGCTTCCGGTCGCAGCCCGTGATCGACCACTCCGACCAGCAGCTTGCCCGGCCAGCCGGTCTCGCGCGCCCAACGGGCGGCAAGCCACATCAGCGCCATCGAATCGGATCCGCCGGATACCGCCAGAACGGCCGCCCGGCATGGCTCCAGCCCCGAGAGCAGCCGGTGCGCCTCGTCAGGTGTCAGTGCCGAAGGCTCACTCGCAGCCGGCACGCTGCATTTCTTTGAGCGAGGCATTGCGCACCGCCGCTTCCTTGGCGAACTTCTTGTTCACCTCGGCGAAGGTGGCGCACGCCTTCTTCTTCTGGCCCAGCTTGTCCAGCGACATTGCCAGTTTCAGCAGGTTCTCGCCGCGCTTGTCGCTGTCGGGAAAGTTCTGGTAGCCGGACAGGTAGCTCTGCGCCGCCTCGCGCCAGTTGCCCTGCGCATAGTAGGCCTCGCCCAGCAGGAACTGGGCGTCGTCAGCCAGTTCGTGGCTCTTGTGCTTCAGGATGAAGGTCTTGAAGCCGGACACGGCGCCGGTGAAATCGCGCGAGGTGTAGCTGGACTGGGCCTGCAGGAACAGCCGGCCCGCCGTGTCATCGACGCTGCCGCCGGAAGTGGTATCGCCGGCCGCAAGGTTGCCGCCGCCAGCGGAGCCGTCCAGCAATGCCGTCTCGACCGTTTCCGGCATCAGCGAAGGCGCCTCGCCGGTGACGCCGCCCTCGGTCACCACCGGACGGCCCTCAGCGTCAAAAGCCGGTTCGCTTGCTGCAGGCGGCTGCCAGGCCTGGACCCCCGGCTGCAGCTGGTACTGCGGTTGCGCGCCGGCCGTTGCATCGCCGCTGCTGACGCCGGGAGGCGGCGGCAGGCTGGTGGACTGCACGCCTTCCACCTGACGCGGCTGCCACTGCTGCTGGGGCACAAATGGTTGCGGCGCCGGCGGCTGATAGGTTTGCACCTCAGGCTGCGGCGGTTGATACGGCTGCACTTGCGGCTGCGGCGGCACATAAGGCCCCGGCGCCTGGTCGTCGCGCAGCACCATGGTGCCCAGCGTCTGCGGTCCAGGCGCCAGCCCGCCGCGCGGCAACTGTCCGGCCGCGTTGTCCTGGCCCTCGATGATGACCGACTGCTGCATCTGCCCGTAGTCGGGCGCCACCTGGCCCTGGTTCCATTGCTGTGGCTGCTGCTGCGGCGCAATCACGGCGGCGGTGCGCTGGTTCTTGAACAGCAGGCCCTGCCGCTCCAGCTCGCGCAGCCGGTTCAGCTCGCGCTGCATTTCCATCATCTGCTGCTGCATGGCGCCAACCTGCGCCGACAGCTGCTGCAGCTGCTGCTGGATCTGCACGTCGCCGCCTCCGCCGCCACCTGCCCCGCCTGAACGCACCTGGTGCTCCAGCCGGATGATGCGGTCGTAAAGCGCATTCCACTGGTCGGTCTGTGCCTGTGCGGGCTTTACCGGCAGCGCCGCCAGCATCAGCAAGGATACGGCGAGCGCGCCCTTTACAGCCTTGGTATTGAACGGTCTGATCATTGTGTCGTGTCCCCAGTTCGCCGTGCCGGTCGCACATCAGCTCGATATCAGGCTTGTACAGGCATTGGACTGATTTCTCAATCCGCCGAACCTGCCGGTCAATTCAGGCAAAATTGGTGATGCCCGCCATCATCAATGGCTGAACCCCGCGCTGCCATATGGCAACGCGGGGCCAGGACTCGATCTGGCTGAACCCGAACCGGGTATTAGAGCATCATCCGATCAGATTGAATCATCTGATCGGATTAAGATGCTCGATTCCAAAGTGCTGGAGCAACTTTAGCCGTTCAAGGTGAACGGCTGTTGCTCTAGCCGGGCGTCGCGCCGCCGGTGATCACGGTCACCGCGCGGCGGTTCTGCGCCCAGCATGATTCGGCATCGCACAGCGCAACCGGGCGCTCCTTGCCATAAGCCAGCGTGGCGATACGGCTTGCATCCACGCCCTGCGAGATCAGGAACTCGCGGGTAGCCGTGGCGCGGCGTGCCGACAGCGCGATGTTGTATTCGCGCGTGCCTCGCTCGTCCGCATGGCCTTCGACCTGAATGCTCACGTTTGGATACTGGTTGAGCCACTGCGCCTGGCGGCTCAGGGTCTCCATGCCTTCCTGCGTCAGGTTGGTCTGGTCGACCAGGAAGTACACGCGGTCACCGACATTGACGATGAAGTCACGCTCGGAGCCAGGTGAAACCTGGGTCGCCGTATTCGAACCGTTCTGGGCCAGCAGATCAGGCTTCTCCGACTTGGAGCAACCAGCCAGAAGAACCATTCCTGCAAATGCCAGCGCAACCTTGCGGCCAGCGATAAAACGCAACATCTATCCCACTCCTTGTGGCGTCATTTTCCACCCGGTGCCCCAAGGCCAGTCCCACCCTGGTTATCCCTCGCGGCACCTGAATTCATGCGGCCCAATCGGCCCTTCAAATGGCAGCAATATGGCGCTGCTGCCGTTAACCTTTCAATTCTGCCGGCGTCACTTCAGCAGCGGCGACCAGGCAGGGTCTGAGGCGAAGGTCGGCGTCGGCACGGGACGTTCGTTATATCCCGTAAGATCAACCGAGTAGAGCTTCGGCCCGCCACCCTCGCCTCCCGACTCGCGGAAGAACATGATCACCCGGCCATTGGGAGACCATGTCGGACCCTCATTATGAAAACCTTCGGTTAATATTCTCTCACCAGAACCGTCAGGACGCATCACGCCGATCGAAAAACGTCCGCCCGAGAACCGGGTATAAGCGATGTTGTCGCCGCGCGGCGACCACACCGGCGTCGAGTAACGGCCCTTGCCGAACGAAATCCGCTGCTGGCCGGAACCGTCCGCATTCATCACGTAGATTTGCTGTCCGCCATCGCGATCACTCTCGAACACAACCTGCCGCCCATCCGGAGAATAGGATGGCGCGGTGTCGATGGCCGCGGTATTGGTCAACTGCCGCAGCTGGCGCGTGCGCAGGTCCATCTCGTAGATATTGGAGCTCT
The DNA here is from genome assembly GCA_036350935.1 of Anderseniella sp. GTDB lineage: Bacteria > Pseudomonadota > Alphaproteobacteria > Rhizobiales > Aestuariivirgaceae > Anderseniella. The sequence continues at coordinate 35,445 of JAZBOA010000377.1, read as the reverse complement.
TGCCTTCCTGCAGGCTCATGATCACCCGCTGGCCATCCGGCGAAAACCTGGGGCTGAAGCTCATGTTCGGAAATTCGCCGACCACTTCGCGCTGCCGGGTATCGATGTTGTAGAGGTAAACGCGCGGACGCCCGCCGGCGAACGACATGTAGGTGATTTCCTGCGAGGTCGGCGAGAAGCGCGGCGTCAGCACGAGGTCCGCTCCGTCGCTCAGCGCGCGCGCATTGAAACCGTCCTGGTCCATGATCGTCAGCACCTTCTGGCGCTTGTCCTTCGGGCCGCTCTCGGCGATGTAGACGATGCGGCTGTCGAAATAGCCTTCCTCGCCGGTCATCGCCTTGTAGATGGCGTCCGAGATCAGGTGGCCGATACGGCGCCAGTTGCGTTCCGAAGTGACGAACTGCAGGGCGACGATCTGGTTCTGTGCATAGACATCCCAAAGCCGGAAGTCGGCACGGATGCGGCCATCGCCCATCACCGAAGCCTGTCCGGTCACCAGCGCACGCGCCTGGATCGTCTGCCAGTTGACGAAACTGGGCGCGGCGTTGAAGTCCGTCACCTGCTCCAGGTAGGAATTCTGCGGCAGCGGGCGGAACAGGCCGGACCGCTCCAGGTTGGTGCCGATGATGGTGGTAATGTCGATGCCGTATTGCTGCGACTTCTGGTCACCGCCGGAAAAATTCGGCAACGCGATCGGGATCGGGTCAACCTGGCCCTTGTTGATGTCCACTTCCAGCACGGCGTGCGCAGGCAGCGCGAAGGTCAGCCACACCAGCATCGCCGCAACCAGGCGCTTGAGAACTGCGCCAGGCAAGCAACGGTCAACCAGCAATACGTTCATCAAGGTTCCCCCGGTCAATTCAGCCCAACCATGACGCTGGGATCGAAATGCATCCTGATATCTGCCCACAGGTGATGGGTTTCTTTCGGCATCTTGTCGTAGGGCTGGCACTGGATCAATGCGGCCATGGCCGAACTGGCGGCCGCCGCGGCCGCCGGATGGCTGGTGGTGCGCTCCACGAACGGCTGGCCGATGATCCGGCCATCGATGTCCAGCTGGAAGCGCAGCGTGACGATCAGCTGGCCCGCATCACGCGCGCCGGCAGGGATCGACCAGCACTGCCCCACCCGCTGCCTGAGCCAGTCGAGCGCGGTTGCGGTAACCTCCATATCGGTGCCGGTGAGGTTCTGGTCTCCCACCAGCGGCGTTCCAGTCTCGGTCTGGTCGCTTGGCGAGGCGCGCTCGTCATCAGTCTTGTTGAGCAGCGCGGCAATATCGTCGAGCTTGAACTCTTCTTCCTTCTTCTTCGCCGTTTCCACCTTCTTCGGCGGCGCGGGCTTCGTCCGCGGCTTCGGCACGGCGCGGGTCTGCTTCTGCTCGTCCTGCGGCGCCGGATCTGGCGACACGTCCTGTGTCTTCTTGATCAGCTCCTCAAGCGGGTCCGGCGTCGGCTCAGCCTCGGCCGGCTTCGGATCCGGCTTTGGTTCAGGCTTCGGTTCGGGTTGGGCCTGCGGCTCGCGCGCGGCCTGCTTGACTTCCTTGGCGGGCTTGGGCAGCGGCTTGTCGATCTTCTTCTCGACCTTCTGCACCTTCGGCGCCTCGTCCGGATTGCGTTCCTGTTTCACCGGCTCGGTGGTCTGGTTGGCGCGCTTGGCGACGTCCTGGAAGTCCTCGATATTGACGGCGATCGGCGGCGGTTCTGCAATCTTGTGCTGAGGCGGCGCCGGCAGCGCCACCACCGCAAAAAGCAGGATGGCGGCATGCACCGCAAAAGACACCAGCAAGCTCCAGTTGGTCCGCACCTTTGTCAAAGTCTCCTGCGGCCTCTCAGTTCGCGGGGTTGCTCAAAAGGTCAATTCGCCGGAACCCGGCCCCGTTCAGTTCGCCGATCACCTGCATGACCAGGCCGTAATTGACGCCCTTGTCGCCACGCACCCGGACCCGCTGGTCCATTGTGCCGGCTTCGGACTGCCGTGATTGTGCAATGGCGCTCAATTTTGACGCGAGTGTGTCCAGTTCAACCTCGCCGTCACCGATGTACACCTTGCCTGCCACGTCCACGGTGATGGTGATCGGGTCTTCCTTCTCGCCCGGCGTCTGTTCGGCCTTGGTTTCCGGCAGGTCGATGGGCACCGACACGTTGAGCAGCGGCGCGGCCACCATGAACACGATCAGCAGCACCAGCATGACGTCGACGAACGGCGTCACGTTGATTTCGCTCATCGGCGCAAAGCCCGAGGCACGCCGCCGCCCGCCGCGCCTGCGGCCTGCTGCACCCCCACCTGCCACGCCTGCACCCATGTGCCTGTCTCCGTGTTACACGCGCTCGTCGAGCTGGCGCGAGATGATTGCGCCGAATTCATCGGCAAAGTTCTCCAGCCGCGCGGCAACCTTGCCGATGTCGGAGGAGAACTTGTTGTAGAACATCACCGCCGGAATGGCCGCTATCAGGCCAAGCGCGGTGGCGAAAAGCGCCTCCGCCAGGCCCGGCGCCACCACCGCCAGATTGGTGTTCTTGGAAATGCCGATGGCGCGGAACGAGTTCATGATGCCCCACACCGTGCCGAACAGGCCGATGAACGGCGCCGTCGACCCCACCGTGGCGAGGATGAGCAGGCGCTGCTCAAGTTGCGACATTTCCTTCTGGATCTGCACGTCCATCACCTTGTTGATGCGCATCTGCACGCCCTGGAAACCGGCCCGCATGGCGCTTTGCTGCGAACGCTTCCATTCGCGCATCGCCGCCATGAACAAGGTCGCCATGCCCTTGTTGTTGCGCGGGCCCAGCGTCAGGTAGAGATCCTCCAGCGACTGGCCCGACCAGAACAGCTGCTCGAACTTGTCGATCGAGCGCTGGATATTGCGCAACGCCACGTATTTCTCGAACACGATCGCCCAGCAGATGATCGAGGCTACAACCAGCCCGATCATCACGATCTTGACGACCGGCGAGGCGATCAGGAACAGGTGCCACAACCCGAACTGGTCAGCCTGCGCCGCAACTTCCCCCACCTGAACTTCCATGACCCGTCTTGTCCTGTTGATTCCCCGAAAGCTGCACGGAGCGGGCAAGAAAAGCCCGGTTACTGTGTCGAAACTGCGGCGCAGCGGCGCGGCATTGCGCGCACCTCGCCCATCGTTTCCCTGCACTCAACGCTGGTTTGGTTAACGGACAGTTACTTTCCCGCCGGTCGTGTGCTTAACTTTCTGAAATCTTTTGCATCAGGCTGGCCGGCATGCGCTGCGGGCGGCCGTTTGCGTCGATCAGCGCCACCATGACCTCGGCGGCAAACAGCACCTTGTCCTGCAGCAGCACCTGCTGCTCCAGCACGAACCGCGCCGGTCTTGCATCCTTCAGCCGGGTCTCGACGCAAATCACGTCATCGATGCGCGCCGGCGCCCGGAAGTCGCATGTCATCCGCCGCACCACGAAGCCCAGGCCCTGCTCCGCCAGTCCGGTGTGGACAATGCCGGCCAGCCGCAGCATGTCCGAACGCCCGCGCTCGCAGAACTTCAGGTAGTTGGCGTGATAGACAAGGCCCGAGAAATCCGTGTCCTCGTAGTAGATGCGGATGTCGAGGCGATGCACGCCGTCCTTGAGGGTTCCGGAAAGGGTCATCGCGGATACTCTCGTCTGTGCCCCGGCCACCGTGCCGGGGCCCAGTCTGGGTCCCGCAACACGTCCGGGACACAACAAGGAACGTGGTCATTCCTCATCCCGGAACAGCTCCTCCTGGCGGCTCGCCAGCGTCTCCGGCGTGGCAACGCCCAGGTGCCTGAACGCATGCACGGTCAGGATGCGCCCGCGAGGGGTACGGTTCACGAAACCCTGCTGGATCAGGTACGGCTCGATGATCTCCTCGATGGCATCACGCGGTTCCGACAGCGATGCAGCGATGGTTTCAATGCCGACCGGCCCGCCGCTGAAGTTCACCGCGATGCACTTCAAATATCGGTGATCAAGCGCATCTAGGCCAAGCGAATCCACTTCCAGCCGCCTCAACGCCTTGTCCGCCGCCTCGCGGTCCACCTGCACCGCACCATCCACCGAGGCAAAGTCGCGCACTCGCCTGAGCAGCCTCCCGGCAATGCGCGGCGTGCCCCGCGCCCGGCGCGCAATCTCGCGCGCCCCGTCTTCGGTCATGGCAAGGCCCAGCACCCGCGCGCCCCGTGTCACGATGTCGAGCAGCTCATCTTCCTCGTAGAAATTCAGCCGCACCGGAATGCCGAACCGGTCGCGCAACGGCGTGGTCAGCAGGCCCGTCCGCGTCGTCGCCCCCACCAGCGTGAACTTCGCAAGGTCGATGCGCACCGAGCGCGCCGCCGGCCCCTCGCCGATGATCAGGTCGAGCTGGAAGTCCTCCATCGCCGGGTAGAGCACTTCCTCCACCGCCGGGTTCAGCCGGTGGATCTCGTCGATGAACAGCACGTCGCGGTCTTCGAGATTGGTGAGCAGCGCGGCAAGATCACCCGCCTTGGCGATGACGGGCCCGGACGTTGCCTTGAAGTTGACGCCCAGCTCGCGCGCCACGATCTGCGCCAGCGTCGTCTTGCCCAGCCCCGGCGGGCCGGCAAACAGCACGTGGTCCAGCGCCTCGCCGCGCCCGCGCGCCGCCTCGATGAACACCCGCAGGTTGGCCTTGGCCTGGCGCTGGCCGATAAACTCTTCCAGCACCTGCGGGCGCAAGTGCTGGTCGAACTCGTCCTCGCCTCGCTTGGCGGCGGCGATCAGGCGCTCGTTCATTTCAGCAACTCCATGCCGTCAACGGTGCGCGCGGCGTGTTTGTCGAAGGTGACTGTGTGACCACATCCGTGCGTCTTGCCGGACAAGGCCACGAACAGGTCGGCCAGCCCGGCCTTCGTGTTGCTGCGCGCCTCTTCCACGAAGGCAGACAGCGTGCTCCGATCGGCAAACACGGCGTCGTCGGTATCCATGAAACCGGCAACCAGTCCGACAATCGCAGCGCGCTCAAGCTTGTAGGTTCTTTGCAGCACCCACATGAACTCCGCAATCACCATGTCACTGATGTAGACAGGATCAGTCGCCGACCGTGCTTCTATGAACGCCTGCGCGGCCTTGTGCTGATGAGGATTATCCGCCAGCACCAGCCGCAGCAGAACGTTGCTGTCGACGCCGATCAACGCTTGGATCTCTCGTACCGCTCGGTCACGGCAGCTGCAATCGCATCATCCATTTCCTCGATGGTCAGCGGGCCACCGGGTGGCTTGCCGAGGATGCCGGCGAAGTCAGCCATGCGCCTGTTCTTTGCTTTCAGTGTAATCCGGCCGTCTGCCTCCACGACATACTCGATCCTGTCGCCCGGCTTGAGCTTCAGCCGGTCACGGATTTCCTTGGGCACGGTGGTCTGCCCCTTGGCGGTAATGGTGCTGTGCGCTGTCATTGCTTTCGCCTTACTTCCTTACTTCTGGAGTATAGTAAGGAACGGATGATGCGGCAAGGATCACCGCGCCAGTTCCTTCAGGCCCAGCCGGATCAGCGTTTCGGTGGCCGCATCCTCACCAGCAGACCGCATCGCGGCTGACACCGCCGCACCCGCCTGCGATTGGCCGTAGCCCAGATTGACCAGCGCCGACACCGCTTCCGCCGCCGCCGTGGGCCGTGGCGCGTCGAGCGCGCCCGACACAGCCGCCAGCGCGCTGTCAGCTCCAGTGAACGCAGGCGCCTTGTCCTTCAGCTCCGTCACGATGCGCTGGGCGAGCTTTGGTCCCACGCCGTTGGCCCGGCCCACCATCGCCTTGTCACCCAGCGCGATGGCGTTGGTCAGCTCGTTAGCGTCTAGCGTCGACAGGATGGCCAGCGCCACCCTGGTGCCGACGCCCTGCACGTTGTCGAGCAGGCGGAACCAGCCACGCTCTGCCTCGGTCGCGAAACCCACCAGCCGGATCGAGTTCTCCGACACCAGCATCTCGGTATGCAGCACCGCCGCCTCGCCCTTCGACGGCAGCGCGGCCAGCGTCTTCACCGAGCACGCCACGTGATAGCCCACGCCCTGCACATCGAGGATGACGTAGTCGTCGCCGTATTCATCAACGATGCCCTTGAGCCGTCCGATCATCCTGCCACCCTCAACGCCGCCACCAGTGAGGCCGGATTGCGATGTTGCGCATGGCAGATTGCTATGGCCAGCGCATCTGCCGAATCCGCCGAATTCGGCGTCGCTTTTGGCAGCAGGATCTTCACCATCGCCTGGATCTGCTGCTTTTCGGCGTGGCCCGAGCCGACCACCGTCTTCTTGACGAGGTTGGGCGCATATTCCGCCACGCTCAGCCCCGCCTGCGCCGGCACCAGCATGGCAATGCCCCGCGCCTGCCCAAGCTTCAGCGTGGCGCGAGCATCCTTGTTGACGAAGGTTTCCTCGACCGCCGCTTCATCGGGCCGGAACGCTCCGATCACCTCGCGCAGCTGGTCGTGCAACTGGCACAACCGCGCTGCCAGCGAAGCACTGGCATCCGACTTGATGGTGCCGTCCGCCACGTAGCTTAGCCGCGTTCCCTGCACACTGATGATGCCCCAGCCGGTGTGGCGCAAGCCTGGGTCGATGCCGATGATCCGAATCGTTTCGCTCATGACCGGAAACACTATGGCGGCGGCGGCGGCCTGTCATCCGCAGCCTGCCTCGCCGGCATAATCAATCCTTGCACTCACAACCTGCCCTGCGCATTGTACGCGCCACAATCAAGGGCTGCAGGCCGTCACGACAAACCGGGGGAACGGCATGGAAACCCTGACCGCCAGCGAGACGCTTTACGACTGGGTCGGCATGCTCGGCGTGGCGCTTTATCTGGGCTCCTATGCAGCTTTGCAGACCGGCTTCCTGCGCGGACAGGGCTACCTCTATCCCGCCATCAACATGGCTGCTGCCGCCTGTGTGCTGATCAGCCTGGCCAACAACTTCAACCTGTCATCCGCAATCATCCAGATTTCGTGGATCGTCATATCCGTCATCGGCATTGCGCGGATGTACTATGTTCAATCGCGCCTCACCTTTACCGACAACGAACTGGTGTTCATGGGCGATGCCACGGTTGGTCGCGGCGCGGTCATCGGCGAAGTGACCTACCGCACCGGCCATCCGGCGACGGCGACAGTCACCATTTCCGAAGACACCGTACTGTTGCGGTTCGAGGTCAACGCCTTGCGCGCCTTCGTCGCCCGCAATGCCGACATCGGCGCCGTGCTGGAGCAGAACCTGGCCAATCACCTGCGCGCCAAGCTTACCTCGATGAACTCAGACCGTGCCGCCGCGGCGGAATGAGCCTCATGCAGCGCCCGGCGCCTCGCCGAGTTGCCCGCGCACCCACCCCGCAAAGGCCTGCGCCAGGTGGGCTGCCGGTCCCGGCTGCGCCACCCGCATGTAATAGTTCCACCGGCTCGGGATCGACAGGCCGAACGGCCGCACCAGGTGACCGGACCCCAGCGCCGACTGCGCGGTCAGCGAATCTCCAAGCGCCACGCCCTGCCCAGCCGCCGCCGCCAGTTGCACCATCGGCATGTCCGAAAAAACCAGTCCCGACTGCACGTTCACGCTTGCCGCGCCTGCCGCCTCCAGCCAGCGCTGCCAGTCCACCTCGGTCACGAGGTGCAACAGCCTGAACCTCGAAAGGTCCGACGCCTTGCGCAAGCCCGGATCGGCAGACAGCACCGAAGGCGCACACACCGGAAACAGGTTCACCCGCGCCAGCAGTTCTGCCTTGCCACGCATCGCTGCCCCGTCCGAGAAAGCCACCTGCACATCAGCCGCCTCGTCGCCCATGTCTCCAAGCGTCCGCGCAGCCGACACCTTGAGCCTGACGTCCGGATACAACGCATTGAACCCGCCGATCCGGTCGGCCAGCCAGAGCGCCGCGAAACCCGGCGGACAGATCACGTTGAGCTCGCCCGTCATCGGCGCGCGCTCACGGCTGGCGGCGTCCTTGAGGATAGCCAGCGCCCGGCGCGCTTCCAGCGCATAGTGCCGTCCGCGCGCCGTCAGCCTGAGGCCACGGCCGTCCGGCTCGGTGAGCGCGAACCCTGCTTCACCCTCCAGCCGCCGCAGCATGTGGCTGACCGCAGAGCGCGTCAGGGAAAGCTCGTCCGCCACGGCCTGTGCGGTTCCCAACCTCTCCAGCGCCTCAAGCGCCCGCAAGGCATTCAGCGGCGGCAGTCTTGAACGGTCTGTCATGGTCCATGCTTTCGGGTAATTTCTGTCAACAGTACCGCACAAAAATTCACTTGTCCGAAAATTCCTGTCACCTCATCATGGCGTGAAGTTTACCGGATTCAACGGGAGTTCAACCATGGATGCCGAGTTTTCACGCCGCAAACTGCTGGAGCCAGCCCAGCTTCGCGCCTTGTATGAGCGTTCGGATGCGCGCGGGCTTGTGCAGGCGGCTTCCCACATCGGCGCCGTGCTGCTGACCGGCTACGTACTGTGGCAGACCTGGGGAACGTGGCTTGCCGCGCCCGCCTTCATTGTCCACGGCATCTTGCTGAACTTCCTCTATGCCGGGCAGCACGAGCTCAGCCACGGCACCGTCTTCAAGTCGAAGTGGCTCAACGAATGGCTGGGCCGCGCCATCGGCTTCGCCATGCTGTATCCGCGCGACTTCGACAAGATCCAGCACTTCGCCCACCACCAGTACACCCAGAACTGGGAAAAGGACGGCGAACTGGTGCGAGAGCCCTACACGCTGACGTCTTACCTCTTGTGGTTCTTCGGCCCCACCTACTGGTATTCGCGCGTCCGCCGCATCTTCCGCTTCGCGGCGGGCATCGTCACCGAGCCGTACATCTTCAAAGCCCAGCATGACCTGGTGATCAAGGAAGCCCGGCTGCACCTGCTGGGCTACGCGATCATTGCCGCCGGTTCTGTATATTTCCAGTCCTGGGCGGCGGTGATGCTGTGGCTCGCCCCGATGATGACCATGAAGTTCGTGCATCAACTGCAGAACACCATCGAGCACCTGGGCCTCAGCCATGAGGACAACACGCTGGTCAACACCCGCTCCACCGACACCGGCCCGCTGATGAAGTGGATGTGCTGGCAGATGCAGTATCACACCGCCCACCACACCTTCCCGTCAGTGCCGTTCTGGAAGCTGAAGGAACTGAACAATGTGATCGAGGACAAGCTTGGCCACGAGGTGCACCGGATGGGCTACATCGAGTTCCAGCTCGAACTGCTGAAGAAGCTGTCCGGCGGCAAGTCGGAAGCCGACTATCCGATGAACGAGGTCTGGATTACCCGCCGCCCCGACGGCGCGCTCGACCGGGTGGCGTACGACTGATCAATGGCGCATCTTCCGGGCGCAAAACCGGTTGCCCCTCTTTTGAAGCCACGCCAATGAAAAAATCGTCACGCCCCGAACTGCAGGTCTACCAGTCGCTGTGGGCCATGCAGCCCCACTCGCCCGACGGCGTCAAGCTGCCGCTGGCCGAGGTATGCGACATGGTCGCGGCCGAAGGCTTTGCCGGCATGGCCATCGATCTCGGCGCGGCCGACGTTCAGACGGCGTACGACGTTCGCCCGCACCTTGAGCGCAACAGCCTGACGCCGCTCATCGTCGCCTTTCCCAAGTCGGTCGCCTCGTTGCGCGAAACGCTGGTCATGGCGAAGGACTTCGGCGCGCCGTTCGTCGATGTCATCGGCCAGGTATTTCCCCTGTCGGTAGAAGGGGGCATCCCGGTCATCCGCAAGTGGATCGAGATGGCAGACGAGGTTGGCATGCCCGTCCAGTTCGAGACGCACCGCAACTGCATCACCAACGACCTGTTCTACACCCTGCAACTGCTCGACGCTGTGCCGGAGATGCGGCTGTGCTGCGACCTGTCACATTATGTGGTGGACCGCGAGTTCTGGTACCCCGTCTCGACAGACAACCAGGCGCTCATCCAGCGCTGCATCGAACGCTCGGACAGCTTCCAGGGCCGGGTCGCCTCGCGCCAGCAGATCCAGCTGCAGATCAACTTTCCGCAGCACCAGAAATGGGTGAAGGTGTTCGAGGACTGGTGGCGGCGCGGCTTCGACTCGTGGCTGAAACGCAATCCGCAAGGCTCGCCCATCTTCCTGTGCGAACTCGGTCCGCCCGAATACGCCATGACCGGCGCCGACGGCAAGGAGCTGTCCAACCGCTGGGAAGAAGCACTGCAATTGCGCGACACCGCACGGCGCATCTGGACCGAGGCCTGCGCGGCGGAAGCCCCGGTCTAGGGGCAGGCCCAAGCCTCGCGGTCAGGAACACAAACTAGCGCAACCGCGTTGGTTCTCCAGAAAAGGAGAACCGAAAATGGCAGAAAAGATCGTCACTGCTTCAGATACCAGCGTCAGCGGCGATGCCGACGAAGGCGGTATCGCACAGAACATCACGCTCGACGACATCCGCGCCGTTACGGGATCACCCGCACCGCTCGAGCAGCGCAAGGCGCGGCTGAAGGACATGAAAAGCCGCCTGCATGCCAGGCTGTCCGCCGACCGGGGCAACGAGTTCGGGCCGCTGTTGCGCGGCATCGACGATGCGCTCGCCTCGCTCGACTCCGCCGGTGGTGAGGCAGGAACCCGCGCCGCCTACGGCATGGATGAACAGGATCGTTCAGACGCCCAGCCGCCCGGCGGCAAACAGCCCTGAGGAGGCTCCATGAACAAGAGACCCAAGGACAAGAAGCCCGAAGACCTGACCGAAGCCGATCTTGCCGGCCGCAAGATGGGCGACAACAAGCTGCAGGGCAACGATCAGCTCAGCGTGCGCAACCAGCGCCAGGCAGTGCCGGACGTCAAACAGGAAACAGATGACGTTATCGAAAGCCTGGAGAAACTCGACAAGGACGAGCGCGCACGCCGAGACCTCGGCAAGGGAAACCGGTCGTCCAGCTGAACTGCGGCCCTGATCTCAGTCGCCTTGCACCGTCTGGGTTGACTGCGCCGGCGCCCGTCCGGCAAGTTCGAGCACCTGACGCGCCAATCCGATCACCCTGCCGGCGCGCGCCGGATCCTTGTAGGGTTCCTTGCGTTTGACCCAATCAATCCACATTGGCAAGTCGAATGCCCGCCCTGTCTTGCGCTGCGCCAGCCTGTCCATGATGCCAAGGCTTTCCAGTGTCTTCTCCCTGTTGCCCAGTTGAAGATATGACCGCGCCAGTACCATGTAGCTCCACACCGCCTCGAGCTCCGGCAGGCGTGTCAACACTTCGATTGCCTTCTCCGGCTCACCGTTCTCCTCGTAGGCCCAGCCAAGGAAATCATCGTACCATTGCTCATGGTAAGGGTTCAGCCTGATAGCCTGCCGCAGGTTCATGATCGCCTGCTCGTAGCGCCCGGTATAGATGAACAGCTGCGCCATCTCTGCCACCAGCCGTCCGTCGCCCACATTCAGTTCACGCGCAAGGTTGTAGTGAAACTCTGCGCGTTCGTGGTCATGGCGCACAATGAGATATGCCCACCCGAGCGCCCACTGGCCCAGATGCAATTCCGGCGCATTCCGCACCGCCTGCGATGCATGTTCGAACGCCAGCCTGCCCGCCTCGCCATCATCGTCCGCATATTCGAAATCAAAATCGATCGCATGCTGCCAGGCCAGCGCCGCAACGGCAGGCCAGTAGGGCGGATCGGAGAGCGCGATGGTCTTCCTGAACCTTTCCGCCGCGATCTTGCTCCATCTGCGCCCCTCCTCCCAGGGCGGCTGCAGGGACCGGTGAAACGCTTCCCGGGCGCGCAGATAATGGTCATAAATGGTGAACTCCCTGGGCGGCACGGACAATTGCCGGCGCAACTCCGCCTTGGCGATCTGCCCGGACGACGTCATCAGCGTTGCGGCGATGGACCGGGCGATCTCGTCTCGCGTGTCGAGCAGGTACGGGTTCTCGCGATTGAACCTTCCCGACCACAACTGCAGCCCGGTCTCGCCATCGATCAGTTCGGCCGTCACCTTGATGCGGTCACCGGATTGCTCAAGGCTGCCGCTGACCACATAGCGCACGCCAAGCTGCGACGTCACCTGCCGGACGTTGGCCCGCTCGCTGCCGATCGCAAAGCTTGAGACACGATCGATCACGAAAAACTCTGGAGACATCGACAGGTCGTAGATCAGCTCCTCGGTCAATCCATGGGCCAGATGGGCATTCCTGTTCTCAGGCGTGAGATTGAGGAAGGGCAGCACCACCACCGAAGGCCGTGCCCGCAGCCGCGCCGGCCGTGCGGCGCCAGTCAGGGGCTCAAGCTCCTCCCGCCGCGAAAGTTCGAAGCTGGACCTGTAAACATGGATTGGCTCAACGATGTTCTTCAGTTTCTGCGATCCGATCGACTCGAACGTGGCGCCAACCAGCGCCCTGACTTCGCGGAACACCTTCTCCGAAACACAAATGCCGCCGGGCTCCGCCAGCCCTTCAAGCCGGGCCGCAATGTTCACGCAGTCGCCGAAGATATCACCGTCTTCCACGATAACTTCGCCAAAATTGACGCCCATTCGCCATCGCAGCTGCTGTCCGGCATTTTCCCCGGCGGCCAGTTGCCGCTGCAGTTCGATGGCGCAATTGACCGCAGCCGAGACGCTCGCGAACTCGGCAAGAATGCCGTCACCTGTCGACTTGATCACCCGTCCCCCATGCGCTTCAACCGCCGGATCAACAATGCTCGACCGCTGCCGCTTCAACGCACTGTGCGTAGCGGCTTCGTCCTCTGACATGCTCTTGCTGTAGCCGACCACGTCAGCAACGAGAATGGCGGCAAGCCGCCGGCTGCAATCAATCTGCCCCATGCGCGCACCATGTTGTACATCTGCCTTGCGTCACCTGCCCGGCGGCAGAAACGCGTCAGTCGGCAGCCTTGCCGTCATGGATTTTCCGGATCAGCGCTTCGAGAATGTCGCGCTCGCACTTCACGAAAGCCTCCCACGTTTCGGTATATTCGGGGTGGGTGCGGGTTACGCCGATGTAGTGCTGAACCTGGCCCAGTTCCTGCTCCAGATCGCGCAGCAATTCCTCGTCGCCCGCCTTGCTAAGATGCTCATTGCTGGCTTTGCGCTCGCCGAGAAAGCGCGCCCAGCTGTCCTGGATGATCTGGGCCTGCCGGGTAAAGCCCTCGCCCTTCACGCCCTTGACGAACTTGATCATCTGATCAAGCAGTTCAGCCTCGTTTCTCAGCGTCTCGCGCACAACATCTGCAGACATGAACTCCTCCTAATGGAATTCAGCCCGCCCCGCGCCCTCGCACGTTAACTGTACCGCATACGTCATGTTGCGCAAGATCGAACAGGCCGGGGCAGGCCCAGCTTCACCAGCCGGTGAATTGCGTCGTACCCATAGTCGAAGCATCGGGTTGATGCACGCGGAGCCGATTGCGCGGCCACAACTTCCGGTCTAGCGTTTCGCCTGGGTCAAAGCTGGAAAACACAGCAAGACGGAGGAAACGTGAATGCCTGACTCGAAACCGACCAAGGCCATCAAGGCCTGGCTGAAGAAGCTTGAATCCGCCATCACCGAAAAGGACGTCGACAAGGCCGTGAAGCTGTTTGGCAAGGACAGCTACTGGCGCGACCTTGTCTCGCTCACCTGGAACATCAAGACCGTAGAAGGCCGCGACGACATCGCCGCCATGCTGAAGAAGACGCTCTCGTCAGCCAAGCCGCGCAACTTCCAGATCGACGGCGAGGCCAACGAGGCCGGCGGCGTCACCGACGCGTGGTTCACCTTCGAAACGGCCACCGGCCGCGGCAAGGGGCTGGTTCGCCTCATCGACGGCAAGGCCTGGACCATGCTGACCACGCTGCAGGAACTGAAAGGCCACGAGGAGCCGAAGGGCGAGCACCGGCCAATGGGTGTCCAGCACGGCGCCTTCAAGGACCGCGAGACCTGGGCCGAGGCCCGCGCCCGCGAAGAGAAGGAGCTGGGCTACACGAAGCAGCCCTACGTGGTCATCATCGGCGGCGGCCAGGGCGGCATCGCGCTCGGCGCCCGGCTGAAGCGGCTCAACGTGCCAACCATCATCATCGAAAAGAACGACCGGCCAGGCGACTCATGGCGCAAGCGCTACAAGTCGCTCTGCCTGCACGATCCGGTCTGGTACGACCACCTGCCCTATCTGCCGTTCCCCGAACACTGGCCAGTATTCTCGCCGAAGGACAAGATCGGCGACTGGCTCGAGATGTACACCAAGGTCATGGAGCTGAATTACTGGACGAAGTCCGAAGCCACCTCCGCCACCTGGGACGACAAGGCGAAGGAATGGACCGTAAAGGTCAAGCGGGACGGCAAGGAAGTGGTGCTCAAGCCGAAGCAGCTGGTGCTGGCCACCGGCATGTCGGGCGTACCCAACATCCCCAAGTTCCCCGGCCAGGACATCTTCAAGGGCGAGCAGCAGCACTCCAGCCAGCACCCCGGTCCCGACAAGTACAAGGGCAAGAAAGTGGTGGTCGTCGGTTCGAACAACTCGTCGCACGACATCTGCGCCGCCTTGTGGGAAGCGGGCGCCGACGTCACCATGGTGCAGCGCTCCTCCACCCACATCGTCAAGTCCGATACGCTGATGGACATCGCCCTTGGCGACCTCTACTCGGAAAAGGCGGTGAAGAACGGCATCGACCACAACAAGGCCGACCTGATCTTCGCCTCGCTGCCCTATGCGGTGCTGCCGGCGATCATGAAGCCGCAGTGCGAAGAGACGAAGAAGCGCGACAAGAAGTTCTACGACCGGCTGAAAAAGGCCGGCTTCGACCTCGACTTCGGCGCTGACGACACCGGCCTGTTCCTCAAGTACCTGCGCCGCGGCTCCGGCTACTATATCGACGTCGGCGCATCGGAACTTGTCGCCGACGGCAAGATCAAGCTGGTCCGGGGGCAGGTCGATCACCTGAACGCAAACGCCGTGGTACTGGACGACGGTACGGAACTGCCCGCCGACCTGGTGGTCTACGCCACCGGCTACGGCTCGATGAACGGCTGGGCGGCGAAGCTGATCAGCCAGGACGTCGCCGACAAGGTGGGCAAGTGCTGGGGCCTCGGCTCCGACACGCCCAAGGACCCGGGACCCTGGGAAGGCGAGCTTCGCAACATGTGGAAGCCGACCCAGCAGGAAGGCCTGTGGTTCCACGGCGGCAACCTGCACCAGTCGCGCCACTACTCGCAGTTCCTGTCGCTGCAGCTGAAGGCCCGTGAAGCCGGTCTGAAGACGCCGGTCTACGGCCTGCAGAAGGTGCATCACCTGAGTTAACAGTCACCATCAACGCCCCGGCAAACAGGAGGCAGCAATGGGTGATCCGCGCATCCCCTTGATTGACATCTCAAGCCTGTTTGCCGGGCCCTCGGCGCGGCGCGCAGAGGCGGACCGCCAGATCATGGCGGCCGCCGCCTCGAGCGGCTTCATGACCGTCACGGGGCTTCCCGGCGACACCCTGTCACCAGCCACAAGGCGCAAGCTCCTGTCCATCTTCGATCTGCCCGAAGACAGCAAGCGCCAGCTCTACCGGCAGAACTTCGACCCATCCCGGCCCAACGTCTATCGCGGCTGGTTTCCACTCACACCCGGCCACCCGACATGGAAAGAAGGCATCGACATGGGCCCCGACGTGGCCTATGGGCCGGGCCGGGCGATGCCGGGTGACCCGCTAACCGAGGCGACCCCGCTGCCCCTGGCGTCAGAGCTTCCCGGCTGGCACAGCGCCGCCGCCCGTTACTACCGGGACATGGAGCAGACCGGGCAGGCATTGATGCGCTCCATCGCACGCGGGCTGGGCCTGCCTGAAACGCGCTTCGACGCCGCCTTCGAGCGTGGCATCTCCACGCTGCGCCTGCTGCACTACCCGCTGCGCACGCCTGAAAGCCTGGCCGGTGCTCCGGCTGAAACCTGGGTCACCCACCATGGCGTGCACCATTTCATGCTTGGCCGGCCGCATGTTGATTCAGGTTTCGTTACCTTGCTGGCGCAGGACGGCGTCGAGGGCCTGCAGGCGCAAGGTCCGGGCAGCGAGTGGCTGGACGTGCCGCCGGTCGAGGGCACGCTGGCGGTCAACTTCGGCAAGCTGCTGGCGCGCTGGACCGGCGGGCGCGTGCGCGCCACGCTGCATCGCGTCATCGGCAACAACCGCGAACGCTACTCGATCCCGTTCTTCTTTGAACCGTCAGTGGATGCCGTCATCTCGCCGCTGCCGCTGGATGGCGCCGAACCGTTCGATCCGGTGTCTTATGGAGATCACCTGTGGGAGGCCACGACGAAGTTCGTGGAACAGGCGGGCATCGCCCACCTGCGTCAGCCCCGCGGGGTCAGGCTGCCCGGTTGAAGCGCTGCTTGATCTCGGCCCATGCCGAACTGACCTGCGAGAACATGTCGGTGGCGTAGCGGATGACTTCCTTGGGCAACTGGGCATTCGCGTACAGGTCGGGATGATACAGCTTCACCAGCCGGTGATAGGCATCGCGCGCCTCGTCGAAGCTGCAGTTCTCCGCCACGCCCAGCAGTTCGTGACAACTGGCTGTTCCCGGCTTGCGCGCCTCCAGCAGCGGCTTGCGCAGGGGCTCCACCGGCTCCACCGCTGCCAGCTGCGACTTGGCGATGAATGCCCGGCGGCCATCATGGCCCACGAACTCCACGAAGGGGGCATCCTTGTTCAAGGTGGGTTCGAGCTGGCCGGTGATGCCTGCCACGATAAAGCCGCGCATGACCGTGCCATCCACCAGCCGCGCGGCAATCTCCAGTGTGACCGGCTCGGAACTGCCCTTCATCGCGAACTCCCTTGATCTGCGCAAATTGCAGTATCCGGATTATCGTTAAGGCAGATTTTTCAACGAACTGTTAAGAATAATGACCGCTTTCGGCATAACCTGAAATTCACTGGCTCCGCCAAACCCGTCCTTGACGCCGGACCACGGTGCGAACCAAACTCGCAATGAAGTCAATCATTTCCACGGGTAGCAGCATGACTGAATTCTGGCGCAAGCCCGCCATCGAGATCGCCCAACTGGTGCGCATTGGCGCCGCCTCCGCCACCGAGATAGCGCGTGATGCGCTGGCCCGGCTGGACGCCGCAAACCCTGCCATCAACGCCGTGGTGCAGTTCATGCCAGAAGAGGCGCTGGCCGCCGCAGCCGAGGTGGACGAAGCGGTTGCGCGTGGCGAGAGGCTGCCGCCGCTGGCCGGGGTGCCGGTCACCGTCAAGGTCAATGTCGACCAGCACGGCCACGCCACCACCAATGGCCTGCGCACCCAGAAAGACCTGGTGGCGGAGCACGACAGCCCCGTCGTCGCCAACCTGCGCAAGGCCGGCGCCATCATCATCGGGCGCACCAACACGCCCGCCTTTTCGCTGCACTGGTTCTGCCGCAACTCGCTGCACGGCCACACCAGGAACCCGCTCAACCCTGCCATCACCCCCGGCGGTTCGTCAGGCGGAGCCGCCGCCGCCACCGCCGCCGGCATCGGTTGCATCGGCCACGGCACCGACATAGCAGGCTCCGTCCGCTACCCGGCCTATGCCTGCGGACTGCATGGCCTTCGCCCTACGCTGGGCCGCATTCCGGCGATCAACTTCTCTGGCGCCGAACGTCATATCGGCGGCCAGCTCATGGCCGTGTCCGGCCCCCTTGCCCGCACCATCGCCGACGTCAAGGCCGGCTACGAGGCCATGGCGGCGGAAGACCTGCGCGACCCCTGGTGGGTGCCGGTGCCGTTCGACCTGCCCGAACAGCCAAAGCGCGCCGCGCTCACCATCTCGCCGGAGGGCCTGAAGGTGGACAAGCCGGTCGAGGACGCCCTGCGCGAAGCCGCCCGGCGGCTCGAGGCAGCCGGCTGGGATGTCGAGGAAGTGGCCTGCCCGCCGCTGAAGGAGCCGGCAAGCCTGCAGGCGCGGTTGTGGCTGGCCGAGTTCCGCCGCTCAGGTGCGGCGGCGGTAGCGAAGGAGGACGACCCGGACGCCAACTTCATCTATGCGCAGATGACCCGCCGCTGCGCCGAGATCGACCTCAATGGCATGCTCGACACGCTGCAGAAGCGCGCCACCTTCGTGCGCCAGTGGCATCTTTTCCTGGAGCGTTACCCGGTGTGCCTGATGCCGGTGAGCGGCGAACTGCCGTTCAAGGACCTGCTCGACCTTGAATCGCCCGCCATGTTCGACCGCGTCATCGAGGCGCTGCTGCCGCAAACCGGCCTGCCGCTCATGGGCCTGCCCGGGCTCACCGTGTCGATGGGACTCACCGAAGGCAACGTCCCGGTTGGCGTCCAGATCGTCGGCGGCCGCTACCGGGAAGACACCATGCTGGCGGCTGGCGAGATCATCGAGGCTGGCAACACGCCTTTCCTGCCGGTTGACCCGGCGAGTGCGTGAATGCTCCAGGCCGACCACTTCTTCGCAAAGGGCTGGTGCCGGTTCGGCCACGACGCGGCGCTGGCAGGCTGGGTTGAGGCCACGCTGCCCGCCGCCCGCGCCACCGTCGCCGACCCGGCGAACGCGACGTGGCTGCGCTACCAGGACACCTGGTTTGCCGGTGTCAACGTGCTGCCCAACGACGAAGCCGGAGCGGTTGCCGGCGGGTTGCCCCTGTCAGGCGAAGCGGTCGATTTCGTTCATCGCGAACTGGGCATTGATGAAATTGCCTGGGACAAGGCCCAGGTCTCGGTCTGTTACCCCGGATATCCGAAGCCGATGGATGGCGAGACGCAAGCCCAGCACCGCTTCCGGCTGAACCGTGACGCCGCCCATGTCGACGGCCTGCTCGGCCTGGGCACCCCGAAGCGCCGCTTCCTGAAGGAACCGCACCAGTTCATCCTCGGCCTGCCGATGCTGGAGGCAAGTCCCGGCGCCTCGCCTTTCGTCATCTGGGAAGGCTCGCACGAGATCATGCGCGAGGCGTTCGCCGAAGCCTTCGCCGGTCATCCGCCCGCTGCCTGGCCGGACATCGACATTACCGACATCTACGTGGAAGCCCGCAGGCAGTGCTTCGAAAGCTGCGCGCGGGTGGAAATCCACGCCCGCCCCGGCGAGGCCTACATTGCCCACCGGCTGTCGCTGCACGGCGTGGCGCCGTGGGCTGACGGCGCCACCGCCGGCCCCGGCGGCCGCATGATCTGTTACTTCCGGCCCGCGATGGAAAACCTCGAAGCCTGGCTCGGCGACAGCTAGGCTGCTGTCAGGCGCGCCATCACCTCGTCGGACACCTGGAAGTTCGAGAACACGTTCTGCACGTCGTCATCGTCGTCCAGCGCGGCCATCAGCTTCATCAGCGTGGCGGCCTTGTCCTCGTCGACCTCGGTCATCGTCTGCGGCTTCCACACGATGTTGACCGACTCCGGCTCGCCCAGCGCTTGCTCTAGCGCCGCCGACACCTCGCCGAGGTTCTCGAAGGCGCAGATGACGATGTGGCCATCCTCGTCGGAGGCGACGTCATCGGCGCCCGCCTCGATCGCCGCCATCATCACCGTGTCGGCATCGCCGGCCTCTGGTTTGAAGACGATCTCGCCCACCTTGTCGAACATGAACGACACCGAGCCGGTTTCGCCCATGTTGCCGCCATGCTTGGTGAAGTAGGAGCGCACCGCGCCGGCCGTGCGGTTGCGGTTGTCGGTCAGCGTCTCGACGATCACCGCCACGCCGCCGGGGCCGTAGCCTTCGTAACGGATCGATTCATAGTCTTCCGCATCACCGCCCTGCGACTTGTTGATGGCGCGCTGGATGTTGTCCTTCGGCATCGACTGCGCCCTGGCGTTCTGCACCGCCAGCCTCAGCCGCGGGTTCGAGTCGATGTCGGGGCCGCCCATCTTGGCCGCCACGGTGATTTCCTTGGACAGCTTGGAGAACATCTTGGCGCGCACCGCGTCCTGGCGGCCCTTGCGGTGCATGATGTTCTTGAATTGTGAATGTCCGGCCATGGCCTTTTCACCCTTGTCAGTCGGAACCGTTGTCGTGTCTGGATGGAAGCATCGTCTAAACCAGCCGTACGCTTGCTGTCCAGATGTGTCGTATTGGTCGAATCTGAGTCAGCCTGTTAACGCTCCATTAAGCCGTGCCGCCGCAGTGTTGCGGGACGACAGGCAATGGCGGCAGGGCGGCACTCCTCGAATGGCGACGGCAGACGATCTCGACAGGCATATCCAGGATACCGCCGACATGGCCCGCGCCGCCATGGCCGGCATGCTCGGCGCCGTAGCGCTGGCCGCCCGGCAAACGCCGCCCGTTGCCGCACTTGCCGCAGCTTCCAGCCTCGCCGCCACGGCAGACCGCCTCGGCGAAGCCATTGCCGCAACCAGGTCCTGCCTCGCCAGCGGTGACGAGGACAGCGCAAGCCTTGATGCCGCCCGCGTCATGACGTTGTCCGACTATGCCTTGAGGCTCGCCCGGCTGCGCGCCATCGCAGCCCAGATGAGCGCCTACGACGAGGCCCAGTCCGGTAGCGCTTCCTGAAGCCGGCCGCCAATCCGGACCGCGCCCGCCCGCAGCGCCAGACCGCTCCGGTCATCGGTTTCCACCAGCACACCGCACAGCGTCGCCTCGCCCAGCGCCGGCTCGAACCGGCCTGAAGGAATGCGCCGGGTGAACCGGTTCAGCGGCTCCGCCTTGTCCATGCCGATCACGCTGTCATAGTCGCCGGTCATGCCGGCGTCGGTCTGGTAGCCGGTGCCGCCGGGCAGCACCTGGGTGTCGGCGGTCGGCACATGCGTATGGGTGCCCACCACCAGCGAGGCGCGGCCATCGCAGAAGTGACCCATCGCCATCTTCTCCGAGGTCAGCTCGGCGTGCATGTCCACAATGATGGCATCCGCCGCCTCGCCCAGCGGGCAGGCGCCAAGCTGTTCCTCCACCGCCGTGAACGGGCAGCCCAGCGGCTCCATCTTGGCAACGCCCATCACGTTCATCACCAGCACCCGGCGTCCGTCACGGGTGTCGAACAGCCCGGCTCCCTTGCCCGGCGTGCCTGATGGATAGTTGACCGGCCGGATCAGTTCCGGCGCGCGCTCGATGAAAACGAGTGCCTCGCGCTGGTCCCAGGCATGGTTGCCCAGCGTCACCACGTCGGCGCCATGGTCACGGAAGGAATTGAAGATTTCTTCGGTAATGCCGAAGCCTCCGGCGGCATTCTCGCCGTTCAGCACCACGAAGTCGGCCTTCAGCCGCCGCCGCAACGAAGGCAGGTGATCCTCCACCGCCTGCCGCCCGGACCGGCCCACCACGTCGCCAACGAACAGCAGCCGCATTGGCGTCAGCCCTCCGCCTTCACTGGCCCGGCTTCCGTCAGGATCCAGTCGAGCTTCTGGTCATGCTCGCCACGGATCACCTCGTCCACCCGTTGCGCCGAGTAGGCCACGCCTATGGCGACAACCGGCTTCAAACCCCGCAGACGCTCGATGGTGCGGTCGAAGAAACCGCCGCCATAGCCCAGCCGGTAACCTTGCCGGTCAAAGGCCAGCAGCGGCACCAGCAGCACGTCCGGCTCCACCACCTTCGCCGTCTCCGGTGGCACCGGAATGTTCCAGCGTCCCGGTACCGTCTCCTCTCCGGGCACCCAGGCGCGGAACTCGAGCGGCGTTGCCGGCTTCACCACCACCGGCACGCAGGTCGTGAAACCCTCTGCAGCAAGCTTCGCCAGCAGCGGCCTGGTATCGATCTCGTCGCCAAACGGAATGAACGCCGACACGGTTCTGCCCGGCAAGGACCCCGCAAAATCGATGCCGGTGCGCGCCAGCGTCAGCGCTGCGGTATCCTTCAGCACCGCATGCGCCACGGCGCGGGCGGCTTCGGCGGCCTTGCGGGCAAGTTTCTTCTGCTGGGCAATCTCTGGGGTATCGGTCATGGGCTGGGCTATTACAACACCACGGCACGCCTGTCACCCCAAGGTCGGGCCGCCTTGACGCATGCCCCTTTAAATCGGACCCGGCGCAGCGTACATAACAACACAGGCGGGCTGCCCGGTGCGTGAAGGAGTTACTATTCCCTGGGGCCTATAAGATCCTAAATGGGAGCTGTCCCTGTTTCGGGCCCTGGCCTGCGACACACGGCGCCCACCTACGTAAGTAGGGACCCGGGATCTTGAACTTCCACGGCCAGTGGTGGCTCGCCGCTCTACCCCTGCCGCGCCAGCCTCGAAATCTGCTCGAGCCGCTTGGCCGAACCGCAGGTGAGGCGAGGCCGCAAGGCCACCGCACGAAGTGCGTCCCCGCGGAGCCGTTGCGCAAGGCGCAACTGGCGTGAGCGCAATGAACCGCAAGCGGCAACGCAGCGCGGTTGGCTGCCCCGCCTATCCCTGCCGCGCCAGTCTCGAAATCTGCTCCAGCCGCTTGGCCGCAGCCTCGATGCGCTCGGCTGCCGACCGCTCCATCTGCTTCGATTGCTCAATGGCGTCCGAGCCGGTCTTGTGGACACCGGCAATCTCGCTGGACAGCGTTTCCACCTTGTCCAGCGCTTCCGACAGCTGGTCCGCGATGATCAGCCCGGCCATCACCAGCAGCCGGATGTCGCCGACCTCGCCGACGCCTGCCTTGATTTCCTTTACCTGGCTGTCGAGCAGCGAGGCCAGATCCTTCAGGTGGCCTTCCTCGCCATCGGCGCACTCCATGGTGAAGTTGCGGTTATTGACGGTAATGACGACTTGTCCCATCGATTTCAGGCCTCTTCCCCGATCACCGTCCTGACCCGTGCCATGGCGAGATCAATCCGCCGGGCAGCCTGCCGGTTGGCTTCGGCCAGTTCCTCGGCGCGCGCCCGGACCTCGTCAAGCTCCCCCGCCAGCCTGGCGCGGTCTTCCTTCAGCGCTTCGGCCTCGCCTTGCAGCTTGCTGATGGTGCCCTGGTTGCGCTCCGACTGCGCCCATGCAGCTTCGAGCTGGCGCATGGCCTGCTCGAACTGCTCGATTGCCTTGTCCAGTTGTGGCGTTGTTGCCATTCTTGCGGCTTCCCCGAAAACCTGCCATTGCCCCCGTTGCAATGGCGTTGCCCACTCATCACGCAAATCTAGGGTCAGGACCCATTATTCTGACGGCAATGGTATGTGCCAATCTGGCTGGATACAAGGCGCAAGCGCGCCGGAAACCTTCCGGTTTTCAAGCGCTTGCAACGCTGTTGCCAGGCAGATTGACCATATCCCGAAGGGACGCGAAAACGGCTTCGACATGCTTGCGTCAAAGCTCTTGGCCGCAGCACCACTGCGCCCTGCGAGCTTTTCCTTGCATCTCATTGCCGTTTTCAGCGCCATTGCCTTCACAATAATGAGTCCTGACCCTAGGGTCTTGCCCTCGAATCCGTCAACTATACCTCAACTTCGCCGTCCATGGTCCGGTTTGTTCACAGTAATTCACAAGCTTCGCCCTGCGGCCATCATGCACCATTGACTCGCTGTGGCTGGGTGCTATGTCAGAGGCCGATTTCTCAAACGGTGGAAACTGGATAAATGACACCGGCAAACCCTGCCGCGGCAGCGAGCGCCGCCTCCTCCGCTCCGGCCTCTCCTGAAGACATCGCCAAGTACAAGCGCATGGCCAATGCCATACGTGCCCTGTCGATGGATGCCGTCCAGGCCGCCAACTCGGGCCACCCCGGCCTGCCGATGGGCGCAGCCGACATCGTTACAGTGCTGTTCTCGCACTATCTGCGCTTTGACCCGCAGGCGCCGCAATGGGCCGATCGCGACCGCTTCGTGCTCTCGGCCGGCCACGGCTCGATGCTGCTTTACTCGCTGCTGCATCTGCTCGGCTACGAGGACATGACCATCGACGAGCTCAAGAACTTCCGCCAGCTCGGCGCGCGCACTGCCGGTCACCCGGAGTTTGGCCACGCCGCCGGCATCGAGACCACTACAGGCCCGCTGGGCCAGGGCCTTGCCAATGCCGTCGGCATGGCCATCGCCGAGCGCCACCTGGCCGCCCGCTTTGGCGATGGCATCGTCAACCACAAGACCTACGTGCTTGCCGGCGACGGCTGCCTGATGGAAGGCATCTCGCAGGAGGCCGTATCGCTGGCCGGCCACTTCAAGCTCAACCGGCTGGTCGTGCTGTTCGACGACAACCAGAT
Organism: Anderseniella sp.; assembly: GCA_036350935.1. Lineage (GTDB taxonomy): Bacteria > Pseudomonadota > Alphaproteobacteria > Rhizobiales > Aestuariivirgaceae > Anderseniella. Next base: position 11,466 of record JAZBOA010000377.1, on the reverse strand, counting down.
CTCCATCGACGGTCCCGTCAGCCTGACCGATTCGACCGACCAGCTGGCCCGCTTTGCCGCCTCCGGCTGGGACGTCATGCGGGTGGATGGCCATGACCACGCCGAGATCGCCCATGCGCTGGCCTCGGCCCAGTCCGCCACCAAGCCGGTGCTGATCGCCTGCCGCACCATCATCGGTTACGGCGCCCCCAACAAGCAGGGCACCTCCGGCGTGCACGGCTCGCCGCTGGGCGGCGACGAGATCAAGGCCGCCCGCGAACAGCTTGGCTGGACCCACAAGCCGTTCGAGGTGCCGACCGACATTCGCGACATGTGGCGGATCACCGGTCTGCGCGGCTGCAAGGAGCGCAAGGCCTGGGAAAAGCGGCTCGACGCCCTCGACACCGCCACCCGCACCGAGTTCGACCGCCGCATGGCCGGCGACCTGCCGGAAAACCTCGACGAGGTGATTGCCACCTACAAGCAGGACCTGGCCGCCAACCCGCCCGAGATCGCCACCCGCAACGCGTCGCAGAACGTGCTCGAGGTGATCAACCCCGTAGTCACCGAAACCTTCGGCGGCTCGGCAGACCTGACCGGCTCGAACAACACCCGCACCGCTGCCATGAAGCCGTTCACGGCGGACAATCCGTCCGGACGGTTCATGCACTGGGGCATCCGCGAGCACGCCATGGCCGCAGCCATGAACGGCATCGCGCTGCACGGCGGCATGGTGCCCTATTCCGGCACCTTCCTTGTGTTCACCGACTATTGCCGCCCGGCCATCCGCCTGTCGGCGCTTATGGAACAGCGCGTCATCTACGTGATGACCCATGACTCCATCGGCCTGGGCGAGGATGGACCAACCCACCAGCCGGTGGAGCACCTGGCATCCTTGCGCTGCATGCCCAACCTCAATGTCTTCCGCCCGGCGGACGCCACCGAGACAGCCGAGTGCTGGCAGCTGGCGCTGGAAAGTGCGCGCACGCCTTCGGTGCTGGCGCTTACCCGCCAGAAGCTGAAGCCTGTCCGGACGAAGTTCACCAAGGAAAACCGTTGCGCGCGCGGCGCCTATGACCTGTCGGCCGATGATGACGCAAAGGTGGTGATCTTCGCGTCGGGCTCCGAGGTCGAGATTGCCGTCGAGGCAGCGGACAAGCTGCGTGAAGTGGGCGCCTCGGTGCGTGTCGTATCGGTGCCGTGCATGGACCTGTTCTTCGAGCAGGATGAAGACTACCGCCAGCTCATCCTCGGCGAGGAACCGGTGCGCATCGCCATCGAGGCCGGTGTGCGCCAGGGCTGGGACGCCATCATCGGCGCGGGCGGCACCTTCATCGGCATGTCGACGTTCGGCGCGTCCGGGCCTTATGAAAAACTTTACGAGCACTTCGGTATTACCGCCGAGGCGGCCGTCAAGGCAGCCGTGACCGGCCTTGAGGCAAGTGCCTGAGGCACCGGCAGGCAACCCCTACAGGCGATCGGACGTCCGCACCCATGGCAAACTTCAGAACCCTCGATGATCTGGATGTGGCAGGCAAGCGGGTCCTGGTCCGGGTTGACCTGAACGTCCCCATGAAGGACGGCAAGGTCAGCGACGATACCCGCCTGCGCGCCGTCGCGCCGACCATCAACGAACTGGCGGACAAGGGCGCAAAGGTCATGCTGCTGGCCCATTTCGGCCGGCCCAAGGGCAAGCCGGACCCGGACATGAGCCTCGCCCCCATCGCGCCGGCGCTGGCCGCCGTGCTGGGCCGCCCCGTCGCATTCAGCCAGCAGCCGCCGCAAGATCTCGCCGATGGCCAGGTGGCGCTGGTCGAGAACACCCGTTTTCACCCCGGCGAAGAGGCCAATGACCCGGCCATGGCGAAACGCCTCGCCGCCGCCGCAGACCTCTACGTCAACGACGCCTTCTCCGCCGCCCACCGCGCCCATGCCTCCACCGAGGGCGTGGCGCACCTGCTGCCGTCGGCTGCCGGGCGCTCCATGGAGAAGGAGCTGTCCGCCCTGTCGGCTGCCTTGACCAACCCCGAGCGGCCACTCGTCTGCGTTGTCGGCGGCGCCAAGGTGTCCACCAAGCTCGAGCTGCTGGGCAACCTGTCGAAGGTCGCCGACACCATCATCATTGGCGGCGGCATGGCCAACACCTTCCTGGCCGCACAGGGCATCAACGTGGGCAAGTCGCTGTGCGAACACGAAATGGCCGGTACCGCCCGCGATATCCTCAAGCAGGCTGACGCCAATGGCTGCCGCATCATGCTGCCGGTGGATGCCGTGGTGGCAAAGCAGTTTGCCGCAGGCGCAGCCAGCCGCACCGTACCGGTAGACCAGATCGGCGCTGACGAAATGATGCTCGATGTGGGTCCCAGATCGATAGAGCAGGCCTGCGCCGCGTTTGACGCCGCCGCCACGCTGGTATGGAATGGACCCTTCGGCGCCTTCGAGATTGTACCGTTTGACGCAGGCACGGTGGCCGCCGCGCGCCACGCCGCAGGCCTTGCAAAGGCCGGAAAACTGGTCGCCGTGGCCGGTGGCGGCGACACGGTTGCCGCACTGAACCACGCCGGCGTGGCCGATGATTTCACCTACGTGTCCACCGCCGGTGGCGCATTTCTTGAGTGGCTTGAGGGCAAGGCGCTGCCAGGCGTCGAGGTGCTGCGTACCGCCTGACCGGCCTGAACAATTTCAAACGGGGCTAAGAGACTGACATGACCAAACAGACGCTTGAAGAAATCGCTGAAGCCATGGTGGCGCCCGGCAAGGGCATCCTTGCCGCGGACGAGAGCACCGGCACCATCAAGAAGCGCTTCGACTCCATCAACGTCGAGTCGACCTTCGAGAACCGCCGTGATTACCGCGAGATGCTGTTCTCCGCCAAGCCGGCGATGAAGAAGAACATCTCCGGCGTCATCCTCTACGACGAGACCATCCGCCAGCGCACTGCCAACGACAAGCAGTCGCTGGTCGAACTGATGCAGTCGTCGGGCTCCATCCCCGGCATCAAGGTGGACGCCGGCGCACAGGACCTGGCCGGCTACCCGGACGAGAAGATCACCGAGGGCCTCGACGGCCTGCGCGGCCGCCTCAAGGAGTATTACAAGCTGGGTGCGCGCTTCGCCAAGTGGCGCGCCGTCATCACCATTGGCGAGCACATGCCGACCTACAACTGCATCCACGCCAACGCCCATGCGCTCTCTCGCTATGCGGCGCTGTGCCAGGAAAACGGCATCGTACCGATCGTCGAGCCGGAAGTACTGATGGACGGGCCACATTCCACCCACGACATCGAGCAGTGCTACGAGGTGACCGAGGCGGTGCTCAAGGAAACCTTCCAGGAGCTCTATCTGGCCGGAGTTATGCTGGAAGGCATGGTGCTGAAGCCGAACATGGTCATTCCTGGCCAGAAGTCGGGCGCCAAGGCCAAGCCGGAAGAGGTGGCCGACCTGACCGTCCAGTGCCTCAAGGCCTGCGTGCCGTCTGCCGTGCCGGGCATCGCTTTCCTGTCGGGCGGCCAGTCCGACGTCGAGGCCACCGAGCACCTGTCGCTGATGAACTCGCGCCACGACCTGCCGTGGAACCTGACCTTCTCCTATGGCCGGGCGCTGCAGGCCGCCGCACTCAAGGCCTGGGGCGGCAAGAAGGACAACGTCAAGAAGGCGCAAGCCGCCTTCGCCCACCGTGCCGCCATGAACGGCCTTGCCTCGAAGGGCAAGTGGACCAAGGCCGCCGAGAAGGGCAAGTAGGCCACACTCTCTGCTGTCATCCCCCGGGCTTGTCCCGGGGGTCCAGCATTTACAGCACGAAACTCGAGCCCAGGAACCCGAGGCAGGCCGCAAGGCCCGCCACGGGTACCCACATCGGCACCCGGAACACCCCTTCCGGCGTCTCCGGCTCGCTCCACTTGATGCGGATCAGCGCCCAGTTGACCAGCGCGAACACGCTCAGCGTTACCCGCGATGTCCACTCCGCCAGCGCCTCCAGCGGCACCGCCATGGCCAGCAACAAGATGACCACCCCCACCAGCAGCGTGGCCTTCAATGGCGTGCGGGTAACGGCATGCACGTGCGCCAGCCAGCCCGGCAGGTGGCCGAGGTTCGACAGGCCATACAACACCCGCGACGCCATCACCTCCTGCACGATCACCCCGTTGAGCGTTGCCACCGAGGCAACACCCGCGATGAGCAGCGCCGGAAACGGCGTAACCTCGGAGAACAGCAGGCTGAGCGGGGCATCCGATGCAGCCAGTTCCGGAATCGGCACCGACATCACCGCGACATAGGCCACCAGCACATACATCAGCGTGGAAATGACCAGCGTAAGCCCGATGGCCCAGGGCATGGTCCGCTCCGGCTCGATCACCTCCTCGGCCACATTGACGATGTCTTCGAACCCGATAAATGCAAAGAAGGCGATAACCCCGGCCGACAGCACCCCCGCCCACATCGCCCAGTTGCCCGCGCCTTCCACTACCTCCGGCAGCCGGGTGAGCATGTCCGGCTGGCTGTGAAAGCCACCCGCGACTACCGCAATCAGGCCAAGGATTTCGAGCGCCGTGAAAATCGCGGCAAGCGTAACCGACTCCAGGATTCCCACCGCCGCGATGGTGGTCATCAGCAACACGATCAGCGGCACCAGCACGTGCGGTGGCAGCGGAATGAACTGTTGGACGTATCCCACCGAACCGACACAGATCGCCGCCGCCGAAACCACGCCCGCCGCAACGATGCCAAGCCCCGCCGCCAGCGACAGCCAGCGCAGCGAGAACGCCTTGTCGACAAAGGCGGCCTCGCCCGCGCTCACCGGCAGACGGCCCGACAGTTCGCTGTAGGACGCAGCAGAGAACGACATCACGAAGGCGGCCGCAATGAACGCCAGCGGCGCCGACATGCCGGCCCGGCCCGCCGTGACACCCACCAGCACGTAGATGCCCGCGCCGATGGTCACGCCCAGTCCGTACAGCGTCACCAGCGGCAGCGTCAGCGAGCGTTTCAGGCCCGGCTGGGCGGTCTGGTCACTTGCCATGCGCGATACTCCTTGCCAGTGTCACGCTGGCACGCCGCCACCTGAGCCGCCTTGCGCTTGATCAATGCTTCAGAGACCCGCTGATGACCCGCACCAAGAAACTCATCCACATCGTCTCCGCCCATGCCGAAGGCGAGGTTGGCGACGTCATCGTCGGCGGCGTTGCGCCGCCGCCCGGCGACACCTTGTGGGACCAGCGCAAGTTCATCGCCTCGGACAAGACCCTGCGAAACTTCGTGCTGAACGAACCGCGCGGCGGCGTCTTCCGCCACATCAATCTGCTGGTGCCGGCGAAGCACCCGGATGCGAAGTTCGGTTTCATCATCATGGAGCCCGAACACACGCCCCCCATGTCCGGCTCCAACTCCATCTGCGTGGCGACGGTGTTGCTGGATACCGGCCTGGTGGAAATGACCGAACCCGAAACCCGCTTCAACATCGAGGCGCCGGCAGGTCTCGTTGCCGTCACCGCCGCATGCGCGAACGGCAAGGCGACGTCGATCACCGTTCGCAATGTGCCGTCCTTTGCGGACAGGCTGGACGCGCAGCTGGAGGTGCAAGGTCTCGGCACGCTCACCGTGGACACGGCTTACGGCGGCGACAGTTTCGTCATTGCCGACGCCCGCGCCCTTGGCTTCGAGATCGCCGCCCACGAGGCCCGTGATATCGCCGCAACGGGAGCCAGGATCACCGCTGCCGCCAACGAACAGCTGGGCTTCACCCATCCTGACAACCCCGACTGGAACCACATCTCGTTCTGCCAGCTCGCCATGCCTCTTGAAGTCAACGATGGCGTTGCCACCGGCCGCAACGCCGTGGTCGTCGACCCCGGCAAGATAGACCGCTCGCCCACCGGCACCGGCTGCTCGGCGCGCATGGCGGTGCTGCATGCCCGCGGACGCCTGAAGGCCGGAGACCGCTTCACCGGCATCTCCATCCTCGGCTCTCGCTTCGATTGCCGGCTTGAAGAGGTCACGCAAGTGGGCGGCAGGCCCGCCATTATCCCCTCCATAACCGGCCGCGCCTGGGTTACCGGCACGCGCCAGGAGATGCTCGACCCAGATGACCCGTGGCCCGAAGGCTACCGGCTCAGTGACACATGGCCGGTCAAGGTGTGATACCAAGGCAGCGTTATCGAACAACCGGACTGATTCGCTGAAAATGCCTGCTGAACAGACAGATGCCCTGCCCAACTGCCGCCTTTTCCTGATGCCACCATCCGGGCTGGATGCAAGCACCATGTGGGCTTGCATCGAGGCGGCCGCAACGGCCGGCGACGTGGCCTGCCTGGTGCTGCCGCCGGACCGGGAGCTGATCGGGGAAGTGATGCCTAAGGCGCAGGACATGGACATCGCGGTGCTGGTTGCCGATGACACCCGCACCGCCGCCTACGCCAGGGCCGACGGCGTGCACGTCACCACCTCACGCGCGGACGCCGAGGCGGCGCGCAAGTCGCTCGGCCAGAAGGCAAGCGTCGGCCTCTTCGCTTCCGGCTCGCGTCATGCCGCCATGGAAGCCGGCGAAAGCGCCATCGACTACATCGCCTTCGACCTGTCCAACGAGGCCGGTCGCGACCTGCTGGACTGGTGGACACCACTGTTCGAAGTGCCGTGCGTCGGCCTCAATCCGGTCGATGAAGCCGCCTGCGATGCGGCAATTGCCGCTGGCGCCGACTTCATCATGCCGCCCGCCGCCATGTGGGAGAGCCCTGCAGCGGCCCGCGACATCGCCGCCCGCCTGACCGGGGCCGGCAAGAGGGATGAGCCATGAAGCACGCAGCCCGGGCGCTTGCCGCCGCACTCGCGCTGGCCACGCCGGTGCTCGCCCAGACCGCCTCAATGGCCCCCACCTTCAAGGAAGCGGCCGCGCTCTATTCCGACGAGAACTACGCCGCCGCCTACGAGATCGCCGCACCACTGGCCACTGGCGGCAATGTCGATGCCATGCTCATGCTGGCGGAGATGTACGAGCAGGGCCTTGGCCGCGACAAGGACATGGCGGTCGCCATCCAGTGGTACGACACCGCCGCAGCCGCCGGCAACGTTTCCGCCAGGTTCCGGCTGGGGATGCTCTACTTGCGTGGGCCGAAGTCCATCGCCAACCCCGCCAGGGCCCGTGACTGGTTCGCGAAGGCAGCCGCGGCAGGCAACATGCAGGCCGCCAACGAACTGGGCCTGATGTACTACCAGGGCAACGGCGTCGAACAGGACGCGGTGAAGGCGGTCAGCCATATCAGCAAGGCAGCGCAGGCAGGTCTCGCACAGGCGCAGTACAATCTCGGCCTGCTCTACGCCAACGGCCACGGCGTCGGGAAGGACCTCTCCACCGCCGGCGACTGGTTCCAGAAGGCGGCGCTGCAGGGCCTGCCGCAGGCCGCGCTGGACTATGGCCTGATGGTCTATAATGGCGACGGCGGCATCCGCAAGGACCAGGAGATCGGCGCCCAGTGGCTGCTGGTGGCGGCCAATGCAGGCCTGCCCGATGCGCAGTTGCTGATGGCGCGCATCCTCGCCTCGGGCCGTGGTGCGGACAAGGACCGCGTCGAGGCAGGCAAGTTCTACCTGCTGGCCAAACAGGCCGGCAAGACCGATCCGGACCTTGACGTGATGCTGGAGAACCTGTCCTCGCCACAGCGCGGCGATGCCGAACGCCGCGTTCGCGTGTTCGCCGACGAACTCAAGCGCAACGCCCTCAACCCCTCCGGCGGCAAAGCAGACGCCGTTACCACCAACTGATCAACGGGTCGTCAGTTTCAGCTCGATGCGGCGGTTGCGCGTCTTTGCTTCTTCCGAGGTGCCGGGATCAAGCGGCTGAAACTCGCCGAAGCCTGCAGCCACCAGGTGCTTTTCCGGAATGCCTGCCGCCGCCAGCGCCTCGACCACCGCAATGGCGCGGGCCGACGACAGCACCCAGTTGGACGGGAACTGCGGCGTGTTGATCGGGTCATCGTCAGTGTGGCCGTCCACCTGCAGCACCCAGTTCAGGTCTTCGGGAATTTCGGTTACCAGTTGCTGCATGGCCAGCGCCAGCTTGGCGATTTCCTGCTGGCCGGTCGGCGACAGCGCCGCCTCGCCCTTGCCGAACAGCACTTCCGACTGGAACACGAAGCGGTCGCCAACAACGCGGATGTCCTCGCGGTCGGCAAGGATACGCCGAAGCCGGCCGAAGAACTCTGAGCGGAACTTGTTGAGCTCCTGCACCCGCTGCGCCAGCGCCACGTTGAGCCGCCGGCCCAGGTCGGCAATCTGGCTGCGGCTGTCCTGGTCCTGCCTCTCGGCTGCATCCAGCGCATCGTTGAGCACGCCGATCTGCCGCCTCAGCGCCGCGATCTGCTGGTTGAGCAGTTCGATCCGCGCCAGCGCGTCAGCCGATATCTTCTGCTCGGCGTCGAGCTTGCCCTGCAGCGACGAAATCTGCGACCCGGCCTGGCTACCCTGCGCGGTGAACGTGTCGACGATGCCTTGCAGTTCCGAGGTCTGGTCGCGGGCCGACTTGAGGTCGTCGGTCAACGCGGCAAGCGTTGTCTCGAGCTCCGCGTTGGACGACTTCTCCAGCGCCAGCAGCTCGGTCAGTTCGGCAATCTCGTTGCGCAGCCGCGACAGGGCCGAATCCTGGCCCGAGATCTCCCGCGCCTGCAGGAACTGGGTGATCATGAACACCGACAACAGGAACGTGATCACCAGCAGCAGCTGCGCCATGGCATCCACGAAGCCCGGCCAGTAGAAGCCGCTGTCCTGCCGATTGCGGCGTCCCCGTGACAGCCCTGCCATGGCCTAGCTCCGGCCCGGCGGCGTACCGCCTACCCTGGCCAGCATGCGCTTGATCTCGGCATTCTGCTCGGACTGCTGCTGCGCCCACTGGCGCACCACCTTCTGTTCCTCGCGCATCTGCTGGACGAGCCCGTGCACGGCGGTGGCAAGCTGTTCCATCGCCTCGGCGCTGTTGCCGCCCTGGCTGGCCTGCACCGAGTTCTCGAGCGTCCGGCCGATCCGCTCCATGCCGGAGCGCAGCGTCGACATCTCCGCCTGGACGTGCGGCGGCAGGTCGAGGCTCGAGCCATACTCGCCCGCGTCGATGTCGGTCAGCGTGGCCAGCCAGTCTTCAAGGTCGTTGTAGAAACGGTTCTGCGCCTGGCTCGCCTGCAATTCGAGGAACCCGAGGACAAGCGATCCGGCAAGGCCGAACAGTGACGACGAGAACGACGTGCCCATGCCGGCCAGTGGCGCCTCCAGCCCGGCCTTCAGCTCTTCGAAAACGGTACTCGACTGGGCCGTGGAGATGTTGAGGTTCTTGATCGTGTCGCCCACCGCCGCCACCGTCTGCAGCAGGCCCCAGAAGGTGCCGAGCAGGCCAAGGAAAATGAGCAGGCCGATGATGTACCGCGAGATGTCGCGGGCTTCATCGAGACGCGAGGCCAGTGAATCAAGCAGCGAGCGCAGCGTGATCGGCGACAGGATGGTCAGTCCCGACCGGTCGCGCAGCTGCGCCGCCATTGGCGCAAGCAACGTCGGCTTGTAGGGAACCTCCAGCCCCGGATCGGCAATCCGGAAGCTGTTCACCCAGTTCACCTCCGGCCACAACCGGAACACCGTGCGGAACGTGTAGGCCACGCCCAGCAGCAACACCAGCACGATCATGCCGTTGAGGCCCGGATTGGCCATGAACGCCGTCTGGATGTTCGGGTACAGCACGGCGGCAGCCATGCAGATGAGAATCGTGAAAACCGCCATGCGCACGAGGTAAACCCGTGGCAGTTCAAGAACCTTCAGATGATCCGATGTCAGCATGCCGCTTGTTTCCTGCCCGTTTGAGCGCCTGTTGCCGGACGTCTCTCGATGCCCCTCGGGGTCCGGCTGATTTGCGCGCAGCCAGTGTAGCCAAAAGCCTGCGCTTGTCACCCTGCTATCCGGATGATCATGCAACCGGGCCATGGCGTTTTGTTGTCGGAACTGCGATCATCGCGGTCATGCTGTATCTCGTGGTCAAGGCCCTGCTGTCAGGCCTCATCATCGCCATCGTATCCGAGGTGTCGCGCCGCGCACCGGCCTTCGGCGCACTGATCGTCTCGCTGCCGCTGGTCTCGCTTCTGGCCATGATGTGGCTGTGGCACGACACCCGGGACACCGTGCGCATAGCCGACCATGCACAGGCCACCTTCTGGTACGTGCTGCCGTCATTGCCGATGTTCCTGGTGCTGCCGTTTCTGCTGCGCGCAGGGTACGGCTTCTGGCCCGCGCTCATCGGGGTCTGCGTGATGACCATCGTGCTGTATGCGCTGATGGTGTGGGCGCTGACCCGCTTCGGGATATCGTTGTGAAAGCTTCTACAGGAAAAGCATGTGCCCGGCCTGATCGGGCATGGGAACCGGTTTTCCGTCAGCAAAAGCGACAGATCAAGCCTTCGCAGCCTTCAGGCAGTCGCTCAGCTGGGAAGCGATGAGCTCGTTGCCGGCCAGGATGTTGCCGGTTGCCATGACATCGGGCGCACCATCGGCGTCGCGGGCAAAGCCGCCTGCCTCGCGCACCAGCACGATGCCGGCACAGATGTCCCAGGGCTGCAGGCCACGCTCCCAGTAGCCGTCAAGCCGGCCCGCCGCCACCCAGGCAAGGTCGAGCGATGCGGTACCGGCGCGGCGGATGCCGGAGGCCTTGGCCTGCACCTGCGCCAGCTCGGCCCGGAATTCAACATGGTCGCCCCGGCCCCGGTGCGGCATGCCGCAGGCGATCACCGCGTCATGGATGTCGCGCCTCGCCGCCACCCGGATGCGCCGGTCATTCAGGTAGGCGCCGCCGCCGCGCTCGGCCGCGAAAAGTTCATCGGTAATGGGATTGTAGACGACACCGGCGACCGGCTCGCCATTGCGGGTCAGGCCGATGGAGACGGCAAAGTGCGGAATGCCGTGAATGAAGTTGGTGGTGCCGTCGATCGGGTCCACGACCCATACGTGCTGGCCGTCCTTGCCCTTGATCTCCCCCGCCTCTTCCAGCAGGAAACCCCATTGCGGCCGCGCCCTGGAGAGCTCTTCGCGCACCACGTCCTCGGCCTTGCGGTCGGCCCTGGTCACGAAGTCCGCCGGCCCCTTCTGCGAAACCTGCAGGTTGGCCACCTCGCCAAAATCGCGCGTGATGGCGCGCGCCGCCTTGCGGGCGGCATTGACCATCACGGTAACGAGCGGGGAAGCGGCCATGTCTTTGCCGTCAGCCTTCGGTCGCGCGGCGGACGTAGGTTACTTCGGCGGTGTCGACGATGATCTTCTCGCCTGCGCCAATAAACGGCGGTACCATGACCTTAAGGCCGTTCTCCATCATCGCCGGCTTGTACGAAGACGACGCCGTCTGGCCCTTGACCACTGCATCAGCTTCCACCACCTCGAGCGTCACGTAGTCCGGCAGGGAAACGCCCAGCGGCTTGTCCTCGTAGCTTTCCACGGTGACGACCATGCCGTCCTGCAGGAACGCCGCGCGCTCG
>JAZBOA010000376.1:0-2520 GCA_036350935.1 Anderseniella sp. | reverse complement strand
GGCAGCGAGCCGTGCCGCCGGGTCACAGTTACGATACCGGGCCAGCCGGCGCTGGCGGTTGTCTCCTGGGCCGAACCGGGCGGGGCGTGGCGCTTTGCGCTGCCGGCAGGCGAGGGCGACCTGAGCGGCTACACGACGTTCAGCCTGCGCGCGGCTGTCGACCCGCTGTCACCGTTGAACGCGGCGGCCAGCCCGCAGGCTTTTTCCCTGCAGTTGACCGACCGCGCGGGCAATCGCGCCGCCGTGCCAACGCGGCCTGACGAGCCGGCCTTGGCCTTCCCTGCTGGATTGGTGGTGGAAGATGAGTTCTCCGGTGAGTTTTTCACCGGCCCGGTCCCCATGACCACCATCCGCTGGACGCTGAGTGATTTCGGCGGGGTCGATCTGGCCAACATCGGCGAGATTGCACTGCTGTTTGATCAGACCTCCAGCGGCTCGCTCTTTCTGGGTGACCTCGAATGGGTGCGGCCGTCACAACCGTGAGGGCGGAGATCCAGCTTGACTGAGACTGTTTTGCGCGAGCAAGCACTCCGGTATAAGGGGCGGATCCTAGTCACAGTCGGATTGGTGATGCTTGAATCAGCATTGGAACTCCTCTATCCGCTGGTCATTGGATTGGCATTCAATGATCTTGTCGAGGGGAGCTTTGGAGGAATACTCAGGTTGGCAGGATTGGGTCTGCTGTCAGTCGCAGTTGGTACCGGCCGCAGGTTCTACGATGCCAGGACATACTCCGGAATCTATAGCCGGATCGCTTCGGAAATGGCAGAGAGCGAGCTAGCCAAGCAAAGCTCAGTCTCCAAGATAACGGCACGTTCGAGCTTGCTGAATGAATTCACGGAATTCCTTGAATGGTCGATCCCTCAAGTGATCGGGGCAGGGGTTTCCCTGGTCGGTATCTTGATCATTGTCGCCGGCCTGGACATCCGGGTTTTCTTTGGATGCTTGTCGCTTCTGGTTCTTGTGCTTGCAGTCTATGCGGCTACAGGAAGACTGAACCTCAGATTGAATGCAAGCTTCAACGATCAATTCGAAAAGCAAGTGGAGGCATTGGAGAGTAGAGACCGCGGCATCATAAGAAACTACTTCTCAACCTTGATGAGATGGCAAATTAGGCTTTCGGATCTGGATACAGCTACCTTTGCGATCGTTTGGTCTGGTGTAATCGCTCTTCTGCTATTCACGCCCATATCGATTGTGGAGCGGGGGACCCTTTTGTATGGGTCAGTCTTTGCGCTGGGGGTATATGTTTTCAACTACATTGACGTCGTCGTTGAACTGCCCGATCAAATCCAGCAAGTGATAAGGCTCAACGAGATTTCCAGGCGGCTTTCCGAATAACCGCTGGCCCAACGCTGCTGTCAGAAGGCAGACCAGCCACTCGCTGGAACGGAGCTGTCATTCTGCAGCGAACGAATGAGCAAGCACGTGGGGAGCTGCCGGGAAAGGTATGCGCATCTGCTCCGGCCAGGCGTCGAGCAGGGATTCAAGCTGCGATAGGAGATGGATGATGAGTGATGAAGTGCCTCATTTGACCGACCGGCGACTCAGGACACCCCGAGCCGCGGCCCTAGCCGGCATACTCTTCGCCCTGCTGCTGGGCACATCCCTCATCCTCATCCGGATCTCTATCCCGGAGGATCCGGCCGATGGGGGCAGGTGGCTGGAGGAGCGGGGCAGCACGGTTGCCCTGGCCTTGGGCCTGGCGCCCTTTGCCGGCATTGCTTTTCTGTGGTTCATCGGCGTGGTCCGTGATCGCATTGGTTCGCTCGAGGACCGCTTCTTTTCGAGCGTCTTCTTTGGCAGCGGTTTGCTGTACCTGGCCATGATGTTTGTCTCGGCGGCATTTGCCGGCGGTCTGCTGAGTACCTATGCCATCATACCGGCTCAGCTTGTCGACAGTGGTATCTATACGTTCGGCCGGGCCATCATGTGGCAGATTAGCAATATCTATGCCATTCGCATGGCGGGCGTGTTCATGATCTCACTGGGCACCATCTGGGTCCGCACCCACACCAAGCCGAGGTGGCTCGTCTTCCTGACCTATGGATTGGCACTGGTTCTATTGGTGAGCATCAGCTACAGTCTGTGGGTGACACTGATCTTTCCGGGTTGGGTGCTGATCATCAGTGTCTACATTCTGGCTCTGAATCTGCGCAGCGAGGGCAGAGAGGACGGCCTAGCCATCACGCTCGAGTAGAAAGCGAGCGCTTTGTCGACAGCAACTATCTGGGAGGATGCACTACCGGCCTTCCACCTGCCTGAAACGTGGGCTGCCCGGGCAACGTCACGCGGTGGTTCAATACTTGACATTGCGTGGACTTTCCAGTTGACCGAAGGTCAGTTCCCTGGCACTCAGGTGTTGTTGCCTGCAAGGGTTGCGGAGGCTCCCAATGGTACTCGGGGCTCCTCAAAACGAGTTGACGTTTTCCCATTCTCCCTGTACAATTCTACTATGGCTAGGCAAGTGGAGCTCGTGCCCTATCGGCCGAAGACCATTCTCAACAAAGGCAAGCGCGC
>JAZBOA010000375.1:0-10234 GCA_036350935.1 Anderseniella sp. | reverse complement strand
GTGCCGATGACCATGCAGACCTTCGTGGTGCTGGGCATCGGTGCGGCGTTCGGCTGGCGGCTCGGCATGGCCACCGTTGCGCTCTACCTGCTGGAAGGCGCCATGGGCCTGCCGGTGTTTGCCGGTACACCTGAAAAGGGCATCGGCCTTGCCTACATGGTTGGACCCACCGGCGGTTATCTCGCAGGGTTCGTGGTTGCGGCCGGCATCACCGGCTGGCTGGCCGAGCGCGGCTTTGACCGCAACGTGCTGACCATGGGCCTCGCCATGCTGGCCGGCACCGTGGCGATCTACGCGCTGGGCCTCGGCTGGCTGTCGGCGCTGATCGGCGTCGAGAAGGCGGTGCAGTTCGGCCTCGTACCGTTCATCCCCGGCGACATCGCCAAGCTGGTGCTTGCGGCCATCGTCTTCCCGGCGACGTGGAAGTGGCTCAAGCGGAATGGCTGAGGCCTTCATCTGCGACTACATCCGCACGCCCATCGGCCGTTTCGGCGGCGCACTGGCGAGTGTTCGCGCCGACGACCTCGGCGCCGTGCCGCTGAAGGCGTTGATGTCGCGCAATGCCGGCGTTGACTGGCAAGCCATCGACGACGTCATCTATGGCTGCGCCAACCAGGCTGGCGAGGACAACCGCAACGTGGCGCGCATGGCGTGGCTGCTGGCGGGCCTGCCACAAGCGGTCCCCGCCGCCACCATCAACCGGCTGTGCGGCTCCGGCATGGACGCCATGCTGACGGCAGCCCGCGCCATCAGGGCAGGCGAAGCTGACATCTGTGTGGCAGGCGGCGTGGAAAGCATGACCCGCGCCCCGTTCGTCATGCCCAAGGCGCAGACGGCGTTCTCGCGTGATAATGCCGTCTATGACACCACCATCGGCTGGCGCTTCATCAACCCGCTGATGAAGCAGCAATATGGCGTCGACTCCATGCCCGAGACGGCCGAGAACGTCGCCGAGGACTACCGGATCAGCCGTGAGGATCAGGACGCCTTTGCGCTGTGCTCGCAAGCCAGGGCAGGCAAGGCCATGGCGTCCGGCAGGCTGGCGAAGGAAATCACGCCGGTTGTCATTCCGGGCCGGAAGGGCGACACGGTGGTCGGCACCGACGAGCACCCGCGCCCTGACACCACCGCTGAGCAACTGGCCAAGCTCAAGGCGCCGTTCCGCCAGGGCGGCTCCGTTACCGCCGGCAATGCGTCGGGTGTCAATGACGGCGCTGCCGCCATGATCATCGCCACCGAGGCTGCTGCTGCAAGACACGGACTGACCCCCATTGCCCGCATCATCGGCGGCGCGACGGCGGGCGTTGCCCCGCGCATCATGGGGATAGGCCCGGTGCCTGCCACCTTGAAACTGTGCGCCAGGCTGGGACTTAAGCCGTCTGACTTCGACGTCATCGAGCTCAACGAGGCGTTCGCCGCGCAAGGCATCGCCGTGCTGCGCGAGCTTGGCATCGGCGATGATGCGGACCATGTGAACCCCAATGGCGGCGCCATTGCGCTCGGTCATCCGCTGGGCATGTCAGGCGCGCGCCTTGCCGGCACGGCGGCGCTGGAGCTGCACGAAAAAGGTGGCAAGCTTGCGCTTGCCACCATGTGCATCGGCGTGGGCCAGGGCATTGCCTGCGCCCTCGAACGCGTCTGAGAGTTACTCGGCCGCTTCCGCGTAAGCCTCCAGCGGCGGGCAGGTGCACACCACGTGCCGGTCTCCGTACACGTTGTCGACGCGCGCCACCGGCGGCCAGTACTTGTCGTCGCGCTGGGTGTGCAGCGGGAAGTAGGCCTGCTCGCGCGAGTAGGGCCGCGTCCAGTCTTCCAGCAGCGCCCGGTGGGTATGTGGCGCATTGCGCAGCACGTTGTTCACCTTGTCGGCCTTGCCGCTTTCCACCTCGGCAATCTCGGCGCGGATCTGGATCATCGCCTCGCAGAACCGGTCGATTTCCTGCTGGCACTCGGACTCCGTCGGCTCGATCATCAGCGTTTCCGGCACCGGCCAGCTCATCGTCGGCGCATGGAAGCCATAGTCCACCAGCCGCTTGGCGACGTCCTCGACGCCGATGCCGGCATTTTCCTTCACCTCGCGCATGTCAATGATGCACTCGTGCGCCACGTAGCCGCCCGGCCCCGTGTAGACGATGGGGAAATGTTCGCCCAGCCGGCGTGCAATGTAGTTGGCGTTGAGGATGGCTACCTGCGTTGCCCGCGTCAGGCCTTCCGCACCCATCATGGCAATGTAGGCCCACGAGATCGGCAGGATCGACGCCGAGCCCCAGGGCGCCGCCGAGACCTGGCCGATGGTCGCCAGGCCATGGGCAGCCGGGTTGACGCCTTCCACCACGTCATGGCCGGGCAGGAAGCGGGCAAGGTGAGCCTTCACCCCGATCGGGCCGACGCCGGGGCCGCCTCCGCCATGCGGAATGCAGAACGTCTTGTGCAGGTTCATGTGACACACGTCCGCCCCGATTTCCGCGGGGCGGACGAGGCCGACGAGCGCATTGAGGTTGGCGCCGTCCAGATAGACCTGCCCGCCATGGTCATGGATCGCCTGGCAGATGTCCTTGATCGCCTCTTCGAACACCCCGTGCGTGGACGGGTAGGTGACCATCAGCGCGGCCAGATTCTCCTTGTTGGCTTCCGCCTTTGCCTTCAGGTCGTCCACGTCCACGTTGCCATGGTCGTCGCATTTGACCACCACCACCTTCAGCCCCGCCATCACGGCGGAGGCCGGGTTGGTGCCGTGTGCCGACGACGGGATCAGGCACACATCGCGGTGGCTGTCGCCGTTCGCCTCGTGGAAGGCGCGGATGGTCATCAGCCCGGCATATTCGCCCTGGCTGCCGGCATTGGGCTGCAGCGACACCGCATCAAAACCGGTGATTTCCGCCAGCCAGCTTTCCAGCTCCTCGAACAGCTGCTGGTAGCCCTGCGCCTGCTCCAGCGGGCAGAACGGGTGCATGTTGGCGAACTCGGGCCAGGTGACCGGGATCATCTCGGTGGTGGCGTTGAGCTTCATGGTGCACGAGCCCAGCGGGATCATCGACCGGTCGAGCGCGATGTCCTTCGACTGCAGGTGGCGCAGGTAGCGCAGCATCCGCGTTTCCGACCGGTACATGTTGAACACCGGGTGAGTGAGATAGTCCGATGTGCGCTGCAGCCCGGCGGGGATGCACTCGCTCAGTTCCTCGTCGATCTGGTCGAGGCTCCAGCCCGCCAGCCCGTTGGTCCTGAAGCAGCCCAGCAGCTTCTCGACCTCCGACCGCCGCGTCGTCTCATCGAACGAGATGCCGATATGGTCGGCGTCCACGTGGCGCAGGTTGATGCGCTGTTCGCGCGCCTTCGCCACCAGCGCATAGGCTCTGGCAGGAACGCGCACCGTAATGGTGTCGAAGAAGGCGTCCGTCGTCACCTCGTACCCCCATTTCCTGAGGGCATGCGCGGCGATCTCGGCGAAGCGGTGGGCACGGGCGGCAATCTTGGCGATTCCCTTCGGCCCCTGGTAGACGGCGAACATGCCGGCAATCACCGCCAGCAGCACCTGCGCGGTGCAGATGTTGCTGGTTGCCTTCTCGCGCCGGATGTGCTGTTCGCGGGTCTGCAGCGCCATGCGCAGCGCCGGCCGGCCCTCCGCATCCACCGACACCCCGATGACGCGGCCCGGCATGGCGCGCTTGAACTCGTCGCGGGTGGCGAAAAACGCCGCGTGCGGGCCGCCATAGCCCATCGGCACGCCGAAGCGCTGGGCCGAGCCCACGGCAATGTCGGCGCCAAGTTCGCCCGGCGGGGTCAGCATGGCCAGCGCCAGCAGGTCAGTGGCCATGATCGATAGCGCGCCTGCCGCCTTCAGCGACGCGATCGTCTTGCGATGGTCGCGCACCTGGCCTGACGAGCCCGGATAGGACAGCAGTGCCGCAAACACTTCGTCCGGCTTCAGGTCGGTTGCCGGGTCGCCCACCTTCAACTCGAAACCGAAGCCACGGGCACGTGTTTCCAGCACCGCGACAGTCTGCGGATGGGTGTCGGCATCGACGAAGAACACGTCCCGCCCGGTCTTCGACACCCGGTGCGCCATGGCCATGGCTTCCGCCGCGGCGGTGCCTTCATCCAGTAGCGAGGCGCTTGCCAGTTCGAGGCCGGTCAGATCGACCACCATCTGCTGGAAGTTGAGCAGCGCCTCCAGCCTGCCCTGGCTCACCTCCGCCTGGTAGGGCGTATAGGCGGTGTACCAGCCGGGGTTCTCCAGGATGTTGCGCAGGATCACCTTCGGCGTCACGCAGCCGTAATAGCCCATGCCGATCATCGAGGTGTAGATGCGGTTGCGCCCGGCCACCTTGCGCAGGTCCGACAGCGCGTTGCGCTCGGACAGGGGAACAGGCAGATCCAGCGGCCGTTCCGAACGGATTTTCTTCGGTACAACCTTGGCAATCAGGTCATCGAGGGACGAGGCGCCGACGGTCTTCAACATGGCCGAAATCTCGGAGTCGCGCGGGCCGATGTGACGGGGAATGAAGTTGGCGCCGGCTTGCAGGTCGGTCAGGCGGGGGCGTTTGTCAGCCATTGTTCAAGCTTTCATGATGTTCGTTTCAGGTCGCGGGGCGGGGAGCGGGATCAGCCCTGTTCCTCGACGAATGCCTTGTAGGCGGCCTCGTCCATCAATCCGTCCAGTTCCGACGCATCCGACAGCTTCAGCTTCATGAACCAGCCATCGCCTTCCGGCGCCTCGTTGACCTTGCCCGGCTCGTCCGCCAGCACCGAGTTCACCTCGACGACCTCGCCTGACACCGGCGCATAAACCTCGCTGGCGGCCTTCACCGACTCCACCACCGCTGCTTCGTCGCCGGGCGCCACCGTCTTGCCGACATCGGGCAGTTCCACGAACACCAGGTCGCCGAGCTGTTCGGCGGCGTGTTGCGTGATGCCGATTGTCGCCACGTCGCCGTCGACGCGAATCCACTCATGCTCCTTGGAAAATTTCATTGTCGCCATCTTCAGTCCTCCAGATTTCGGCAGTGTTTTGCCTGGTTATTTCTTGAATGATTTTTGCACGAACGGCAGCTTAACCACCTCAGCTGGCAGCGCCTTGCCGCGCACCATGAGGTCTAGTTTCGTGCCGGGCTTTGCCAGCGCAGGCGGCACGAAGCCAAGCGCCACCGGGCCTCCAACAGTGGGGCCGAAGCCTCCCGACGTTATCACGCCCACTTCCTCGCCGTCTGCCATGATGACCGTGCCCTCGCGCGCCGGCGCCCGGCCCTCCGGCTTGATGCCGGCGATCTTGCGGGAAGGGCCTTCGGCAATCTCGCGCTGGATGCGGGCCGCACCGGGAAAGCCGCCTTGCTCGCGCCGGTGCTTGGGAATCGACCACAACAGCGACGCCTCGACAGGCGATACCGTTTCGTCCAGCTCGTGTCCGTAAAGCGACAGCCCCGCCTCCAGCCTGAGCGAGTCGCGCGCGCCAAGACCAATCGGCTTGACGTCGTCATGGGCAGTCAGCGCTGTCCACAGTGCCTCGGCCTTCGAGGCAGGTACGGAAATCTCGTACCCGTCCTCGCCGGTATAGCCGGATCTCGTCGCGTAGATACCTTCGCCCTCGAACGTGAACGGTGCGCCCTGCATGAATTCAAGCGCAGCAACGCCCGGCAAAAGCACTTCGAGCACCGCCTCCGCACGCGGCCCCTGCAGTGCCAGCAGCGCCAGCCCGGGCAGTTCCTCAAGCTCGATTCCCGCTGGCAGACGCTCTCGCAGATGGGCGAAGTCGATGTGCTTTCGCGAAGCGTTGACCACCAGAAAAAGCCCGTTCTGCATGTCCGGGTGGGCCGAGCGAGCAATCATCAGGTCGTCGATGCAGCCGCCCTGTTCATTCAACAGTTGCGAATAGCGTTGCCGGCCGGGCTGCAGCGAGCCGAGGTCGGCGGGAACGAGCGCTTCCAGTGCGCCCGCCACCGTTTCGAAGCCGGGTCCCTTCAGCCATGCCTGCCCCATGTGCGACACATCGAACAGCCCGCACTTCTCCCGCGTGTGATTGTGCTCGGCGATGATGCCGGTGGGGTATTGCACCGGCATCAGGTAGCCGGCGAACGGCACCATGCGGGCGCCGAGCGCTTCGTGAACCGCGCATAGCGGCGTCTTGTGCAGGGTATCCGGTTGCTGATCGTCCAAGCGCCTGTCTCCCCAAGCCGTAATTCCAAAGGTGGCAGCGCAGCCGGTGAGAAACCGGATACACTTGCCCCCTCTGTCAACGACCTGAGAGATTTCGCCTGCCTTGCCTGAAGGCCTGCTTACGCCCTTCGGTGAGCGGCATTGGCGCCGCTGCTCTCCAGAGATGCTCCACGAAGCGGTCCTTTTGCCTGAGAGTTTCCGGGGCGGTTGCTCCTTCGGCGTCAGGCTCGAAGCCTGATCTCTCCCGCATCGTGGCATGCGAATGACGGGCACTGTGCCAACTGGCGCGCGGTTCGTCAATCGTACCCGGATCATGACCCGGGCAAGCCCGAAAATGAGCCCCCCGGGCCGGTATGGCCAGGGGGGTTGAAGTCAGCAGCGGCGATGCGGGGAGGGAACAGAGGGCTTGGCCGCTGGCAAGGCAAAAATGACTGTTGCCGGAATTGGTTGCATAGTGGCTGCAAGTTTTTATCTTCAGGAACCTGGCGCGGGCTCCTGCCGTTGCCTGAGGTAAACTCCGGCTGACGGGCCACTCATCAAGCCCGTGATCCAACTTGCCTGCAACCACACAGAGGCTCGCTTGTCGCGAAAGACCGTTTCCATCCTGATCCTGTTCAGTGGCCTGGCGCTGTCGGTCATCGCCGGGGTAATCGCCTATGGCGTGGTCGAAAGCCGCCGGGTGCAGTCGGACCGGTTCCAGGCTGGCGCCATGGTGGATGAACTGCGCAACCAGACCCTTCTTGTCGAGGGCAGCCTGCGCGCCCTGCGCGGTTTCTTTGCCATCCAGCGGGACGTGAGTGACGCCGAATTCGAGGGCTTCGCCGCCCAGCTTGCCCAGCCGGACTATGTCCGGGCCCTCCAGCATGTCCAGTTCGTCAAGCCGGAGGATCTGCACGATTATGAGCGCCATCAGCAGCAATTGCGGTCCCGTCCATTCAAGGTGACCGAGCGCGCAGACGGCGGCGCCACTGGTCCCGTTCAGCCGCGAAGCCATCACTACGTTATCGATCTAATTCATCCTTATGCCGGCAACGAGAGGGCACTGGGCCTTGACGTGGCCAGCAACGCCACCAGCGCCGATGCCATTGCCAGGGCGCGGGAAGGAAACCGCGTTGCGGTGTCTGACAGCTTTCCGCTGGTGCAGAGCCCCGCTGAAACGGCCTTCCTGATGTACCTGCCGGTTGCCAGCCGTGCGCTGCACGATGAGTCCGGCCACTTTTCGGGCGCCGTCGCGGCGCTGATCTCGCTGCCTGCCCTGGCGGCGCACTGGCAGACGGAGCAGGTGTCGCTCACCGCATTGACGGACGTGGCGTCGGGGCGGGAAATCTATGCGGCCCCCCCGGTGGCGGACGACGTCAATCTGGTTCGGGTCCGCCTCAATGTCGGCGACCGGCAGTGGGAAGCGACCGTCGCTATCGCTTCCAGCGGGTCCAGCACCGCAGCCTCGATGCTGGTTTTCGGTCTGGGCGCACTGCTGACGCTGGTGGCGCTGGGCGCCAGCGAACAATCGCGGCTGCAGGCCGAGAACCGGCTGGTCGGTTCGCGCCTGGACCAGGCCGAGCATGCAAGGGCTGTACGCGAGGCGGCTTACCGTTCGCTGTTCGAAAGCACCGGCACCGCCAATGTGGAAATCGAGACGGGCACCGGCCGCGCCATCAAGTCGAATGGACGGTTGCTGCAGTTGACGTCCAAGTCCCGCGAGGCAATCGAGGGCAAGCCGCTTGTCGACCTGTTCGATGCAGCTGATCATGCCGGCCTCATCGAGTTGCTGGATGAGGTGAACGGTGCCGACCGCAGCTTCCGCGCCATCGAATGCCGCCTGCTCGATGCCACCGGCAAGCCGCACTGGGTGCTGCTCTCGATTGGCGAGCGCATCGAGAACGAGGCCGGCGGCGAAACGGCGAGCGTGGTGATGCAGGACATCAGCATTGCCAAGGAAAATGCCCAGGCCCGCGATATCCTGGTGCGCGAACTTGCGCACCGGGTGCGCAACACCATGCAGCTGGTGTCGAGCATCGCCGATCAGACCGCTGCGCGCTCGCAGACTGTGCCGGACTACAAGTCCAACCTGCAAAGCCGCCTCAGGGCGTTGAACGTGGCGCAGGATGCCCTGTTCGACACCAACTGGGGCTCGCTCCGGCTCGACCTGCTGGTTGACAAGGTGCTCAAGCCGTTCTCTCCGGAAGACGAGGAGGGCAGGCTGACCATCTCCGTTGCGCCAGTGCTGGTGACGGCCCAGCAGGCCCAGATGATCGCCCTCGCGCTGCATGAGCTGGCCAACAACGCTGCAAGGTACGGAGCGCTGGTGCAGGATGGCGGCAAGGTGAAGCTGGACATTGCCGTTACGCCCCAGAAGGACGGCAAGGCTGACAGCATGGAACTGTTGCTGGTGTGGTCTGAAACCGGCTGCGCCAACGCCAACGGCCAGCCGGAACGCAGGGGTTTCGGCACGATCATGCTCGATAAGCTGCTGGCCCGCCAGTACAACGGCGAAACGCGCTTTACCTGGCGCGCTGAAGGCCTGTTGTTCGAAGCACGGCTGCCTCTCAGTCTATAGGGTCTCCTGACCCTGGTGGCAGGTCGCCCGCCTGCAGGGGTTTTCCGGGTCATTTTTCGGGCTGTTCACGCAACTTGTGACCGCAATGCAGGCTGTTGTGGCTGGAACCAACGTCTGCTGGAGGCGTTGTCCAGCACAAGTCCTGAACACTGGCAGAAAGCGAGGTATCCCATGACCAAGCTCACGACAGAGAAAGCCCGCGCCGCGACAGAAGATGCGCCGGCCCGTCACGCCCTGTTGTTCGGCCTGCTGCTGGCCGTTGTATCGCTGGGCGGTGCTTTGTGGTTCTATGCAGCTTGACAGGGTTGACCGCCGGTGCCCTGCATCGCCGGTTTGTGCAAGATGGATGGCGGCGCTGCCGCATCGTGTGGTGAATTGATGAAAAAGCCGACCCATTCGTCCACCAGCGCCGGCATGCTGCCTGACGGACAACGCGGGCATGGACCTGATCCGGTTGTCGAAGAGGCGATCGGCAGGCAGCTCAGGAAACTCTATGACGATGTCGCCAGCGAGCCCGTTCCCGACCGGTTCGCCGAACTGCTGCGCCAGCTTGAGCAGCAGGACGGGAAGGGTTGATCATGGCAGTATCGCAGCAATTGCGCGACGGCCTTATCGGCAACATTCCCTCCCTGCGCGCCTTCGCCTATTCATTGTGTGGCAATCCCACCCGCGCCGACGACCTGGTGCAGGAAACCATGGTCAAGGCATGGGCGAACTTTTCCTCGTTCCAGGAGGGCACCAACCTGCGCGCCTGGCTGTTCACCATCCTGCGCAACGAGTTCTATTCGCAGATGCGCAAGAAAGGCCGCGAGGTCGAGGACGCCGACGGCATGATTGCCGAACGCCAGGCGGTCCTCGGCAACCAGGAAAGCCACATCGAGCTGGAAGAACTGAAGCAGGCGCTGAACCAGCTGCCCGATGACCAGCGCGAGGCCATCATCCTGGTCGGCGCATCCGGCATGGCTTACGAGGAAGCGGCTGCGATTTGCGGCGTCGCTGTCGGCACCATGAAAAGCCGCGTCTCACGCGCCCGCAAGCGGCTGGCGGAAATGCTCCAGCGCGACGAATTCGAACTGGCCGTCTGAGCCGGTCGCCCTCAGGCGGCCGCTTCGGAGCCTGCTGCCCGGTCGAAAAACAATGCTTGCGAAATGATCGCCTTCACCATGTCGGCGATGAACGGCTTGGTGATCAGGAAGGCCGGCTCAGGCTTTTCACCCGTCAGCAGCCGCTCCGGAAACGCCGTGATGAAGATTACCGGCACGTTGAACGTCTTGATGATGTCGTTGACCGCATCGATCCCCGAGCTTCCGTCGGCCAGCTGAATGTCGGCCAGCACCAGGCCCGGCGCGGTTTCGGCTGCCAGCCTGTTGGCTTCCGTATGGGTGCGGGCAACGCCGGTCACCTCGTGGCCGAGCTCGCTGACCAGGGTTTCGATATCGTGCGCGATGAGCGGCTCATCCTCGATGATGAGCACCCGGGTACGCACCTGCTCGCTGATCTCGCGCGCCGCCTGGTCGAGCAGACCGG
>JAZBOA010000374.1:0-3047 GCA_036350935.1 Anderseniella sp. | reverse complement strand
GTTTGTCGATCGCGAAGCGCGCGTAGACGAGGGCAGGCTGCAGTTGGCGCGCAACGTCAGCGACCAGTTGGCACGCATTTATGAGCGCAGGCGGGTAGCAGAGGAACTGCAGCGTGCCAAGGAGGCCGCCGACAGCGCCAACCAGGCCAAGGGCGACTTCCTGGCCAACATGAGTCACGAGATACGCACGCCAATGAACGCCATTATCGGCCTCAGTGACCTGTGCCTCAAGACAGAGCTCAATAACAAGCAGGAGGACTATCTCGGCAAAATCCATGCATCGGCAACAGCGTTGCTGGGCATCATCAACGACATCCTCGATTTCTCGAAGATCGAGGCGGGTAAACTGGAAATTGAGTCTATCCCCTTCGAGATCGACGCAGTGCTGGACAATCTGGCCACTGTGGTACTGGTCAAGACCCAGGAAAAAGGCCTTGAACTGATGTTCGACCGCTCCCCGGACGTGCCCGCGGTGATGATAGGCGATCCACTGCGGCTGGGGCAGATTCTGGTAAACCTCTGTAACAATGCGGCCAAATTCACCGAGAAAGGCGAGATACTTGTCTCTATCAAGCTCGCTGGCCGAAGTGGCGATCGCGTGGTGCTGCAGTGTACCGTTAGAGATACTGGCATTGGCATGACCCCCGAGCAACAATCACGATTGTTCCAGTCTTTCTCGCAGGCAGACACCTCAACCACCCGCAAGTATGGCGGCACAGGCCTGGGGCTGGCCATCTCCAAGCAGCTGGTGGAGATGATGAACGGCAGTATCTGGGTACAAAGTGAAGAAGGCGTGGGTA
Source organism: Anderseniella sp. (assembly GCA_036350935.1). Taxonomy (GTDB): domain Bacteria; phylum Pseudomonadota; class Alphaproteobacteria; order Rhizobiales; family Aestuariivirgaceae; genus Anderseniella. The sequence goes on along the minus strand of JAZBOA010000374.1, from coordinate 2,247 downwards.
GCACCTTCGGTTTCGACGTGGAACTGGGTGTGGGCAAGGAAGTCAGTAAACGCTCATTCGAGGTCACACCCGACGTCAGGGGCCTGCGCGCACTGGTGGTGGACGACAACGACACTTCCAGGGAGATCCTGGACCACTACCTGCAATCCCTCACCTTCGATACGACCCTGACCGAAAATGCCGAACAAGCCCTTGCGGCGCTGCAGCAGAGTGAAAAGCCCTATGAACTGGTCGTACTGGATTGGATGATGCCCGGCAAGTCTGGATTGGAATTGGCGGCGGATATTCGCGCCCTTAAGAACCTGAAAGTGCAACCCAAGCTGATCATGGTGTCTGCCTTCCACGGCAGTGAACTGATGGAGAAGCCCGGGGCAGAACACATTGGCCAGTTCCTTGCAAAACCGATCAGTCCCTCGCACCTGTTCGACGCAGTTATGCAGGTATTCGGTCATGAAATGGAAACTACCTCACGCGGCCGTACCAAACGTGGAAGCGTCAAGCCGGATGCATTGAAACCCATCCAGGGTGCGCGCATCCTGCTGGTGGAGGACAATGAGATCAACCAGCAGGTTGCCAAAGAGTTGCTGGAACAGGCAAAGCTGGTGGTGGAAGTGGCGTACCATGGCCAGAAGGCGCTGGAAATGCTTGAGCAACACACCTATGACTGCGTTTTGATGGATATCCAGATGCCAGTCATGGATGGCTATACCGCCACCCGCAAAATTCGGGAGGACCGTCGTTTCGATAAATTGCCGGTGCTGGCCATGACGGCCAATGCCACAGTGGAAGACCGGGAGCGGTCCCTTAGCTCTGGCATGAATGCCCATTTGAACAAGCCAATAGACCCGAAAGAATTGTACTCCGCACTGTTGTCCTGGATAGCGCCCGGAGAGAGGGAGGTACCTGCAGGCCTTGGCGAGTCTGAAGACGACAAGGACTCAATTGAAGGTGCTCTGTCGATTCCGGGTCTCGACACAGCGGCGGGCATTGAACGTATCGGCGGAAACGAGACCAGCTACCGCAAGCTGCTGCGCAAGTTCGTGGATAACCAGGCCGGAGCAATCGACGAGATCATCGCCGCCCGCGAAGAGGGAGATAATGAGGTTGCTGTGCGCGCCGCACATACGCTGAAAGGTGTCGGCGGCAGTATTGGCGCAGGAGAATTGCAGCGCCTGGGCGCAGAACTGGAGCACAACCTGAAGGAGTCACCCCAGGGAGATTTCGATGCGCTGCTGACGGCTACCCGTGACGAACTGCAACGGCTCATCCACGATATCGCTGCAGAACTGGGCACAGCAGAGTCTCCAGTGCAAGCCCCGACCGAGCCTCTGCCCGCAGATTACCTGGAAAGACTGCAGGTGCTGGCTCGCCAGCTGGCAGACTATGACGGCGAGGCCGGCGATACCGTGGGACAGCTGATCGATAATGTGGGAGAGCCCGGGGTACTAGCCCGACTGAGAAAGCTTGCTAAGCTGGTGGATCAGTACGACTACGACAGTGCGCAGGCGCTTCTCGATGAACTGATGGCCTGAAGGATAGAAAAGGCATATGGCAACTGAAGACAGAAAAGTCACGGTGCTGGCTGTGGACGACACGCCGGAAAACCTGGACGTGGTCAAAGGCATCCTGGGGGATGACTACCAGGTCAAGGTGGCCATCAATGGTCATATTGCACTCAAGATCGCACAGTCCCAGGCACCGGACCTGATCCTGCTGGACATCATGATGCCGGAAATTGACGGTTACGAAGTATGCCGCCAGTTGAAGGCAAATCCCGCAACGCAGGCTATACCCGTAATTTTTCTCACGGCCAAGGGGGAGACTTCCGACGAGGCTGAGGGCTTTGCCCTTGGCGCCGCCGACTACATCCTCAAGCCCGTCAATCCGCCACTGCTGAAAGCACGCGTAAAAACCCATCTGGCTCTGAAGCAAAATATGGACGAGTTGCAGGCCGCCTATGCTGTCATCAACCAGCAGAAGGAACGGATGGAGCAGGAGCTCAATGTGGGCCGGGATATCCAGCTGAGTATGGTGCCGGCGACGTTTCCCGCCTTTCCCGACCGTGATGAGTTCGACATCCGCGGCCTCCTGAAGCCCGCCCGGGAGATAGGCGGAGATTTCTATGATTACTTCTTCATTGAGAGAAACAAGCTATGCATCTGCGTCGGTGACGTCTCTGGCAAGGGCGTTCCCGCCGCCCTGTTCATGGCCGTGACCAAGACCATGATCAAATCCACCGCCGCGGAT
>JAZBOA010000373.1:0-13628 GCA_036350935.1 Anderseniella sp. | reverse complement strand
TGAATTTGCCCGTCCTTCATCACCTGGAAGTCGATTGCGTGGGCGCGGCCATGCAGCGTCAGGCCGGGGGCCGCGAGGCTGGCGCGCTTCGACGGCTGGAAGCGGCGCAGCCAGGCGCCAAGCTTCTTCACGTCGATCCGGTCCGGCTGCAACCCGTCATCGCCAAACTCGGCTTGATGGGCGGCGGCAATCTCCGCTGCCCCCTCGCCCACTGAGGTATTGCTGTTCCACTTGGCAAGCTGCTCATCGAGGCTGCGCACGGTGCCGTGGACATAAATCTCGTAGCCCGGATTTGCCGCCTTGAAGTGCTCATTCACGGCGGCGATTTCGGCCAGCAGAACCTGCTGTTCCGGCGAACCCTTGAACGCCTCGATCTGCTCGTCCGTCCAGCTCCACCGCTCGGCGATCTTCGCCCCGTAGCGCACGTAACTGCGCAGCGCCAGCAGCTTGCGGCCAGGGTCGGGGATCTGCGCCAGCGCCGCGTCTGATGGCGGCGGCGCCAGCTTCGCCAGCGCGGCATCCAGCGATGGCGCGTCATCCGCAACCGCCCTGCCCGCCGGCCCTGCAGCCAGCAGCACCAGCGCCATGAAGGCCAACAATGACCGGACTATACCCTGCATGAACGCAAGGTTTGCGAAAAAGCGCGTGAAACTCAAGCCGCTTCGCGCGCTGCCCATGACTTCTGGAACGCCGGCCGCGCCCGTACCCGCTTCATGTAGGCGGTTAGCGGACCTTCCGGAACCCGCCACTTGTGCATGCCGATGGCCCAGCCGAAGCAGTGCACGATGATCATGTCAGGCACCGTGAATTGCTTGCCCATCACGTAGTCATTGCCGCCAAGGCGCTCTTCCAGCCAGCCCAGCGCCCGGCTGAAGTCGTGCTCGCAGGCCTTGATGGCGGTTTCGGCGCGCAACTCTTCCGGAAGGATGAAGGTATGCTTGGCCGCCCACCAGCAGGCGGAGTCCAGCTCGTCGACGGCAAAATGCAGCCAGCTGTCCTGCCGCGCCCGCTCGATGGTGCCGGCCTTGAAGGTGCACACGTCATGACGGTCGGCGAGGAACTGGCAGATGGCGATGCTGTCGATGATGACCTCGCCGTCCACCACCAGCGCCGGCACCTTGCCGGACGGGTTGTACTTGCGCGCCTCGTCGCTGCGCGCGGCAGCGGGAATGATGTCATAGGCCTGGCCCGCCTCCTCCATCATCCACATCACACGGAAGGCACGGCTCTTGGGCGATCCGACAAGCGTATACATGAGTTGAACGTCTCCGTTTATGACCTTGACTGGACTCTAGAAAACACAGCCGCGCGCGGCGACGGGCCAGACCGCTTCCACCACGCCGTCCACCAGCCCGCCGCGCACGCCAACGTACCAGTCGTGCAGGTTGACGGTCGGGTCGATGTGACCGGGGATCAGCCAGATGCGGCTGCCCAACTGTGGCTGCATCGTTGCCTGGTTGACACTCACAACCCCGTGTTCGTCGTTGGCTGCGGCATAGGTCAGCCCGTCCGCGCCCCATACCACGGGCAGGCCGGAATCGATGGCCGCCGCCTTGTGGCCGGCGTCGATGACGCACTGGCCGGACACCGCAACGCTCATCACCGTGGTGGCGATGAACAGCGCATGTTCGAAGCGCGGCAGGTTGGACCCCTCGCCCGGCTGGTTGCGGGCATAGTCGGCGTCCATGAAACAATAGGAACCAGCCTGCAGCTCGTTCCACACGCCGGAGGAAGCCTCCTCGTAGAAGGTGCCGGTGCCCGCCCCCGTCACCACCGGGCAGGCAAGGCCTGCCTTGTTCATGGCGGCAAGGCTGGCGCGCACCCGCGTGGCCGACATGGCGATGGCGGCACGGCGTTCCTCTGGCGTGCGCAGGTGCTGGGCGCCGCCGTGATAGGCCTGAAGGCCGGCAAAGCTCAGACCTTCTCTCGCCGCGATGGCGCAGGCCAGGCTGGCGGCCGGACGGCCCGCCGCAACACCGCACCGGCCGGCCCCGGCATCGATCTCCACCAGCACGTTGATGACCGCACCTGCCGCCCGCGCCGCCGCATCATAGGCCTCAACCTGCTCGATATCGTCGGCACAGACAGAAATACGCGCCCGGGTGGCAAGGTCCGCCAGCCGCCGCAACTTCGCCTCGCCCACGATCTCGTTGGACACCAGCACGTCTTTGATGCCGCCATGCACCAGCACTTCCGCCTCAGACACCTTCTGGCAGCATTGGCCAACTGCCCCGCGCGCCGCTTGCGCCAGCGCCACATCCGGGCTCTTGTGTGTCTTGGCATGGGGGCGCAACCGAACCCCGGCAGCCTCGGCATAGGCGGCCATGGCGTCGAGATTGCGCTCGAAGGCGTCCAGATCGATGACCAGCGCAGGGGTGTCGACAGCGCTGACGGGGATGCCCGGGCGGGCGGGCCGGCGGGTGGTCATGCAAGCGCCTCCGGGGTGTCGACGTCCTTCAGCACGGCGTCGGAGTCCATCTCCACCAGCGTCACGCCCGGCCCTGACAACAGCTCGCGCGCGCCCTTGTCGCCGGTCAGTCTTGCCAGTTCGGGGAAATGCGCCCTGCCGAATATCACCGGGTTGCCGCGCTGGCCGTCGAACTGCGGCACCACGATGGAGGTCTCACCGGCAAAGGCATCGATCAGCGCGTTGATCTCCCCGGGACAGACGCGCGGCATGTCGCCCAGCAGCACCATGGCCCCGTCGCACCATCCGGGCACGGCGGCAATCCCCGCCTTCACCGAGCTTGCCTGGCCCGACGCGAAACCGGCATTGTGCGCAAACTGTACGTCGATCCCGGCTAGCGCGGCCTCAACCTGTTCGCGCTCGTGGCCGGTGACAACGATCACCGGGTCGAGCTCGGTGGCAAGCGCAGCTTCCACCACCGTGCACAGTATCGGCTGCCCCCGCCAGAGGCTGAGCAGCTTGTTGGCGGCGCCGAAACGCGAAGAGGTTCCCGCCGCCAGCACGACGCCTGCCAGCGCGCTCATCGCCCGGCCTCGCGCGGGGAAGGCCGCGTCTCGATTTCCATCAGCAGCCCGCCCGCCCCCATGTCCATGATGTCCTGTGGGCGCACGTCGATGCCCGCCAGCACCCGCGCCAGCACCCAGTCGAAGCCATTGAGCTTGGGCGAGCGGGCACACGACGGCACCCCGATGACCGGCTTGCCGTCCAGCGAGCCGAGCATCAGCAGGTTGCCCGGGTCCACCGGCATGCCAAGGTGAATGACCTGGCCGCCCGCCGCCATGAGGCCCTCCGGCACCACATCACCCCGGTCGACGATGGCCGAGGCGCCAAACACCAGTACCGGATCATGACCACTCGCCTTCAGTCCTGCGATTCCACCGGCCACGCCTTCAATGGTGTGCTGCACCTCGATGACCTCGCCCAGCGTGCTGCCGAAGCCTTCCAGCCGGTCGCGGATCACCCGGGCGGACTTGTCCAGCAGCGATGCCTTCATGCCTTCGGTCCGGGTGAGCACCAGGCCCGCCCGATGCGGCGTGAACGGCCTGACGGAAACCAGGCTGCCGGCTTCTGCCAGCGCACACGCCTCCTCCACCACCGGGCGCGGGGCGGCAAACGGGATGATCTTGACGGTCGCCACCATCTGGCCGGCCTCGAGCGGCTGGAACGGCGTCACCGTAGCCAGCGTGACCGATTCATCGAGCCGGTTCAGCGCCCGCACCAGCCCCGCATCGACCAGCACAACGCCCGCCGCGGCCGCGTAGATGTTGGCGCGCCCCGTCGAGGCATCCTGAATGGTGACGCCTTCCCCCGAAACCGCCGCCGCCAGCCGCGCCGCCGCCTCGTCCTCGTGCACGTCATCCGGTCCGAGCGCGGCGGCGAACACCGTATCCACCCCGGCCTGCGCCAGTGCACCGACGTCTGCCGCCGACAGCATCCTGCCCTTCTTGAACGACACCCCGCCCCGGCGCACCGAATGGGCAAGGATGGCACCCTGCGCAGCGCTGACCGCAATCTCGCCGAAGGTCATGACTTGCCGCCGCTCAGCCGGAGATGGCGGGTCATCTCGGCCATGATGGAAATGGCAATCTCGGGCGCGCCGCGCGCCCCGATGTCGAGCCCGATCGGGCCGCAGATGCGGGTGGGGTCCAGCCCTGCCGCCTTGAGCCGCTCGTGGCGGGCGGCCTGGGTCTTCTTCGAGCCCAGCGCGCCGATATAGAAACACTCCGAACCGAGCGCGATGGTGAGCGCCGGGTCATCGATCTTCGGATCGTGGGTGAGCGCGATGAAGGCGGTGCGCGCATCCAGCGCCATGCCCGGCAGCACCTCGTCAGGCCAGTCCGCATGCAGCGTCACGCCGGGAAACCGCTCGGCCGTGGCGAAGGCGCCGCGCGGATCGATCACCGTGATGTCATAGCCCGCCTGCCGCGCCATCGGCGCCACGGCTTGCGCAATGTGAACAGCGCCAATGATCACCAGCCGCAGGGCGGGGTTGTGAACATGGATGAAGATTTCGCCGTTGTCCGTTGAAACGACTCCCGATTTGTCAAACCGGAAGGCCTCGTCCAGCTGAGCGGCAAGCGCGTGCTCGCCGGCATAGCGCCGGGTCACCAGTTCCTGCTCGGCCGTCGCAAGATCAGTCAGCACCGCCACCGCCATGCGCTTGTCGCGGGCTTGCGCCAGTTGCTTCAGCAGTTGGACGTCCATCGCCTCACGCCTCGCCTGTGACCGGTTCGACATAGACCCGGATCTTGCCGCCGCAGGCAAGGCCCACTTCCCAGGCCGTCTCGTCCGCCACCCCGAAGGCGAGCACCCTGGGCTTGCCAGTGGCAATGGCGTCAAGCGCCTCGGTCACAACAGCGCCTTCGACGCAGCCGCCTGACACCGAGCCTTCGAAATTTCCCTCGCCGTCAATGACCAGTTGCGAACCAGTCGGTTGCGGCGCCGAGCCCCAGGTCTCGATGACCGTGGCCAGCGCCACCTTGCGCCCCTCGGCCACCCAAGCGTTGGCCTTTGCCAGCAGGCTTGCATCGTTCGCGCTCATGCCGTCACCTCGTTGCCCAGCCGCCCCGCCGCCCGGTCTATCCAACGGCGCGGATCATGCGCCTGCGCCCGCGAGCCTGACAAGACCTCGGCGAGCTCCGCCAGCGTATTGAGCGAATGGCACGGCCGGAACTCGTCCACATATGGCATCATCGCCTTGATCCCGGCAGCGCGGGCCTCGAACCCGTCATAGCGCAACAGCGGATTGAGCCACACCACCCGTTTTGCCGAGCGGGCAAGCCTGGCCATCTCGGCCTCCAGCACTTCCACGTCGTCACGGTCGAGCCCGTCGGTCATCAGCAGCACGTGCGCACCCTGCGCCAGCACCCGGCGCGACCACCTGACATTGAACTCGCGCAGGATGTGGCCGATGCGGGTGCCGCCCGACCAGTCGTTCACGTGGCTGCCCACCAGCTCCATCGCCTCATCCACATCACGCCGCTTCAGCTCACGGGTAATGTTGGTAAGCCGCGTGCCGAAGGTGAACACCTGCACCCGCGACCGGTCATTGGTCAGCGCATGCAGGAAGTGCAGGAAGACGCGGGAATAGTTGGCCATGGAACCGGAAATGTCCAGCAGCACCACCAGCGGCGGCTCGCGCGTCTGGCGCGCCTTGAACTTCAGCTCGGCCATGTTGCCGCCGGTGCGCAGCGACTTGCGCAAGGTGGCGCGCATGTCCACCACCCCGCGCGGGCTTGAGCGGAAACGGCGCATCTTCACCTCGATGCGGTTCATCCGCATGCGCTGGATGGCGTCGCGCGCCTGGCGCTCTTCTTCCGCGCTCATCTGTTCGAAGTCCTTGTTGCGCAGCACCTCGCGCGCCGACGAGGTGTACTCGCCCTCAAGCTCGATGTCGTCGCGTGGACGCTCGCGCTGCGACTGCGCCTGGTCCTGGTCGAACATCGCCTCGGCCAGCCGCTTCTGGCCCGCCTTTTTCTTGTCAGGCTTCGCCTCCACGCGCACCTGCTGGAACAGCAGCTGCATCAGCTGCTCGATCATCTTGGGCTTGCGCCAGAACACCTCGAAGGCGTGGTCGAACAGCACCGTATGCTCGCGCCGCTTGACGAAGATCGAATGGAGGACCCAGTAAAAGTCCTTCTTGGACGACATGCCTCCGCCAGTCACCGCATCCAGCGCGTCGAGCACCGCACCCGGCCCCACCGGCAGCCCGGCATCGCGCAGCACCCGGGCAAAGTGCATGATGTTGGCCGGCAACTGGCCGGTCGGCGGGGGTTTGTTGGAATTCGCGGCGGTCAGCACCATGGGATCACGCCCGGTTCCGGATCTCCGACTGGATCTGCTCGACCAGCCGCTTGGCTTCGGAACCTTCCATGCGGGCGATGTCGTCCTGGTATTTCAGCAGCACGCCAAGCGTGTCGTTCACCGTCCTGGGGTCAAGCGCAATGGCGTTGAGCTCGTTCAGCGCCGAAACCCAGTCAAGCGTTTCCGCCACGCCTGGCGACTTGAACAGGTCCTTGCCGCGAAGCGCCTGGATGAAGCCCACCACCTCCTGCGCCAGCTGATCGCCCACGCCGGGCTTCCTGCGCTTGATGATCTCAAGCTCGCGCTCGGCTGAAGGATAACCGACCCAGTGATAGAGGCAGCGCCGCTTCAGCGCGTCATGCACCTCGCGGGTGCGGTTGGAGGTGATGATGACGATGGGCGGTTCCGGCGCCTTGATGGTGCCGATCTCCGGGATCGTCACCTGGTAGTCGGACAGCACCTCCAGCAGGAACGCCTCGAATGCCTCGTCGGTACGGTCCAGTTCGTCGATCAGAAGCACCGGCGCGCCGCCGGTGTGCGGCTCCAGCGCCTTGAGCAACGGCCGCTTGATCAGGAACCGGTCAGAAAAGATGTCGGACTGCAGCCGGTCCCGGTCATCGACGCCTTCGGCCTCGGCCATGCGGATCTCGATCATCTGCGCCGAATAGTTCCACTCGTAGACAGCGGCCGCCAGATCAAGGCCCTCATAGCACTGCAGCCGGATCAGGTCGCGGCCCAGCGTGGCGCTGAGCACCTTGGCGATCTCGGTCTTGCCCACGCCCGCCTCGCCTTCGAGAAACAGCGGCCGGCCCATCTTCAGCGCCAGGTACACCACCGTCGCCAGTGGCCGGTCTGCGATATAACTCTCGGTGGACAGCAGCTGCTGGGTTTCATCGATCGAGGTGGGAAGTGTCACTGGCATGATGCCCCTTGTTTACAACGATACGGCCCGCAAGCGCAAAAGGCTCACGGGCCGCACCGGTTTTCGTCAAACGGCTCGACAGGCGGCCTACTTGGCAGCCGCCACCGCCCGCTTCGCCATCACGCCGACGAGATGGGCGCGATATTCGGCGGAGCCGTGGATGTCCGAGTTCATGTCATCGGCCTTGACCTTGACCCCGGCCAGCGCATCAGCCGAGAAGTCAGCCGACAGGGCCTTCTCCATGGCTTTCTCGCGGTAGGCCGAGCCCTTGGCGCCGGTCACGCCGACGCGCACGCCCTTCTTGCCGAAGTCGGCCACGAACACGCCCACCATCGCATAGCGCGAGGCCGGGTTCGGGAACTTCGAGTAGGCCGCCCGCGCCGGGATTTCGAACTCGATCTGCTTGATGATCTCGTTGGTCCGCAGCGCCGTCTCGAACAGGCCCTTGAAGAACTTCTCGGCCTCGATGGTACGGCTGTCCGTCACCACCTTGGCGTTGAGCGCAATCAGCGCCGCCGGATAGTCGGCAGCCGGATCGGCATTGGCAACCGAGCCGCCAATGGTGCCGCAATGGCGCACGTGCGGATCGCCGATGCGGCCAGCCAGCGCGGCGAGCGCCGGAATGGCCTTCTTCAGATCCTTGTCGTTGGCCACCTCGGCATGGGTGGTGCCGGCCATGATGGTAACCTTGGTCTTGGTGACCTTGACGCCGGTGTTCTTCAGCCCGCCAAGGTCGATGATGTCGGACGGCGTTGCCAGGCCCTGCTTCATCGTCGGGATAAGCGTCATCCCGCCCGACATCAGCTTGCCGTCCTTCTTCGCCTTGATCAGCTTGACCGCATCCGCCAGCTTCGAGGGACGGTGATATTCAAAGTTTTCCATTTTTTCTGTCTCCTGTCCCTGGATTTACTCGGCCGCCTCGCGCAGATGCGCCATGGCCTTCCACACGGTCTGCGGGCTGGCCGGCATCGGCACATCCTTGACCCCGAGCGCATCGGTCAGCGCGTTCATCAGCGCAGCCGGTGCGGCAATGGCGCCAGCCTCACCGCAGCCCTTGATGCCCAGCGGGTTCGACGGGCACTCGGTCTTGGTGAAGTCGAGACGCAGCGGCGGCAGGTTGTCGGCGCGCGGCATGCAGTAGTCCATGTACGAGCCGGTCAGCAGCTGGCCGCCGTCGTCATAGACCACGCCTTCGGTGAGCGCCTGGCCCACCCCTTGCGCGATGCCGCCGTGCACCTGGCCTTCCACGATCATCGGGTTGATGATGTTGCCGAAGTCGTCCACGGCCACCCAGTCAACCACCTCGGTCACACCGGTCTCGGCATCGACTTCCAGTTCGCAGATGTGGCAGCCGGCCGGGAAGGTGAAGTTGGTCGGGTCATGGAAAGCGCCTTCCTTGAGGCCCGGCTCCACTTCCGAGGTCGGGAACTTGTGCGCAACATAAGCCGCAAGGGCCACCTCGCCGAACGCCATCTTCTTGTCGGTGCCCTTGACCGAGAAGCTGCCGTTCTTGAACTCGACGTCGGATTCGCTGGCTTCCATCACGTGGGCGGCAACCTTCTTCGCCTTGGCTTCGATCTTGTCGAGCGCCTTGGAGATGGCGGTCATGCCGACAGCGCCCGAACGCGAGCCGTAGGTGCCCATGCCGAACTGCACCTTGTCGGTGTCGCCGTGCACGATGGAGACCTGCTCGGTCGAGATGCCCAGGCGTTCGGACACCAGCTGGGCGAAGGTCGTCTCGTGGCCCTGGCCGTGGCTGTGCGAACCGGTGAGGATTTCGACGGTGCCCACCGGGTTCACCCGCACCTCGGCGGACTCCCACAGGCCAACGCCAGCGCCCAGCGACCCCACCGCGGCTGACGGGGCGATGCCGCAGGCCTCGATGTAGTTGGAGAAGCCGATGCCGCGCAGCTTGCCCTTCTTGGCTGCTGCCGCCTTGCGCTTGGCGAAGCCGGCATAGTCGATGAGCTCCAGCGCCTTGTCGAGCGAAGCGCCGTAATCGCCGGCGTCATAGCACATGATGACCGGCGTCTGGTGCGGGAACTGGGTGATGAAGTTCTTCCGCCGGAACTCGGCCGGATCCATGCCCAGCTCGCGCGCCGCCGTTTCCATCAGCCGCTCGACCACGTAGGTGGCCTCGGGACGGCCCGCCCCGCGATAGGCGTCAACCGGCGTGGTGTTGGTGTAGACCGCATCCACCTCGGCATAGATGTTGGGGATGTTGTACTGCCCCGACAGCAGCGTGGCGTAAAGGTAGGTCGGCACTGACGAAGCGAACGTGGACAGGTAAGAGCCCATGTTGGCGATCGTCTTGACCCGGAGGCCCGTCACCTTGCCGTTCGCATCGGTGGCAAGCTCTGCGGTGGTCACGTGGTCGCGGCCATGCGCGTCGGTGAGGAAGCTTTCAGACCGCTCCGCCACCCACTTGACCGGCACGCCGCCGGCGCGCTTCGACGCCCACAGGCAGACGACTTCCTCGGCGTAGATGAAGATCTTCGAGCCGAAGCCGCCGCCCACGTCCGGCGCAATTACCCGCAGCTTGTGCTCGGGCGCGATGCCGATGAAGGCGGAAATGACCAGCCGCGCCACGTGCGGGTTCTGGCTGGTGGTGTACAGGGTGAAGTGATCCTCGCCCGCGTCGTAGCTGCCGATGGCTGCTCGCGGCTCCATGGCGTTTGGTGCAAGGCGATTGTTGACCAGTTGCAGCTTCGTCACGTGCGCGGCCTTCGAGAAGGCAGCCTCGGTGGCGTCCTTGTTGCCGATCTCCCACTCGAACACGGTGTTGTTGGCGGCAACGTCATGCACCTTCGGCGCACCGCGCTTCTGCGCCTTGGCCGGGTCGGCCACGGCGTCGAGCGGCTTGTAGGTGACGTTCACCAGCGCCGCGGCAGCCTTGGCCTGGTCCCTGGTGCGCGCCACCACCACGGCAACCTGGTCGCCAACGTGGCGCACCTTGCCCTGCGCAAGCACCGGGTGCGGCCCGGCCTTCATCGGCGAGCCGTCCTTGGAGTGGATCATCCAGCCGCAGATCAGCCCGCCGACGCCGTCCTTGGCGGCATCATCGCCGGTCAGCACGCACAGCACCCCCGGCGCCTTGGCGGCTGCCTTGGTGTCGATCTTCTTGATCTCGGCATGGGCATGGGGGCTGCGCACGAAATATGCGAAAGCCTGGCCCGGCAGGTTGATGTCGTCAGTATAGCGGCCCTTGCCGGTAATGAAGCGGTGGTCTTCCTTGCGCACCAGACGGGCGCCAATTCCTGTTTCGCTCATCTTGAGTTGTTTCCTCTGATCGTTTTGTCCCGGCGCACGCCACCATAGGGGCGCCGGTTTTCACTCGTCACATCTTGGCAGCGCCGGCCTGGATGGCCTTGACGATGTTGTGGTAGCCCGTGCAGCGGCAGATATTGCCTTCCAGCTCTTCGCGGATGGTCTCTTCCTTGAGCTTCTTGCCCTTGCGCTTCACGATGTCGATGCCCGACATGATCATGCCCGGCGTGCAGAAGCCGCACTGCAGGCCGTGGTTCTCGCGGAAGGCTTCCTGCATCGGATGCAGCTTGCCGTCCTTGGCGATGCCTTCGATGGTGGTGACATCCGCGCCATCGCAGGCGATGGCCAGCGCCGTGCAGGACTTCACCGCCTTGCCGTTGACATGCACCACGCAGGCGCCGCACTGGCTGGTGTCGCAGCCTACATGGGTGCCGGTCTTGCCGAGCGTGTTGCGGATGAACTCGACCAGAAGCGTGCGGCCCTCGACCTCGCCGCACACCTTCTCGCCATTGACTGTCATTGAGATTGCCGGCATCCGAAGCCTCCCTTTGCATGCCATCGCCAGGTTGAGCCCTGACGTTTGAATCCGGACGCGCAGCTTGCGTCATCGCCACAAGCGCCGTCAAGCGGGTCACCCGGCCCGCAACATGAAATTGACGTAGTGTTTGCAGGGAACCTCTGCCAGCCCCGTTGGTTGACCCGAAAAAGGAGCAATATGATGCATCTGCGCCCCTTGCTCGCGGCCATGATCATGGTGGCTGCCCTCTTGTCAGGCACCTCTGCACAGGCCCGGCAGCCTGCCTTCGAATCCATCATCAGCAAACAGATTGAAGCCTTCAGGGCCGGCGACAACGAAACCGCCTTCTCGTTCGCCGCGCCGTCTCTGCAGCTTATGTTCCGGACCCCGGACAATTTCATCGCCATGGTGAAGCGCGGCTACATGGCGGTCTATGCCCCGCGCCGCTTCAGCTTTCCGGGCACCGAGACCGACGCGCAAGGCCGCCCGGTGCAACTGGTCGAGGTGGTGGACGGCGACGGTCGGGTGTGGACGGCGCGCTACACTTTCGAACAGCAGCCCGACGGCAGCTGGCGCATTGCGGCGGTGACGCTGGAAAAGGCGCCGGGCGCGGACGTCTAGACCGCCGATGATCAGCGGCTGACCTGCCGCCGGTGCTGCGACGGGGCCAGGCCATAGCGGGCCTTGTAGGCGCGGGAGAACTGCGCCAGCGACGAGAAGCCCGACGCCAGACCGGCATCGCGCACGCCCAGCCGGGAATAGGTGAGCAGCCGCTCTGCCCTTTCCAGCCGCAGACTTAGGTAGAACCGCATCGGGCCCATGCCCAGCGCCCGGCGGAAGCGGCGTTCAAGCTGGCGCGGCGACAGCCCGCAAGCAGCCGCCACATCCTCCAGCCGCAGCACATCCTCCAGATGTTCCTCCATCGCCGAGATGGCTGCCAGCACGTGCGCGTCATCGGTGCCGAACCGGGTGCGCGCGGCAATGCGCGCCCCGCCCGGATCACCGCCATGGCGCGCATGCACCAGCGTGTCCGCAACGCGCGTGCCCAGCGCCTGGCCATGCAGCGAGCCGATCCAGCGGATCATCATGTCGAGCGGCGCGGTTCCACCAGATGCGGTAAGGCGCGGCCCGTCGATGACGAAGATCTCGTCCGACACCTGCACCCGCGGAAAGTCCTCGCGCATGGCGCCCAGCGTTTCCCAGTGGCAGGTGGCGTGGCGCCCGTCGAGCAGCCCTGCGTCGGCCAGCAGGATGGCTCCGGTGTCGAGCCCGCCAAGCCACACCCCTGCCCCGTCCAGCCGCCGCAAGGCAGCGCGCATGGCCGGCGTCATCGCCTTGTGGTGGTCGTAGCTTGAGCACACCACGGCAAGGTTGGGCCGGTCCGCCTGCGCCAGCGGCGCTTCCACCGACACCGGAATGCCGTTCGACGCGATGACCGCCTCTCCATCCAGCGACACGAAGCGCCAGCGGAACAGTTCGCCGCCAAACCGGTTGGCCACCCGCAGCGGCTCCAGCGCCGAATAGAGCGCGATCATCGAGAAGCCCGGCACCAGCACGAACATGATGTCGAAAGCAGCGCGCTGCATGAAACCTCAAAACAATGACGTTTTTCCTCAAATCAGAGAATGAGGCCCAGCTACACTGTGCGTCAACAGCAATAACCGCCAGCGGGAGGAAACCCCATGAACCCGAAAGTCATCATCACCTGCGCCGTCACCGGGGCGGGCGACACAGTCGGCAAGCACCCGGCCATTCCGGTCACGCCGGAGCAGATCGCCAACTCCGCACTCGAAGCCGCATCCGCCGGTGCAGCGATCGTGCACTGCCACGTGCGCGAGCCGAAGACCGGCAAGGGCACTCGCAACGTCAACTATTACCGCGAGGTGATGGAGCGCATCCGCGCCAGGAACACCGACGTGATCATCAACCTGACCGCCGGCATGGGCGGCGACCTGATGATCGGCGATGGCGAAACCCCGCGCAACTTCGACGAAGCCAACACCGACCTGGTCGGCCCGGCAGAGCGGCTCCTGCACGTCAAGGAACTGCGCCCGGAAATCTGCACGCTTGACTGCGGCTCGTTGAACTTCGGCGACGGCAACGGCATCGTGGTGCAAACGCCGGTGCAACTGCGCGAGCAGGCAAGGCTGATCCAGTCCTATGGAGTCAAGCCGGAGATGGAAATCTTCGACAGCGGCAACCTGTGGTTCGCCAAGCAGCTGGTGGCGGAAGGACTGGTTTCCGGCATCCCGATGTTCCAGCTGTGCCTCGGCATTCCGTGGGGTGCGCCGGTCAACACCGAGACCATGACCTACATGAAGTCGCAACTGCCGGATGACTGCCTCTGGGCCGGCTTCGGTATCGGCAAGTGGCAGATGCCGATGGTGGCGCAGGCCATCATCCTTGGCGGCCACGTCCGCGTCGGGCTTGAGGACAACCTGTACCTTGAAAAAGGCGTCTACGCCTCCAACGCCTCGCTGACCGAGCGCGCTACCGAGATCATTCGCCTGCTCGGCGCACAAGTCGCCACCCCGGCGGAAGCGCGCGGCATCCTGGGGCTTTAGCTGTCTGCATCCCTCGGGCTTGACCCGAGGGCCCAATGGTTCCGGCTCTGGACCCTCGGGTTGAACCCGAGGGAGGCAAGGAAAGAT
>JAZBOA010000372.1:0-7355 GCA_036350935.1 Anderseniella sp. | reverse complement strand
CGGCGCGGGACAGGATGGCAGCTTCGGCGGCGGCATTGGTGAACAGGCCGGGGCAGAGCGGACTGTCATCGGCAATGACGCCTTTCGCCTTGTAGGTGGGCAGAACCGGACAGCGCATGGCATTGGCGAGGGCGCGTACTGCATGCTGGCCGGTCTTGCTGCGGGTTTCCAGTCCGGGCAGCAGGACCGGGCGGCGGGCATTGGAGAGCAGGGTACGGGCCTGCTCAATGCATTCCTGGCTGGCGCGTGGCGATCGAGCCTCGGGCGCCGCTGCAGCCGGTTCTGCACGCATGGTTGCATTGGCGTCCGGTGCTGACAGGTCGATGTGCACGGGGCCTGCCGGTGCGGCGAGACAGGCATCCAGCAGAGCCTCGAACTGATCCGCCGCTGCTGGCGTGAGCCGGAAGGTGCGCCGCGCCAGCGGGGCGAACAGCGCCTGCTGGTCGAACACCTGGTGGATCGACGAGGGCGTGTGCAGGCAATCGGTGAATAGCACGACCGGCGCGCGCTCGAGCGAGGCGTAGGCGATGCCGTTGACCACGCTTGCCGCACCCGGTCCGATGCCGGTGAGCACCACGCCGGGCTTGCCGGTGATCTCGGCAGTGGCGGCGGCCATGATGGCGGCGGCGGTTTCGCTGCGGGCGAGGATGAAGCCGACGCCGTGTCTGCTGCCTGCCTCGATCAGCGCAAGGCTCGAACCTCCGCCGGGCACGCCGAACATGCAGCTGACGCCGCGGGCCTTCAGGCGGATGATGACATGGTCGGCAAGCGTGATGGACATGCGGGGGAAACACCGGGGCTGCGTAGACAATCGTTCGGCTACCGGCGGATACTGCCCGCCAATCACGGGGATTGGCGAGCCGTTATTCCGTCTGCCGCGACCGGTTCGGGTCAGTAGCGCCGGATGTAGGCCGACAGCGCGGTGTTGCGCTGCTTGCCGCGGCTGGACCAGCGGACATGGCTGCTGGCAGCGGGGCGGCGAAGGTGCTGGTGGTGACGCTTGACGTGGCGAATCCGCGGTGTTGGCTTCAGCGTCACGGGATAGCTGTCGCGAACCAGTTTCTTCAGGGCTTTCTGCTGCAAGGTGACGCCCGATTTGCGGTTGCTGCCTGCAATCCTGCCGGGCCGCGCCGATGAGTCAGACTTGCCGGTGAGCGCGACAGCACCCTGATGGGCGCCGCCACCGCCCAAGGCGGGTTTGACCGGCCCAATGCGGCCTGCAGCCCGGCGCGGCTTGCCGGCAAACCATTTCCGGTGGCCGAACCAGCGCTTGCCGGCGAACCAGCCGCCATGGCGATGGGCGCCATGGCCGGCCCGGGGCCGGTGACCATATTGCCCGGTGATTGTGCCCGGCCTTGATGCTGCTGAAGGTCTGTAGGCGCCGCCGATCACCTGCATGCCGGTCTTGTGGACCAGCGTGGCCGCACCCTCAACCACGACTGCCGGCGCGGACCTTGCGGCAGGCATCATCGCGGCAACGGCCGGGACGTGAAAACAGGCCGCAATCAGCGTCGCGGCCACCATGAATGCTGTCTTGCCCAACCGGAACATCACGCCACTCCCTTACAAACCCGTACGCGTTAACACTGGTTAACGAGGCACGGTAGGGCAGGTGACCGACAAGGTCAAACCGGCAAGCCAGCCATCTGGCGATGACGCATTGTGCAATGCAACATATTTACAACAAGAGAATTTACAATATTACAATACAGCATTCTTGTAAATGCACGTGTTTACACCAACACCTGAATTGACTGGATTGCGGCTGTGATGGCCGCAATGATCCAGTCTCTCCCATTCAACGGCAATGCCGGAACTTGCGGATTGGCAAATACCATGCAGGCAGCAGCACGACAGACGCCAGTACAGATGCCGATGGAGCGATCATCCGCCTGGGTGCAGCGTTCGATGATCGATGTCGCCGTCATCGGCGGCAATCCATGGTTCGTGGCGACGCTCAAGTCAGTCCTGGCCGGCAGTGACGGCTTCGACCTCAGCATTGCGGCGGACAGCCCTGCCGGCGTGCTTGCCCGGCTCGACCGGGCGGCGGAGTCGATCATCATACTGAGTGCACGGGTCTATGACCGGGAGATACCTGCCACGATCCGGCGGCTGCGGCAGTTCAATGCCGGCGCCCGGGTGGTGCTGCATCTTCCCGCGCCCCGTCCGGTGCAGATCCGTGACGCCATGCAGGCTGGCGCCTGGGGGTTCTTCTGTCACGAGGATGGTCCGGACGAGATGTTCGACGTGCTGAAAAGCGTTGCGGCAGGCCGGTTGAGCTTTCCATGGGTCGATCTTGCCGATCTCAACAATGATCCGTTCGAGCAACTTTCCGGCCGTGAGCTTGAAGTGCTCGAGGTGCTGGCGCGCGGCTGGAGCAACGTGCAGATCTCGGCGCGGCTCGGCATTTCGGAGAACACCGTAAAATATCACCTGAAGCTGATCTACGAGAAGCTGGGCGTGGCCAACCGGGCGGCGGCCGTGGCGCGTTTCCTCGAGCGGCAGCTGGGTTGAGTTCCGGCAGGTCAGCCGGTCCAGCCAAGCCCGGTGGCGATACAGTTCATCGACAGCAGCAGCGGCACCCGCACCTGGTTGCGTTCATCGGTATCATCGTCGTGTGAACGGTAACGCTTGAGCAGTTCAACCTGCCAGTGATTGCAGGTGTCGATGTCCTGCCTGGCATCCTTCAGCCGCTTGCGAAAGGCCGGGAACCGGAAGGCCAGTTCATCGCCGCCAACGATCTCCAGGATGGCCTCAGAACAGCGCGCATGCTCGGCGCGGATCAGACCGAATATCTCATCGCGCACGGCGTTGTCCGGCACCAGCCCGGCATACAGGGCGGCGATGTCCATGTCGGCCTGGAACAGCGCTTTTTCGGCTTCGTCGATGACCAGCTTGAAGGTCATGGAGTTGGCCATGAGGTTTCGCAGCGCGGCAATGCCGTCGCGGGCGATAGCCTGTTCCAGCGCCGTGCCGACCCCGTACCAGCCGGTGATCATGTGGCGGTTCTGGCTCCAGGCGAACACCCACGGAATGGCGCGCAGATCATCCAGGCTGCCAGCGCCAAAGCGGCGGGCGGGCCGCGAACCGATCTTCAGCAACGTCAGTTCCTCGACCGGGCTGGCGGTCTGGAAATAGGTCAGGAATCCGGGCCGCTCCAGCAGGTCGCGATAGGCCCTGAACGCGGTGCGAGACAGGGCGTCGATTTCGGCCGCATGGGTGGTGGTGGAGCGTGACAGGGTGCCTTCGGGCTTGAGCGAGTGGGCCAGCACCGAGGCGCCAAGCAGTTCCAGGTGGGTGCGGGCGGTGCCGCGGTTGGAGTACTTGCCGGAGACCACCTCGCCCTGTTCGGTGACGCGCATGCGCCCGTCTACCGTGCCGGCCGGCTGGGCGGCAATGGCGCGCCCCGTTGGCGCGCCGCCGCGGCTGACAGAGCCGCCGCGGCCGTGGAAGAAGCGCACCTTGACGTTGTGCTGCTTGCAGGTCTCGACGATGGCCGACTGGGCTTTCGCCAGTTCCCAGACGGAGGTCAGGTAGCCGCCGTCCTTGTTGCTGTCGGAGTAGCCCAGCATGGCCTCGATCTCGCCATTGCGGACCAGCGCAGCCGCCGCCTCGGGCAGCCGCAGCAGTTCATCGAGAATGTGCGGGGCGTCTTCAAGGTCGCCGATGGTCTCGAACAGCGGCACGACGCGCGGGAAGGCCGGCGAGATGCGATGGCCGCCACTGGTGTGACGGGCCAGCCAGCACACGGCAAGAATGTCTTCGACGGAACTGGTCATCGACAGGATGAAGGCGCCGATGGCCTCGGGGTCACTGCGGTGGTCGCACAACAGCTGGAACAGGGCGACCGTTTCGCTGGCCTCCGGCGGCAGGGCGGACATATCGGCGATGCCGGTAGACGGCTGATCGAGCAACGCCTGCCGCCAGCTGCCCGGTTCATCGAGCCCCTCGGCGCCGGCGAGTTCAAGCAACGCCTTCACGGTGCGGTTGATCACGGCGGAGTTCTGGCGGACGTCGAGCGAGGCGGTCCGGAAGCCGAAGGTCGCCACCTGGCAACGCACCGGCGATACCTCGGTACGGGCAACGAGGCCCGCGCCGGCTGATTGCAGGCCGCTTTCCAGCGCCTTGAGATCGTCCATCAGTTCCTGCGGCGAGCGGTAGGGCAGCGCACCACTTGAGGTGTCGCCCATGCAGGCGCGCACCCGCAGCTGCATGGCGGCGCAGAACTGGCGGAACAGTTCGCGGTCGTTGCGGTGCTGGATAGTGCCGGGCTGGCCCGACATGGCCAGCAGTGCGGCATGGCGGTGACGGAACTCTTCCGAGGCTGGGCTGATGCGGTCGGAGATCGACAGCAGCTGGATCAGCCGGTCCAGTTCGGTGATGTGGTGCTTCAGCGCGTTGTCGCGCAGCCGCATCAGGGTGCGGTAGGTGACGGTGGTGGTGACGTTGGGGTTGCCGTCGCGGTCGCCGCCGATCCACGAGGCAAAGCGCAGGAAGGCCGGCGCCTCGATGGCGTCTTCGGGAAAGTGCCGGGCCAGCGCATCCTCGAGGTCGCGCCAGGCTTCAACGGCGCCGGAGAACAGCGTCTCGTTGAAGAAGTGCAGGCCCCAGGTCACTTCCTCGTCGAGGGTGGGACGATGCAGGCGCAGTTCGCCGGTCAGCAGCAGAAGCTCGATCTGGTTGCGGATTTTCAGGGTCAGGCGGTCGCGCTCGCGCGGGGTCCAGCGGTTCGATTCCAGTTCCACCAGGGTGCGGTAGATGCGCCGGTAGGCCTCCAGCACGGTGGTGCGCTTGGCCTCGGTCGGATGGGCGGTGATGGTGGGCGTGACCTCCATCCGGGCAAGCAGCTGCCTGACGGAGCCGGCCTCGACGCCATTGGCCGCAGCGTCCGCCAGGGCGGCCTGGAACGAGCCGATGACGGCGTCCGGCCCGGAACTCGTCTCGATGCTGCGCAAGGCGAAGGTCTGCGAGATTTCCTCGGCAATGCGGGCAAGCTGGAAGCGTATGCCAATGGCCTGCAGCGCCTTGATCAGCAGGCCCGTGTCGGCAACATCGATGCTGGCGTCGTCGCCAAACAGCCCGGCAAGGCGGGGCTCATGCACCTTCAGGACGCTGCCCAGCAGGCTGTCTAGCAACCCCTCGACATGCTCGCGATACTCCTGCGCCCCGGTGTCGGCAGGCGTTCGGACACGTTGCGTTCCCAGGACCGCTACCTTGCCAGTCATCTGGTGTCTTCCCTTCGTTCAGGTTCAGGCGGCCAATGCGTGCCGGCGCAGGACTTCCGCCACGGTCTCGCCCATGCTTGACGGATTGGGTGCCACGGTGACGCCGGCTTCCTCGAGGATGGAAACCTTCTCCTGGGCGCTTTCACCGAAAGCCGAGATGATTGCGCCGGCATGGCCCATCTTGCGCCCCTTTGGCGCCGACAGTCCAGCCACGAATGCGATCACGGGCTTGTTCATGTGATCGCGGGCCCAGGCGGCGGCTTCAGCCTCCTGCGGTCCGCCGATCTCGCCGATCATCATTACCGCGTCGGTGTCCGGGTCCTGCTCGAACAGCTCGAGAATGTCACGGAAGCTCGAGCCGTTGATCGGGTCGCCGCCGATGCCGACGGACGTCGACACGCCGATGCCCAGTTCCTTCATCTGGCTGGCGGCTTCATAACCTAGCGTACCGGAACGTCCGACAATGCCAACCCGGCCGGGCAGGTAGATGTGTGGCGGCATGATGCCCATCACCGCCTTGCCGGGCGAGATGGTGCCGGCGCAATTGGGGCCGGTGAGGAGCATGCGGTTTTCCGCGCGGTAGCGGCGCATGAACCGCTTTACCCGGATCATGTCCTGGGCGGGGATGCCATCGGTGACGCAGACACAGTAGCGGATGCCGGCATCTGCAGCTTCCATGATGGCGTCGGCGGCAAACGGCGGCGGCACGAACACGATGGAGGCAGTGGCGCCGGTTTCCTGTACTGCGCCCTTCATGGTGTTGAAAACCGGCACGCCAAGCACGCTCTGCCCGCCCTTGCCGGGGGTGACGCCGCCCACGACCCTGGTGCCGTGCTTCATCATGTCCCCGGCATGGAACTGGCCGATGCGGCCCGAGATGCCCTGGACGATCACTTTCGTGGTCTCGTCAATGAGGATGCTCATGCTGGTAACTCCTGGAAAAGCCGGCCGGGTCAGGCGGCCTGTTTGGCTGCCACGGCGGCCACTGCCTTCTCGGCGGCCTCGGCGAGGGTGTCGGCGGTGGCGATCGGCAGGTTCGAGGCGGCAAGGATCTGCTTGCCCTGCTCGACATTGGTGCCGGACAGGCGGACCACGACGGGCACCTTGATCTCCGCCTTGGTGAAGGCCTGCACCACGCCCTCGGCAATCCAGTCGCAGCGGTTGATGCCGGCGAAGATGTTGACGAGGATGGCCTCGACCTTGGGGTCGGCCAGCACGGTGCGGAAGGCGGTGAGCACGCGCTCGGGGCTGGCGCCGCCGCCGATGTCGAGGAAGTTGGCAGGCGCCCCGCCCTTGAGCCGGATCATGTCCATGGTGGCCATGGCAAGACCTGCGCCATTGATCATGCAGCCGATATTGCCGTCGAGCGACACGTAAGACAGGCCCCTGTCGGCGGCGCGCGCTTCGACCGGGTCCTCCTGGCTCATGTCGCGCAGCTCGGAAATCTCCTGGTGGCGGAACAGCGCGTTGTCGTCGAACGACATCTTGGCGTCGAGGGCAACCAGATGGCCGTCGCCGGTGACCACCAGCGGGTTGATCTCCACCATGGTGGCATCAAGATCGCGGAAGGCGCGGTAACAGGCGCGGAAGATCTTGGCGGCTTCCGCCACCTGCCCCGATTGCAGGCCGAGGCCGAAGGCCAGCTCGCGGGCCTGGAACTCGAGAAAGCCGGTGGCCGGGTCGATGGTCATGCGCAGGATGGCGTCGGGGTGTTCGTGCGACAGTTCCTCGATTTCCATGCCGCCCTGAGCAGACGCCACCACCATGATGCGCTCCGCAGACCGGTCCAGCACCAGGCCGAGATACAGCTCCTGGCGGATGTCGAGGGCTTCCTCGACATAGATGCGGCCGATCAGCTTGCCGGCGTCACCGGTCTGGCGGGTGACCAGCTTGCGGCCAAACAGGCCGGAGGAATACTCGCGGATCTCCGAGTCGCTCGAACACAGCTTGACGCCACCAGCCTCGCCGCGTCCGCCCGAGTGCACCTGCGCCTTGACCACCCAGCGGTTGCCGCCGATCTCGTGGCTGCGGTAGGCGGCCTGCTCGGGGCTGTAGGCAAGCCCGCCGCGCGGCACCCGCACGCCAAAGCGGGCAAGGATTTCCTTGGCCTGGTATTCGTGGATGTCCATG
>JAZBOA010000371.1:0-7415 GCA_036350935.1 Anderseniella sp. | reverse complement strand
GAGGGCGTCTACGTCCACACCGGATCGCTCGACATCGTGGCGCTGCAGGCCGTCAACCTCAACATCTTCGCGCTGCAGCCGGTGGACATCGATATCTGGCTGGTCCTTGCGGGCATCCTGATCAACGCCGCAGCACCTCCATTCTCGGCCTGGCTGCCAGATGCCTACCCGGAGACCAGCCCGACGGGAGCGGTGTTCCTTTCGGCGTTCACCACCAAGACCGCCGTGCTGGCGCTGATCCTGCTGTTCCCCGGCGAGCAGGTGCTGATCTGGGTCGGTCTCTACATGGTGTTCTACGGCATCATCATGGCGCTGCTGGAAAATGACGCGCGCCGCATTCTCGCCTATTCGATCATCAACCAGGTGGGCTTCATGGTCTGCGCCATTGGCATCGGCACCGAGCTGGCGCTGAATGGCGCCGCGCTTCATGCCTTCGCCCACATCATCTACAAGGCGCTGCTGCTGATGTCGGCAGGCGTGGTGATGTACCGGACCGGGCTTCGACGCTGCACCGATCTGGGCGGACTGTTCCGCACCATGCCGGTGACCACCATCTGCGGCATCGTCGGTGCGCTCGCCATCTCGTCGTTCCCGTTCACCTCCGGCTACACCACCAAGACGATGATCTCGGTGGCGGCCGAACAGGAGCACCTGGTGTTCGTCTGGTACATGCTGGCAGCCGCCTCGGCGGGCGTGTTCCTGCACGCCGGCATCAAGTTCCCGTGGTTCGTGTTCTTTCATAAGGATTCCGGTCTTCGCCCCGCCGATGCACCGTGGAACATGAAGGCGGCGATGATTATCTTCGCGGTCCTGTGCGTGGCGCTGGGCGTCTACCCGGACCCGCTCTACGCCATGCTGCCCAATGACGTGGTGGTGCCGGTCTACAAGCCGGAGAAGGTGGTGTTCTACCTGCAACTGCTGCTGTTCTCGGGCCTCGCCTTCTTCCTGCTGCTCGACTACATGAAGCGCACCAACACCATCACCCTCGACCTCGACTGGTTCTGGCGGGTGGCCGTGTTCAACGCCGGCAACTGGATCTACGACCAGGCGACGGCGATGCGCGGCGGCATGGAGAAAGCCGTGGTGGGCTGGCTGAAGGCGAAGGAAGAGGGACTGGAAGACCTGTCGGAACGCGACGGCTTCATCCTGCGGGCAACCTCGGCGACGGGCCTCGGCGCGCTGTACGTGATGATCCTGCTGACGCTGTACGTGTTCGTGTACTATCTGGAGTGATGTCTGCCCCAGCAAGACATCAGGCCCCGCCGGCCTCCTCGTAGGTCTCGTTGGCCTTCAGCCATTCCATCTCGGCGGTTTCGAGTTGCTCGGCCAGCTGGGCGCGAAGCCTGGCGAAGTCGGCAGCCTTTTTCGGCTCGGTGGCATACATTTGCGGGTCTGCCAGGGCCTTGTCGAGAATGGTGATTTTCTTTTGCAGATCCAGCATCTTGTAGTCGGTTTGCTGAATCTGTTTCTTAAGCTGCACGAGGTTGATCCTGGGTTTTTCGGCAACGGGCCGGGCGGGCTTGGACCCGTTCACGCCGCGCGCCTCCGCCTTGGCCTCGCGCCGGGCGCTGCGGGCCTTGTCCAGAACCAGCTGCGAATAGCCGTCAAGGTCGCCTTCATAGGACCTGACCGTGCCGTCATCCACCAGCCACAGCCTGTCGACGGAGGCCTCGATCAGGTGCCGGTCGTGGCTGATCAGGATCACCGCGCCTTCATAGTCGTTGAGCGCATGCACCAGCGCCTCGCGCGCGGCGATGTCGAGGTGGTTGGTCGGCTCGTCGAGCACCAGGATGTTGGGTCCGTGGAAGGCGGCGAGCGCGAACAGCAGCCGCGCCTTCTCGCCGCCAGACAGCGTTTCCACCTTGTTGTTGGCCAGCTGCGCGCCGAAGCCGTAGGCCCCCAGCTTCGCCCGCCGCTCAGCCTCGGTCGCTTCCGGCATCAGCTCAAGGAAGTGGTCGTACGGCGTCTTGCCGGAACTCAGCTCGTCCATCTGGTGCTGGGCGAAGTAGGCCACGTCCAGCTTCTTGTGATGGCGCATGTGGCCGTCCATCACCGACAGCCTGCCGCACAGCAACTTGGCGAAGGTGGACTTGCCGTTGCCGTTGGCGCCCAGCAGCGCAATGCGGTCGTCGCCGTCGATGCGCAGGTCGATGTTCTTCAGGATCGGCTTGCCCGGCTCATAGCCCACCGCCGCCTTCTCGAAGCGCACCAGCGGCGGGTTGATGGGACGCGCCGGGGCCGGGAACAGGAACGGCGCCACCCGGTCTTCCAGAATGTCGGCAATGGGCTGCATCCGCTCCAGCGCCTTCAGCCGCGACTGCGCCTGCCGGGCCTTCGAAGCCTTGGCGCGGAACCGGTCGACGAAGGCCTGCATGTGGGCGCGTGCGTCCTCCTGCTTCTTCTTCATCTTCAGCTGCAGCGCCGCCTTCTCGCGCCGGATGCGGTCGAAGGTGTCATAGTTGCCCTGGTAGAGCGTCAGCTTGAGCTGGTCGAGATGCAGGATCGAGTTGACCGCCTCGTTGAGCAGGTCCTTGTCATGGCTGACGATGAGAACCGTGTGCCGGTAGGTGCGGATATAGCTCTTCAGCCAGATCACGCCTTCCAGGTCGAGATAGTTGGTCGGCTCGTCGAGCAGCAGCACGTCCGGCTCGGCGAACAGCGCCGCCGCCAGCGCCACCCGCATCCGCCAGCCGCCGGAAAATGCCGAGCAGGGCTCGTTCTGCGCCGCCTCGTTGAAGCCGAGACCGGCGAGAATGGTTGCGGCGCGGGCCGGGGCCGCATGGGCGTCGATGTCAGCGAGCCTCGTCTGGATTTCGGCGATGCGGTGAGGATCGGTCGCCGTGTCGGCCTCGGCCAAGAGGCTTGCCCGCTCCGCATCGGCGGCCAGCACTACCTCGATCAGCGTTTCCGGCCCGCCCGGCGCTTCCTGCGCCACGGTGCCGATACGGGCATTCTTCGGCACCGAGCAGGAACCGGTCTCCGGCTGCAGTTCGCCGAGTATCAGTTTGAGCAACGTCGACTTGCCGGTGCCGTTGCGGCCCACGAAGCCGACCTTGTGCCCGGCCGGCAGCGCCACCGTGGCATGGTCGATCAGCAGGCGTCCGTCGACGCGGTATGTCAGGTCATTGATGTGCAGCATGGCTGGGCCGGTTCTTAGCGAAAACGCGCGCTGAAGGCGAGGGGATGTTCGCCATGTGACGAACTGCACATCCTGCCCCTGCCAGCGCGCCTAGTTTCGGCATCAACAACAAGGCGTTGAACAACAAGAACGACGAAGCAAGAGCGGTTTGCCCCCCGGAAGTTCCCCTGCAAGCCTTTCCACCGGAAACCGCGGCTTCAGCAAGACGAATTCACACGCCGGAATGCACATCGAAGGCCCCCTTGAGCCTTGCCCCGTCCGCCCACGGCGGCAGGCTCGCAGCGGAAAGCCGGCGATACTCGCGCCCTGGACCGCCAATGCCAGTCCCCCGGCTGGCAGCGGATGGTCCGGGGCGCGAGATTCATTGGCAGCATGCGCCTGGCAGGCTTCAAGTTGCCGGCTGGGTCAATGGCGGCAACCATCTTCACTTGGCTTTGCCGGGGCAATGGTGTATCGCGGCGGCTTCATCAGGAGCCGCACTTGACGTCGGCTGGCTATTCCGGCCGCTCATCCGCCGGACAATCCGATTTCTCACCAACGACAGGGTCTCCCGGATTTCATTCCGGAGAGTGCGCAGGATCTTCATGATTTCACTGGATGTTTACCGGCGTCAGTGGCTGGGCAACGTGCGCGGCGACCTGCTTGCAGGACTTGTAGTGGCGCTGGCGCTCATTCCAGAGGCGATTGCATTCTCGATCATCGCCGGGGTCGACCCGAAGGTCGGGCTGTATGCCAGCTTCTCCATCGCCGTCATAACCGCCATCACCGGCGGCCGCCCCGGCATGATTTCGGCGGCAACGGCTGCAACTGCCGTGTTGATGGTGACGCTGGTCAAGGATCATGGCCTGCAGTACCTGCTGGCTGCCAGCATCCTCGCCGGCTTGTTGCAGATTGTTGCCGGGCTGCTGAAGCTGGGTTTCGTGATGCGCTATGTATCGAGCTCGGTCATGACCGGCTTCGTCAACGCGCTGGCCATCCTGATATTCATGGCCCAGCTTCCCGAACTCGACCCCAGAACGGTAACCTGGCTGACTTATGTGCTGGTCGCTGCGGGCCTTGCCATCATCTATCTGTTTCCGCTTCTGACCAGGGCCATACCTTCGCCCCTGGTGACCATTGTCGTGCTGACCGCGCTTGCCGTCTGGTTCGGGTGGGACGTGCGCACGGTAGGCGACATGGGTGCGCTTCCCGACACGCTGCCGGTTTTCCTGATTCCCCAGATACCGCTTACCCTGGATACCCTGATGATCATCCTGCCCTACTCGGTGGCGGTTGCAATCGTCGGGCTGCTTGAGAGCCTGATGACGCAGAACATCGTTGACGACCTGACAGACACCAGGTCGAACCGCAACCAGGAATGCATTGGCCAGGGCCTCGCCAATACGGCCACCGGTTTCATTGGCGGCATGGCGGGCTGCGCGATGATTGGCCAGTCGATCATCAATGTGAAGTCGGGCGGGCGCGGACGCCTGTCGACCTTCACGGCTGGCCTGGTTCTGTTGATACTCGTGGTCTTCCTCGGCGATCTGGTCAGCCGGATTCCGATGGCGGCGCTGGTTGCCATCATGATCATGGTCTCAATCGGCACCTTCTCGTGGTCGTCGCTGAAGAACCTCAAGACCCATCCGCGCTCATCGTCCATCGTCATGGCCGCAACAGTCATCGCGGTGGTCTATACGCACAATCTCGCAATTGGCGTGCTGGCCGGCGTGCTGCTGTCCGGCATTTTCTTCGCAGCCAAGATCGCCCAGCTGTTCCGGGTCACCTCCACCATCTCCAGGGATGGCCGCGTGCGCACCTACCGCGTCGAGGGCCAGCTTTTCTATGCCTCGGTGGAAGAGTTCATGAATTCATTCGACTTCAGCGAGGCGCTCGACCGCGTGATCATCGACGTGAGCCAGGCTCACATCTGGGACATTTCCTCGGTGCAGGCGCTGGACATGGCCATCCTGAAGTTCCGCCGCGATGGGGCGGAGGTCGAGATTGCCGGCATGAACGAGGCAACCGAAACCATCGTTGACCGGCTTGCCGTGCATGACAAGCCCGGCGCCATGGACAAGCTGTTGGGGCATTGAAGGGAACAGAATCATGACGGCGAACATCGTTGCACTGGTGGACGGTTCCATCTATTCGGCTTCGGTCTGTGAACATGCTGCGTGGGTGGCCACAAAGACCGGCGCTTCGCTTGAGCTGGTTCATGTCCTCGGACCGCGTGAAGCACCTGAGACGCAGGACCTGTCTGGTTCAATCAAGCTCGGCGCCCGCAGCGCCCTGCTGGAAGAACTCGCGGAACTGGATGCACAGCGCGCCAGGCTCATCGGTCACCGGGGCCGGGCAATCCTCGAGGATGCCAGCGAGATCGTGAAACGGGCTGGCGTGAGTGATGTCTCCACGCGCATGCGCCACGGCGATGTCGTGGATACACTGGCAGAGCTTGAGCGCAATGCCGCCATGATAGTGGTGGGCAAGCGCGGCGAGGCAGCCGACTTCGCCAGGGGTCACCTTGGCTCCAACCTGGAAAGAATTGTACGGGCCGCGCACAAGCCGGTGCTGGTCGCGGCGCGCGCGTTCAGGCCCGTAAGCAAGGTGCTGGTGGCCTATGATGGCGGCGTGTCGGCCATGAAGGCGGTGGACCACATTGCCCGCAATCCCCTGTTCATGGGCCTGCCGGTGACCATCGTTACCGCCGGCGCGCAAAGCCCTGCAGCGCACAAGAGCCTTGCCGATGCCGCTGCCCTGATCACGGCCGCCGGCCTGCCGGTTGAAACCCGGCTGCTTGCCGGACAGCCCGAGGCGGTGCTCGCAAAGCTGGTGGAGGATGAAGGGTTCGGCCTGCTGGTCATGGGCGCCTATGGCCACAGCCGCATTCGCACCCTGATTATTGGCTCGACGACGACTGAGCTTCTGCGGTCCTGCAAGGTGCCGGTGCTGTTGCTGCGCTAGAGCATCATCCGATCAGATTGAATCATCTGATCGGATAAAGATGCTCGATTACAAAGTGCCAGAGCAACTTCAGCCGTTCAAGGTGACCGGCTGTTGCGCTAGCTGCCCACGTGCTTGCGGCCCCGCGCCTCGGCCAGCTTCACCTGCCGGTGCCTCTCGCGATAGCGGGCGCGGTCTTCATCCGTGCGGCTGTCGTGGCAATGGTGGCAGGACACGCCTTCCTCAAAGACGGGGTGGGCAAGGTCTTCCGGTTTGAGCGGCATGCGGCAGGCCCGGCACAGCACGTGCCCGTCCGGCCTGAGCCCGTGGCCTACCGATACGCGTTCGTCGAACACGAAGCAGCCGCCTTGCCACTTGCTGTCTTCCGGCGCCACCCGTTCGAGATATTTCAGGATGCCGCCCTTCAGGTGATACACCTCCTGCGCCCCGGCCTGCCTGGCGAAGGCGGTGGACTTCTCGCAGCGGATGCCGCCGGTGCAGAACATGGCGATCTTCTTGCCGGCGAACTCGTTGTGCTTCGAGCGGAACCAGCCGGGAAACTCGCTGAAGCTGCGGGTTGCCGGGTCGATGGCGCCCTCGAAGGTCCCGATGGCCACTTCGTAGTCATTGCGGGTGTCGATGACCACGGTGTCCGGGTCGCTGATCAGCCGGTTCCAGTCTTCCGGTTCCACATAGGTGCCCACAATCTGGCTCGGGTCGATGTCCTCGACGCCCATGGTCACGATCTCGCGCTTCAGCCGCACCTTCATGCGATGAAACGGCATCTCTGCGGCAAGCGACTCCTTGTGCTCCAGGTCAGCGCATCCCGGCAACGAGCGGATATGCGCCAGTACGGCGCCGATGCCTGCACGGCTGCCGGCAATGGTGCCGTTGAGACCCTCGCGAGCCAGCAGCAGCGTGCCCTTGACGCCGTTGCGGCAGCAGGTTTTCGCCAGTGGCCCCTTGAGCGTGGCCGGATCGTCAAAACGGGTGAACCTGTAGAGAGCCGCAACCACGACTGGCAATTCGCCTGGCTGATGCGTGGACATGAAACCTTGTACCCTGATCGCGCGTTGAACCGGCGCCACTCGAAAGGAGACCAGCAGGCAATGATGACCCGCCGCCGATTCGGTTTCTGCCTTGCCACAGCCATGGGGCTGGTGGCAACCCTTCCGCGCCCGCCTGCCGCGCTGGCCGGTCTGGAGGGTGGCTTTAGGTTCACCTTCAACGGTTTCGACGGCAAGCCCTTGCCGCTGTCCCGGTTCAAGGGGCGGGCTGTTCTGGTGGTCAACACTGCCAGCGAGTGCGGCTACACCGGGCAGTATGGCGGGCTTGAGAAGCTGTGGCAGGAGTT
>JAZBOA010000370.1:0-11266 GCA_036350935.1 Anderseniella sp. | reverse complement strand
GTCAGCATCGGCAGCATGGAGCCGGTCGAAGCCGAGTTGTTGGCCGCTTCCGGCGCGGCGACGCCATCTGGATGGCCCTTGCCATACGCCTGCGGGTTCCTCGAAATCATCTTGGCCACACCATAGGACATCAGCGAGCCTGGCGTTGCGCCGGCAGCCGGCAGGATGCCGACGAAGAAGCCGATGAACGAACCGATGGTGGTGCCCTTCCAGCCGCGGCGCATGGCCTCCTTGCCGTCGGCCATGACGCCCTTGACCGAGAACTTGGCCTCCGTCGAGGTGATCTTGCCCCGGGTGGAGTCGATGGTCCACAGCATCTCGCCGATACCGTACACGCCGATTGCCAGCACGAGGAAGTTGATACCGTGCAGGAAGCCCGGAATGTCGAAGAAGATCAGCCGCGGCGCCCCGGAGATTTCGTCATAGCCGACAGAAGCGAACACCAGGCCGATACAGATCGAGAAGATGGTTTTCGGGATGTCATCGCCGCCAAGGCCAACGAAGGTGGCAAACGCCAACAGCATGAGCGCGAAGATTTCTGGCGGGCCAAAGCTCAGCGCAACAGAGGCGAGCGGCGGGGCGAAGGCGGTGAAGAATATGTTCGAAACCGTGCCGCCGATGAACGAGGCGATGGCGGCTGTCACCAGCGCCAGGCTGGCGCGGCCCTGCATGGCCAGCGGACGGCCATCGAACGTCGTCGCCACGGCGGTAGAGGCGCCGGGAATGCCCAGCGTGATCGAACTGATGGCGCCGCCGTACATGGCGCCATAATAGATCGCGGCGAGGAAGATAATGGCCGAGCCGGGCGGCACCAGGAAGGTGATCGGCAGCAGGATGGCCACGCCGTTCACCGAACCAAGTCCTGGCATGGCGCCGATGAACAGGCCCAGCGTCACGCCAATGATGATAAGCATCAGGTTCAGCGGCTGCATGGCCACCAGGAAGCCGTCGGCCAAAAGTCCGAGAATTTCCATCATTTCAGTTCAAGCCCCTTGCGGTCTGGGCAGCGCGCGGCGCACACCCGGTAGATGTCAGTAAATGAAGTTGTTGAGCCAGTTGAACAGCGGCTCGGTGAACTTCCAGCCCTTGGGCAGCGTGATGCGCATCAGCGCCTCGAAGAAGAAGAAGAAGACGACGGGCACAGCTGTCGCGAGGGTCATGGTCAAGGCCCAGGTGTGCCGCCCGAGAAACCGCAGGTAGTACACCAGGAAGACGAAAATGCCGCCGTACATGGAAATGATGTGGCTCAGGCCGATGAAGCCAGCGATGCCGCCGCCAACCAGGAACAGCATTTTCAGGCCGTATGAATCAAGCATCGGCTCG
Source organism: Anderseniella sp. (assembly GCA_036350935.1). Classification (GTDB taxonomy): domain Bacteria; phylum Pseudomonadota; class Alphaproteobacteria; order Rhizobiales; family Aestuariivirgaceae; genus Anderseniella. The sequence continues at coordinate 9,943 of JAZBOA010000370.1, read as the reverse complement.
GTGGACTGTGACGGCGGCGAGGTGCGGCGCGCCCAGTTTATGGCGATGAACACCGTGCAGATCAGCATGATGCCTGCAAGCCAGAACGGCCAGAAGCCACCACCGGGGCCTTCCCCTCTGATATAACCGACATTGAGCTCGGTGCTCTTGAACATGATATAGATCGAGAGCAGGGCCAGGATGCCTGCCGTAATGATTTCCCCGCGCCGCATGGCGGCTTCCTCCCGTGCGTCATCATCCGAACAGGCACCATTGCCCGATCGCCACGACGCGTTTGCATTCAGTTGGTGTGCCGGGGCGGGCACAGGCAATTGATGGCCTGCCTTAACCCGCCCCGGCGGCTAACAGGTGGCTGTCAGACAGCCACTTATTCGCCGAGCGACTTCAGAAGCTCGGTGTGACGATTGACCTGGGTCTCCCAGTAGGCCTTCTGTGCTTCCGCGTCCATCGGCAGCGGCTCGAGGCTTTCGCTCTTCAGGTAGCCTTGCCACTCCTCGGTCTCGTAGATCTTCTTGAAGAGATCCTGGTAGTAGGCAGCAGCTTCAGCCGACATGCCCGGCGCACCGACGACGGCACGCTGGTTGTAGTAGGAGAAGTCCTTGCCCTTTTCCTTGACGGTCGGAACGTCCGGGAAGTTCGGCGAACGCTCGTCGGAGAACGACAGCAACGGCACAACGTCACCGTTGGCGTAGAAGCCCTTGGTCTCGGCAGGGTTGTTCACCGTCGCCATGATCTGCTTGCCGGCAAGATCCTTGGCCACGTCACCGCCGCCCTTGTAGGGGATGTACTTCACCTTGATGTCGTAGTTCTGCTCAAGCCAGGCAATGACGATCGAGTCTTCCTGGCCCTTGCCGGTGCCGCCCATGACGTACTCGCCATTGGCTGCCTTCACCGTTTCGAGCCACTGCTCGAACGTGGTGATGCCGCTGTCCTTGTGGACCCACAGCACGAACGGATCCACGCCCATCATGTAGACAGGGGTGAAGGTCTTGATGTCGATGCCGAGATTGGCCTGACGGATCGGCGTGGTGAAGAACGAGTTCAGCGTCACCAGGATGGTGTGATCCGGATCACTGGTGCCATTGAGCGCGATCAGCGCCTCGGCGCCCGAGCCGCCACCCTTGTTGTTCGGAACCAGCGGGCGCGGGGTCATTTTCTTCTTCTCGGCCACGGACTGGATGAAACGTGCGATCTGGTCAGCGCCGCCACCGGCACCCGCCATGATCACGAAATCAACCGGCTTGGTCGGTTCCCAGGCATGAGCCGTGCCGGACATACCGGCAACGCCCGTCATCAGGCCAGCCGCGCAAGTCAGAGCCATTGCAAGTCTTCTAGTGATACCCATGGTTTTCCTCCCTTTTGGGTCTTGAACGCCTTCCACCAGACTGGCGGAAGCCGCTTAGTCTATACGCGCCCCGCCTGCGCTGCCAAATCTCGTGTATGGCTTGTTCGCATTCGTGCTGGCGCGTAATCAAATATCTGATTTACCGACTGTTTTCTCCTGTAATCTGGAGTGTGGTATACCAGAACCCGGATGATCGTATCAGATCGTCAAGCTGCAGCAAGCCAAAACCTGACAGTATGTCGCAGCAACTCCTCAAGTTTTCCGTCCTGTGAAAGTTCCCCGCCCTCAATTGCCTAGTGGGCCATCAATATCGGGATCGAGGCATGATCCACCACGTACTGGGTGGCGCCGCCGAGCACCAGTTCACGGCCACGGCTGGATCCGTAGGCGCCCATCAGCAGGCAATCCGCACCCGCAGTGCCGGCGCCATCAATGAGCGCCTTGCCAACATTGTGGCCAGCCTTGACCTCGAGATGTTCGGCGTTGAGATCATGGTCGCCCAGATAGCTCATCAGGTGCGCCGCGGTGAGTTCAAGCTCCTCTCCGGCAATGGTGAGGATGGACAGCTTCTTCGCAGCAGCCAGCAGCGGTATGGCAAGCGCCAGCGCGCGGGCCGCCTCGCGAGAGCCGTTCCAGGCGATGGCCACATGCTTGCCGAGTTCCTTCGGCGGCGCGGCTTCCGGGCACATCATGACCAGCGAGCCGGTATTGACCAGTGCCGCTTCAAGCGTGTTGCGGCCGATCGCCCGGTCGCGGTCCGGCTTGGCAACCGCAACCACGTCGGCCAGACGGCCGCGCAGCGACACGATATTGGCCTGCTTGCCGCGCTCGACTCGGAAGGTCGCCGACATGGCGTTCTTCGGATGCGGTTGGCCGGGGGCCACCACCTTCAGCTTGCGGCTCTTGGCATAGGCTTCGAACAACTCCACCACGCGCTTTTCTTCGGCCAGGGCCAGATCGTCGCCCGACCTGGTGATCTGCTCGCGAAGGATCGAGGGGACGGAGACGCCGAACGGTATCAGGTCCTTCGGCGCGGGGCGGCAATGCACCACCTCGATGTGGGAGTTCTTGCCTGCCAGCGCCATGGCGTGGTCGAGAACGTTCTCGCCCTTGCCGTCCAGCCTGATGGGAACCAGAATCCTGCGAACCGACACGATTTATTCCTTCCCTGGTGTTGCCCGCCTCGTTTACCGGACGGGCTGATGATGTTCACGCCGACTAGTCGCCGAGTGCTGTCCCCTTCACCACGCCGGCCTGGGCGGCCCATTCATGGGCAGCCATCTTGTCGCCGCCCTTGGGGCGCACCCGCATCAGGCGAATGCGGCCGCCGATGCACTGTACGATAACGCCGTCTTCCGAAACAGCCATCACCTTGGACGAAACGCCATCGCCTGGCTCACGGCGGCAGTCGAAAACCTGCACCTCTTCGCCATTCAGGGTCGTCCATGCGCCGGGGCTGGGGTTGGTGCCGCGGATCAGGTTGTAGACCTGGGCCACCGGCTTGTTCCAGTCGATCTTCGCGTGCTTGGCCGTGCAGCGGCGTTCGTAGGTTGCCTGCGACTCATCAGCCACGATGCGCGGCGGCTCACCGGAGCGGAAAAGCTCGCACACTTCCATGACGCTGTCGACAGCAGACGGGTAAATCTTCTTGAAATACAGATCGATGACCGTGTCATCGGGGCCGATCCCGCATTCCCACTGAATCAGGCTGTCACCTTCATCCAGGCCATCGGTGGGGTAGAACCAGCTGTAGCCGGACTTGGCCGATCCCATGATGATGGGCCAGTTGACGGCGCTGGGTCCGCGATGCAACGGAAGCAGCGAGGGATGGAAGCAGATCGAGCCGAAGCGCGGCGTATCGCGGGCTGCTTCCGGCACGAATACGTTGACGAAAGCCATGACCATCAGGTCGGCGTCGAGCGAGGCCAGCGTGTCGAGAGCGGCCTTGTCGTCGAAGTTGGCCGGCTGATGCACCGGCAACCCCTTCTCCAGCGCGAACGCCTTGATCGGGTCAGCCGGCTTGCCTTCCTTGTCGGGCTCGCAATAGACCGCAACCACTTCATCGCGTCCTTTGTCCAGCAACTTCGCCAGCACGTCCTTGCCGAATGCCTGCTGGCCCATCACGATGAGCCTCATCCTGTCACCCGGTTTGCGCCAGATGCCGCGTTTGTCTTCCGCCATAACTGCTTCCTTCCCGATGTTCTTGTTATTGTTATTCAGCGGCCTGCTTCATCTCGCCGATGGCGCCCGACGCGCGGATCGCCTCGATCTCGTCAGCCGAATAACCAAGCACCTCGGCGAGGATTTCCTCGTTGTGCTCGCCCAGCAGCGGTGAACGCTTCACGTCGGCAGGCGAGTCGGACAGCTTCACCGGCATGCCGACCGTCAGGTACTTGCCACGCTCGGGGTGATCCACTTCGACCACGGTGCCGGTTTCGCGCAGCGACATGTCCTCGGCGATTTCCTTCATCGACAGGATCGGACCAACCGGAATGTCCAGCGGGTTGCACAGGTTCATGACCTCGAACTTGGTCTTGGTCATCGTCCACTGCTCGATACGGTCGAAGATGGCTTCCAGCTTGTCGAGGCGCGCGCCCGGAGTGGCGTAACCCGGATCAGTCTTCCAGCCTGGCTCGCCGATCAGGTCGCACACCTTCTCCCAGACCGCGGCCTGGGTGATGAAGTAGGTGTAGGCGTTGGGGTCGGTTTCCCAGCCCTTGCACTTGAGGATCTTGCCGGGCTGGCCGCCGCCTGAATCATTGCCAGCGCGCGGAACCGCGTCGCCAAACGGAATGCCCTGGCCGAACTGGGTGTATTCCTTGAGCGGGCCATGAGCGAGGCGCTGCTGGTCGCGCAGCTTGACGCGGCACAGGTTCAGCACGCCGTCCTGCATGGCGGCGAGAACGCGCTGGCCCTTGCCGGAATGGGTGCGCTGGTACAGCGCGGCAAGGATGCCGAAGGCCAGGTGCAGGCCGGTGCCAGAGTCGCCGATCTGAGCGCCGGTCACGGTCGGCGGGCCATCGAGGAAGCCGGTGGTGGAGGCAGAGCCGCCAGCGCACTGGGCGACGTTCTCGTACACCTTGCACTCCTCGTAGGGGCCGGGGCCGAAACCCTTCACCGAGGCATAGATCATGCGCGGGTTGAGCTCCTGGATGCGCTCCCAGGTCAGGCCCATGCGGTCCAGCGCGCCGGGAGCGAAATTCTCCACCAGCACGTCGCAGGACCTGACCAGCTTCTCCAGCACTTCCTTGCCCTTGGCATTCTTGGAATCGAGGGTCAGCGAGCGCTTGTTGTGGTTGAGCATGGTGAAGTACAGCGAGTCTGCGTTGGGCACGTCGCGCAGCTGGCCGCGCGTTGCATCGCCCACGCCGGGACGCTCCACCTTGATCACGTCCGCGCCCAGCCACGCCAGAAGCTGTGTGCAGGTCGGTCCTGACTGAACGTGGGTGAAGTCCAGAACCTTTACGCCTTTAAGTGCTTGCATGTTTGTCTCCCTGGTTCCCCGTGTTTCCTCCGGGGATAAAAGCTGTCAGTGCCGGATGACGCCACCCGGGTCTGCACCCGGGCGGCCGTCCCTGGCAGGTTTACTTCTTCTTCTGGACCACGCTCTGCGGGTTCAGGTTGCCGATACGGCCAGACTCGGTGCCGGCCTGCGGGTCAATGATGGCATTGACCAGCGTCGGCTTGCCGCTGGCGATGGCTTCACGCACCGCACGCTCCAGATCGTCCGGGCTACGCGCCGTCACACCGGCGCCGCCGAAGGCTTCCATCATCATGTCGTACTTGGCTTCCGGCACGAACACCGTGGTGCCCGGATCGCGGCCCGTCGGGTCGGTGTCGGTGCCACGATAGATGCCTGAATTGTTGAAGACCACGATACAGACCGGCAGGTTGTAACGGCAGATGGTCTCGATCTCCATGCCGGAGAAGCCGAAGGCGCTGTCGCCCTCGACGCAGACCACCGGCTGGCCGGTTTCGACCGCCGCGGCAACTGCCGTGCCCATGCCGATGCCCATGACGCCCCAGGTGCCGACGTCAAGGCGCTTGCGCGGCTTGTACATGTCGATGATGGAGCGGGCGAAGTCGAGCGTGTTGGCGCCTTCGTTGACCAGGACTGCGTCCGGGTGATCAGCAAAGATGCGCTTCAGGCGGCCAAGCGCGCCGTGGAAGTCCATCGGCACGGCGTTCGACATCAGCTTGCCCGACATCTTCTCGACGTTCTCAGCCGACTTGGCGGCAACTGCGCCGGTCCATTCCTCGGATGGCTTCTTCCAGCCGTCCATGCCCTTGACCATCATGGTCAGCACGCTCTCGATGTCGCCGACGAGCGGTGCATCGATAGGCTGGTTGGAGTCCATTTCCTTGGGATCGATGTCGATCTGGATGAACTTCTTGGAGAACGGCTCGCCCCACTGCTTGCCCTTGCCGTGGCTGAGCAGCCAGTTCAGGCGGGCGCCGACCAGCATCACGCAGTCTGAGTCCTTCAGCACCAGCGAGCGGGCCGCGCCTGCATACTGCGGGTGATCGTCAGGCAGCAGGCCCTTGGCCATCGACATGGCGATGTAGGGGATGCCCGACTTCTCGACGAATTCCTTCACCAGGTCATCGCACTGGGCATAGGAGGCGCCCTTGCCGAGGATGATCAGCGGCTTCTTCGCCGACTTCAGAATATCAAGCGCGCGGTCCACGGCAACTTGCGAGGGGAACTGCGCAGGCGACGGATCAACGACCTTGATCAGCGACTTTTCACCCTGCAGCGCGTCCATGGTCTGGCCCAGAAGCGAGGCCGGAATGTCGAGGTAGACGCCACCGGGACGGCCCGACAGGGCGGCGCGCACGGCGCGCGCCACGCCTACGCCGATGTCCTCGGCGTGCAGGATGCGGTAGGCGGCCTTGCACAGGGGCTTGGCGATGGCCAGCTGGTCCATCTCTTCATAGTCGCCCTTCTGCAGGTCGACGATCTCGCGCTCGGAAGAACCGGAGATGAGGATCATCGGCCAGCAGTTGGTGGTCGCATGGCTGAGCGCGACGAGGCCGTTGAGGAAGCCCGGCGCCGAGACGGTCAGGCAGACGCCCGGCTTCTTCGTCAGGTAGCCGGCGATCGCGGCGGCGTTGCCGGCGTTCGACTCGTGCCGGAACGAGATGACCCGGAGCCCTTCGGCCTGCATCATGCGGCCAAGGTCGGTCACCGGAATGCCCGGGACGTGATAGATGTTCTCGATGCCGTTCAGTTTCAGCGCGTCAATGATCAGGTGAAAGCCGTCCGTCAGGGCGGCCGGTTCCTGTTCAGAGCCGATCTTTACTGCTGCTTCAGCCATGTTCTTTCGCTCCTCCGTTGCCGTTAACCGGCATTGTCTTCCTGCTCGCGGTGTTCGAGCTTCTTCCAGGCACGGCGCACATGGTCGTGCAACCGCATCGTGTGTTTCCGCACCAGTTGTGCGGCAAGTTCGGCATCGCGCTCCTCAAGGGCTTCGATGATGCCGAGGTGATCCACAACCGAGCGCGAGGCGCGGTTGTTTTCTTCGATGGCGCGGCGGCGGACCGCGTGCATGTGCACGAACAGTCCGTCAGCCATCTGCGCCAGCAACTTGCACCCGGACATTTCCAGGATCATCTGGTGAAACCGGATGTTGGCGTCGGAGTATTCGCTCAGGTCAGCCTGCGCCGAGCTTTCGCTGTGCCTGGCAGCGTGCCTGCGCAATGCCGCGATCTGGGCGTTTGTGGCCTTCTCTGCGGCCATCCGGGCGGCCATGCTTTCCAGCGCCGCCCAAACCACGATCATGTCGAGGACGTCCTCAAGCGTGCGGCGGCGGATGAACACGCCCCGGCGCGCCAACACTTCGACGAAACCTTCCTGCTCCAGCCGCGACAGCGCCTCGCGCACCGGCGTGCGGGAGATGCCCAGCTGCTCGGCAAGCGCACGTTCGTCAAGCCTCAGATTGGCGTCGGCGGCATAGATGTCAACATTCGAGATCGCTTCCTTGAGCGCCTCGTAAATGTGCTCCTTCAAGCTGAAGTTTGTGCCAACCGGCTTCAGTTTCAGACGGTTCGACATGCCCCGAGATATCCCGCATCAGGTTTCTGGTATACCAAGTGCCAGAGATATCGCACACCAGCGGCCAGTCGCGGAGTCGGCATTCCACATTGTGGGGAAAGCTGCGGATAGTTCAACCTTTCCCTTGTGATTCAGGTGGTTGGAGAAATCCCGAATGTAACGCTGATAATCAGTTCACTGGTTTCCCCGCTCACCACCGCAACCCTGGCGTTGCACGCCTCCAGCAGCAGCACGGCAAGCACGATACCATAGCCACTGGCCCGGCCGGTGAGGCTGATCTCCTTGACCGGTTCCTGCGACTCGATGCTGGCAACGACGTCAGCCGGCTTGGCGCGGCCGCTGGTGAAGGTCAGGGTCAGGCAGGCGGACTCTTGCTGGTGCGACTGCGACAGCTGCAGCGAGCAGCCCTGGCCACCGAGCACCGCGCAGGTGCGCAGCAGCGAGTTGAGGCCGCGGCGGGCAAGCCGGACGTCAATAACCGACATCACGCCGGAAAGCCCGGCAATGGCGTGCTGTGCGTCAAGCCTTGCCTGCTCCGCCTCCAGGTCCGCCTGCACCTCGCCGGCCACCATGTCCAGCAACAGGCCAAGGTCGCACGCTTCGGCTTCGGTATCCATTTCATGGCGCTGCAGCCTGATGATCTCCATCATCTCGTTCATGTTGAGAAGCAAGGCGGCGGCGGCTTCACGGATGAATTCGAGATAGGAGTTGCGCACCTGGGGCTCCAGCGAGCCGTCCGGCGAATCGGTCAGGATGTCCACGTAGCCAAGAATGACGTGCAGCGGCGTACGGAAATGATGAGCGACCTGCGAAACGAATGCGTTGCGGGCGCGCTCGATCTGTTCGGACTTCAACCGGGCCTCGTCCACGGCGGTTGTGCTGATCATCTGGCCGGTGACATCGCGCAGCTGGATCAGCAGGCCATGCAGACCGGGCGGATCCATCTTGTAGGTAATCTCGAATTCGCGCCCGCCGGGCCCGCGCAGCTGCGCCGGCCGGTCCGACAGGGCCGGCGCGACCGTGGTCAGCGGCAATGCGGCAAGCAAGCCCTGCTCCATTGAGGCGTGAACGGATGCCAGCAGTCCGGCGCGGTCCAGCATCGGGAAGAACCGCCTGTTGCACACAACAATACGGCCCGCGTCGTCAACAATGGCCACACCGGTGTCGATTGCATCCAGGGCTGCCATCAACAGGCTCACCGGTCCGGCCTTATCCGAAACATGCTGATCGATGTGCTGCATGAGGAGAGTTCCCGAAAAAACCGCGGTCAATACAAAACGGGCATGGCTGCAGGCCCACTCTCCGATCGAGGCCTGCCGTACACCCAGGTGAACTATATCGTCACTGTACGAACCAATTCTAAAGCAATTATTGCCGGTTCATATAGTTGCGGCTAAGACGGCGGCATGACCGATAATCTCAAAATCATGCTGGCGCAACTGAACCCGACCGTTGGCGCGCTCGACGCCAACACGGAGAAGGCCCGCGATGCCCATGACCGCGCCGTTCGCGCCGGCGCCGACCTCGTGGTGTTCACCGAACTGTTCATCTCCGGCTACCCGCCGGAAGACCTCGTCCTGAAGCCCGCGTTCGTGCGGGCCTGCCGCAAGCGGGTGGAGGAGCTTGCCTCGCTGACCGCCGACGGCGCGCCGGGCATGCTGATCACCGCGCCGTGGCCCGAGAACGGCGAGGTCTACAATGCGGCCATCCTGCTCGACGGCGGCAAGGTGTCGGCGGTGCGGTTCAAGCACGACCTGCCGAACTATGGCGTGTTTGACGAAAAGCGGGTGTTCGAGGCAGGACCTGCGCCGGGACCAGTCAACTTCCGCGGCGTACGCATCGGCGTGCCGGTCTGCGAGGACATCTGGACCGAAGAGGTCTGCGAGACGCTTCAGGAAACCGGCGCGGAGTTGTTCATCGTACCCAACGGCTCGCCGTTCGAGCGTGACAAGCAGGACGTGCGGCTCAACCTCGTGGTTGCCCGCGTTACCGAAACCGGCTTGCCGATGATCTATCTCAACCAGGTGGGAGGCCAGGACGAACTGGTGTTCGACGGCGCCTCGTTCGTGCTCAATGCCGACCGATCACTGGCTTGCCAGTTGCCGGAGTTCGAAGAAGCGCTGGTGATGACCGAGTGGACCCGCGAGGACGAAGGCTGGCTGTGCAAGCCGGCAGAGACAGCGCGCCAGCTGGTGGGGTACGAGGAGATCTGGCACGCCTGCGTGCTGGGCACCCGCGACTATGTTAAGAAGAACCGGTTCGACGGAGTGGTACTGGGGCTTTCCGGCGGCATCGATTCAGCCGTTGTGGCGGCCATGGCGGTGGATGCGCTGGGGCCCGGCAAGGTGCACTGCGTCATGCTGCCCTACGAGTACACGGCAAAGATCAGCCTTGAGGACGCCGAGGCCTGCGCCGAAGCACTGGGTGTGCGCTATGACGTGGTGCCGATCAAGGCGCCGGTCGAGGGGTTCCTGGACGCTCTCTCGCCGATGTTCGAAGGCACCACCGAGGGCGTGACCGAGGAGAACATCCAGTCGCGCACC
>JAZBOA010000369.1:0-2598 GCA_036350935.1 Anderseniella sp. | reverse complement strand
GGCGTTTCGGCCAAAGGTGCCGTGACGGCAGAAATGGTCGAATCGATGGCCACTGATCCGGTCATTTTCGCCATGGCCAATCCCGATCCCGAGATCACACCGGAGGAGGCGCATGCCGTGCGTCCTGATGCGATCGTTGCGACAGGTCGCTCGGACTACCCCAACCAGGTCAACAACGTGCTCGGGTTTCCTTATCTCTTCCGTGGAGCGCTGGATATTCACGCCCGCGCCATCAACGATGAGATGAAGATCGCTTGTGCCGAGGCCTTGGCCGCATTGGCGCGAGAGGACGTGCCGGACGAGGTTGCCATGGCCTATGGCAAGAACCTCAGCTTCGGCCGCGACTATATCATCCCCACACCTTTCGACCCGCGCCTGATTTACCGCATTCCGCCGGCTGTGGCGCGTGCAGGGATGAAAACCGGTGCGGCGCGACGTCCCATCATCGACATGGATGCCTATGAGGTCAGTCTCAAGGGTCGGATGGACCCGACGGCCAACATCTTGCGCGGTATCCACGCCCGCGCCCGCGCCACGCAGGCGCAGATGATTTTTGCCGAGGGCGATGATCCGCGCGTTCTGCGCGCTGCTGTCATGTATCAGCGATCCGGGCTGGGCAAGGCGTTGATCGTGGGGCGCGACTATGACGTCAAAGCCAAGTTGGAGGCGGCCGGGATGGCCGATGCCGTCGCAGAGCTTGAAGTGGTGAACGCCGCCAACACCCCTCCCCTCGAAGTCTACAAGGAATTTCTCTATCAGCGACTTCAGCGCAAAGGCTTTGACCGCCATGATGTTCACAGGCTGGCCGCGCGGGACCGTCATGTCTTTTCAGCGTTGATGCTGGCCCATGGGCATGGTGATGGTCTGGTCACGGGTGCCACACGGAAGGCTGCCCATGTGATGCAATTGATAAACCATGTCTTCGACGCCGATGCCTCTCATGGTGCTGCCGGGGTGACAGCCCTCTTGCACAAGGGGCGGATCGTGCTGATTGCCGATACGCTCGTGCATGAATGGCCGGACGAAAATGACCTTGCCACGATTGCCGAGCGTGCCGCCGACGTGGCCCGCGATCTTGGTCTGGAGCCGCGTGTCGCTTTCGTCAGCTTTTCGACCTTCGGTTATCCTCGCTCGGAACGGGCCGAGAAGATGCACCGGGCCCCGATGGTTCTCGAGGCGCGCGGTGTCGATTTCGAGTTTGAGGGAGAGATGACCGTCGACGTTGCGCTGAATCCGCGTGCTCAGGCGAGCTATCCTTTCCAGCGATTGACCGGACCGGCGAACATTCTTGTGGTCCCTGCACGCCATTCGGCTTCGATCTCGGTCAAGCTGATGCAGGAAATGGCAGGTGCCACCGTGATCGGGCCGATCCTGTCCGGTGTCGATGCGTCTATCCAGATCTGCTCGACCAGTTCTACGGCGAATGACATCCTCAACATGGCAATGCTGGCAGCCTGCAAGACCGACTGACCCGCAGAATAAGGGGCGATATGGCGATTTATAATCTTGGCTCGATCAATGCGGATCTGCTCTATGCAGTCCCTCATCTGCCTCGCCCCGGTGAAACCCTCGCCTCGACCGCTTTTCAGCGCGGCTTAGGCGGCAAAGGGGCAAACATGTCAGTTGCGGCTTCGCGTGGAGCAGCGCGTGTCGTGCATATGGGCGCTGTTGGTGCGGATGGTCGCTGGGCGCGGGATTTGCTGACTGAATACGGGGTCGATACAAGGCACATCGCCGTGGTTGATCAGGTGACGGGTCACGCCGTCATCCTTCTGGATCCAGGTGGCGAGAATACGATCATCATCAACTACGGCGCAAACCATGCGATTGATCAAAATCAGATCGGTCTGGCGCTGTCTGAGGCGTCGCCGGGCGATATTCTTCTGATGCAGAATGAGACAACGCAACAAACGTTCAGCGCCGAAACAGGCTCTGATCTCGGTCTGCGCGTGGTCTATGCCGCGGCCCCGTTCAATGCGGATGCGGTGCAGTCGGTATTGCCCTATCTCGACATGCTGATCCTTAATGCGATTGAGGCTCAGCAACTGGAGCAGGCGCTGGGCGAGGCGCCCGGTGATCTGGGTCTGGCCGATGTGATCGTAACGCTTGGGGCGCAGGGCTGTCGCTGGTTTCAGGGGGCTTCAGGGCAAGTTCTTGATTTCCCGGCCCTTCCGGTGACATCGGTTGATACAACGGGGGCCGGTGATACGTTTACGGGCTATCTGCTGGCAGGGTTGGATCGTGGCATGCCAATGGAACAGGCCATCGGACTGGCAACCAAGGCTGCTGCGTTGATGGTGACCCGGGTCGGAACAGCCGATGTCATCCCTGACCTTCTTGAGATTCAGCAGATGGGTCAGCCGCCCGCGAAGGGGGCCTGATCTCCCCAAAGCTGTCGAACGCGCTGATCCCGGCCGCAGCCTTCCCTATAGCGTTTGTAGGCGTCAGATTGTTTGATCGCGCCGAACCGTGTCAGCACCCGGTTGTCGCCCTTGTAGTAATCCTGATGATAGTCTTCTGCCGTGTAGAATGGCGTCGCAGGCAGAATCGGAGTGACGATCGTCTTGCCAAGCTGTTGTTTCGCAATTGCAATCGCGG
>JAZBOA010000368.1:0-5744 GCA_036350935.1 Anderseniella sp. | reverse complement strand
TCTACGTTCTTGCCGTCGCCGCCGTCATCCTGATCGGGCTGTCGAAGGGCGGTTTTGGCGGCGCGCTGGCGCTGCTCGGCGTGCCGATGGTGGCGCTCGTCATCCCGCCCGTGCAGGCCGCCGCCATCTTCCTGCCGATCCTGGTGGCCATGGACCTGGCGGGGCTTTGGGCCTGGCGCGGCGTCTATCACAAGCCAACGCTGCTCATCATGCTGCCCGCCGCCATCATCGGCATCGCAACAGGCTGGGCAGCTGCCGCTTACGTCAACGACAGTCATATCAGGCTGATCGTCGGTACAATCTCGCTGCTGTTTGCCCTGCAATGGTGGTTTGGCGGCGGCGACAACCGCCCCGCCAGCACCGGCCAGCCATGGAAGGGCCGGTTCTGGGGTGTAATTGCCGGCTTCACCAGCTTTGTTTCCCATGCTGGCGGGCCACCATTCCAGATGTACACCCTGCCGCTGAAGCTCGACAAAACCCTCTATGCCGGCACTGGCGTCATCTTCTTTGCCGTGGTCAACGCGGTGAAGCTGCCGCCCTATTTCGCACTGGGCCAGTTCTCGACCGCCAACCTGATGACATCGGCAATGCTGATCCCTCTCGCCCCGCTGGCCACCTTTGCCGGCGCCTGGCTGGTGAACCGCGTCGACCAGACGCTGTTCTACCGCATCACCTACGCCGCGCTCATCCCAGTCGGGCTGAAACTTGTCTGGGATGGCGTCTTTGGATGAATTGCGCCCGGCAACCTGCTACGGCTAGATAATCGCTCAGTTGACTTCCCTTTTTCGCCGGAGACAGCCCATGACCAGCCCTTACGATATCGGCCTCGCCAGGAATGACGCCAACTACCAGCCGCTGACGCCGCTGTCCTTCCTCGAGCGTTCGGCCAAGGTCTACCCGGCCCAGACCGCCATCATCCACGGCAACCAGCGCACCAGCTACGCCGAATTCTATGCCCGCTCGCGCAAGCTGGCTTCAGCGCTCGAACAGCGCGGCATAGGCAAGGGCGACACCGTCTCCGTCATGCTGGCCAACACTCCGCCGATGCTTGAATGCCACTACGGCGTGCCGATGACGGGGGCAGTCCTTAACACCCTCAACACCCGGCTGGATGCCGCCATCCTCGCCTTCACCCTCGACCATGCCGAGGCAAAGGTGCTGATCGTCGACCGCGAGTTCTCCGCACTGATGAAGGAGGCGCTGTCGATGACCAGGCAGGCAAAGCCCATCGTCATCGATTACGACGACCCGGAGTTCGCCCAGGATGGTCCGCTGATCGGCGAGGCCGAGTACGAGGCCTTCATCGCCGGCGGCGATCCGGACTACGCCTGGAAGAAGCCGGACGACGAGTGGGACGCCATCTCGCTCAACTACACTTCCGGCACCACCGGCAACCCGAAGGGCGTCGTCTACCACCATCGTGGCGCCTACCTGCTGGGCCAGGGCAACGTGCTGACCGGCAGCATGCAGAAGCACTCGGTCTATCTCTGGACCCTGCCCATGTTCCACTGCAACGGCTGGTGCTTCCCGTGGACCATGTCGGTCATCGGCGGCACTCACGTGTGCCTGCGCCAGGTCCGCACCAAGGCCATCTGGGATGCGTTGGCCGACCACAAGGTCACCCACCTGTGCGGCGCGCCCATCGTCATGTCGACCATCCTCGGCGCACCCGAGGAAGACAAGCGCGAGTTCGGTCACACCGTCCAGTTCTTCACCGCCGCCGCGCCGCCGCCGGAGGCAACGCTGGCCGCCATGGCGGACGCCGGCTTCAACGTGACTCACCTCTACGGCCTCACCGAAAGCTACGGCCCCGCCGTCGTGAATGACTGGAACGCCGAGTGGGACGCACTGCCCTCCGCCCAGCGCGCAACGAAGAAGGCGCGTCAGGGCGTGCCCTATGTGGCGCTCGACGATCTCACCGTGATGGACCCAGAAACCATGCAACGCGTCGAGGCCAACGGCGAGCAGATGGGCGAGGTGATGATGCGCGGCAACATCATCATGAAAGGCTACCTGAAGAACGAGAAGGCCTCCGCCGAAGCCTTCGCCGGCGGATGGTTCCATACCGGCGACCTCGGCGTATTGCACGCAGACGGATATATCCAGCTCAAGGACCGGTCGAAGGACATCATCATCTCCGGCGGCGAAAACATCTCGTCCATCGAGGTGGAGGACACGCTCTACAAGCACCCCGCCGTGGCCGCCGTCGCGGTGGTCGCCAAGCCCGACGACAAGTGGGGCGAGACGCCATGCGCCTTCATCGAACTGAAGGCCGGAAAGTCCACAACGCCGGAAGAGATCATCGACTACTGCCGCGAGAACATGGCCCGCTACAAGGTGCCCCGGCACGTCGTCTTCACTGAACTGCCGAAGACCTCGACCGGCAAGATCCAGAAGTTCAAGCTGCGTGACATGGCGAAGGACGTGTGATCGCCGGCTGATGATTGCACGCTCCGGCAGGTGATTTATTATCACCTGCCTGTACTGCATTTTACCCAGCGAAACCGGGATTTTTGCAAAATCATGGAGACTTGGGGTTCCACTTCGGGTTCCAGCCCGTCAGGTATCATCGGGGGTTCCGGTGATGACCCTCACCTGCTCGGCCCAGGCATTGAGCACCCGCCGCTTCTCGTCCATCTCGGCCGCCAGCTGGTAGATGCCACGCACCCCCGCCGCCGTGCCCGAGCGCACGTTGAGCACCCGGTCGAGAAGCTCCGGCGCCGCCCCTGCCCGCGCCATGCCGACCGCCGCCGTGCGCCTCAGGTCGCGCACCTGCCAGCCCTCAACGCCCGACCTCTTCTTCGCCTTGGCCACCGCGTTTGACCAACCACTGACTGGGGCCGTTGCACGAGGCCCGGCAGGAAACACCAGCCCGCTTTTGGAGCGCGGCAGCACCGCCAGGATCTCTAGCGCAAGATCCGCCAATGGCAACTCATGCGTGTGTCCGCCATGAGCCCGCGCCCCCGGTGGCGTCCACACCCTTGAAGTGAACTGGATGTCATCGAGCCGCATTGAGGCGATGTCCGAACGCGGCTGCCCGGTCAGCAGGAGCAGCTTGAATAGCGGACCGAAAGGCCACCCCATCGTGTCCCATGCGGTCCACAGTTTTGCGATCTCGGCTTCGCTCAACAGCCGCTCGCGCGTCGCCTCCCGATGCGGCGCCGGCACCCCCCTGGCAGGGTTTGCATCGGCGAGGTCGGCGTCCTGCGCCCACGCGAACATCTTGCGGATGAGCGCCAGCACGCGGTTGGCCATGACGCCCCTGCCCCGCGCCGCCACACCTTCGACCAGCTCGATCACGTCGCGCCGGCGGATCGTGTCCGCCGCCCGCTTGCCCCATGCCGGCAGTATCTCCCGGCGTATGATGCCGGCGTCCGCGGCCCATGTCTTCTTGTTGCGTTTGGCGTGCCGCTCCAGGTAGGCGTCCGCCAGCCGCTGCACGGTCACCGGACCGCCGGTCACCACGGCACGCTCACGCGCCGGGTCCTTGCCGGCCTCCACCTGCGCCATCGCTTGCGCGGCTGCCTCGCGTGCAAGCTTCAGCGGCAGCGCCGGCCACTCGCCCAGTGCCAGCCGCCGGCGCACCCCGCCTGCGCGATACATGATCTGCCAGGTGCGCTTGCCGCTGCTGGTCAGCCGCAAGCCGAAGCCCGGTTGCGCCTGGTCCCAATAGTCCACACGCCCTGTCGCCGGCAGCTCCAGCCGGCCCAGCCCTGCATCTGAAAACCTGATGACCGGCATCGCTTCGAAAACCCTGTTCCGGACACCGCCGCCCCGTTCAGCCCTTATACCTCTCACCGCAGCTGAGTCGCGCCAGTGCGCTTCACGTGCACTCACGAAATCCGTGATCGGCCATGTGCATTTCATCACATGGCCCCATCCAAGTGCGCGCCACGCAACGGATTTTCATGTGCCGATTGTGTGTACCGGCTTGATTGGATTCCAGGGACGGAAAGGCCGATCTTTTGTTCAACACCGGCGCCGCGGCAAACCAGCCACAACGGCGCTGATGCCCACAACCAACAAGAAGGAAAGTCACCATGAAAAAGTTTGCAATGAGCCTCGCCGCCCTTGGCCTGCTCACCGCACCCGCCCTTGCCAGCGAAACCTTCTACGGCACCGCTGCCAAGTACGGCAACTCCACGCCGGCCACCGTGCACAGCGAGGTTGAGCAGTCTGCCGCCGCCACCGTCAGGCCTACCTCCGCGCAGGGCAAGTCGTTCAACTTTTCCGGCAGGTTGCCTGTGGCCGAGGACTTCGAGCGCAGCAACCGCCGCTGATCCTGCCTGAACACGCCGCACGCCTCGCGGCAGGCAGTCTCACCTCGTGTTGCCTCTGCCCTGAAGTCCTGCCGTGAGTGTGCAGCGTTCATGACGGCCCCGGAGCCCCCCTCTCTCCGGGGCCGTTTCATGTCTGCTGTCAGGCGAAGCTGGAGTTTATCAACAAAAGAGCCCGCAACGGCGCGCGCTGCGGGCTCTTCGTGAGATCTGCCAGTCAAACAGATCCGGGATCAATCCCCGGCACAGCTCATGAGGTGCCGGAGGCTGCTCCAACACCGGTTGACTGTACCTGGATTGCCTTGCTGGCAGTTCGGACCTCACTCGACATCGGATCACCTCCTTTCGATTGTTGAAAACGCAACCAGCAGGCTGTCAGCAGATTGCCGGTTCGTCAAACCCGAAATCCGGTCCGGACCGGCGGCAACCGGCCTCGAACAACAAAAAACCGCCCGCAGCATGGCTGCCCGGGCAGCGTCATGTTGGCAGCTTCTACGCCAGATTGTGGCTGAAACCGCGGAAACCTGTAGGTTCTCAGTGTGAACTGAGCTGCTTTTCGATGCGTTGCATCTCGTCCTTGAGCTGCAGCTTTCGCCGCTTGAGCTTGGTAAGCTCCACTGTATCGACGGAGGGATGTCGCATGGCTTCACTGATCTGGGTTTCGAGGGACTGATGCTTGGCAGTCAATTCTTCCAGATGCGAACGAAGCGACATGTTCATGCTCCTTGTGTTTATGGACAGGCTAACCACGAAAGTCTGCCATGGCTTTTGCCGCCTGTCGATGCACCAGTGTCATGAAATCGTTACACGTCACAAACTGCTGAATGACTGCTTGCAAAAACCGCGCAATACCGGACAATTATCGGCACACGCCTTGGCGGAAGGAACTCAGGGGCCGATGAACAGCATTCCCAGGAAGGACGAGCTTCTCGCGCTGCTCAACGCCCTGAAGCAGCGCCACCGCGACCTCGACATCGCCATTGATTCGCTTGAACGCACCGGCACCGGCGACCAGTTGCAGCTGCGCCGCCTCAAGAAGGAGAAGCTGGCGCTGAAGGACCGCATCTCCCGCATCGAGGACCAGATCCTGCCCGACATCATCGCCTGACCAGGCCGCCTCAAACAATCATTGCGCCCGCACCGGCTTTTCATATAATCGCGCGCTTTCCAGCAACCGGAAACACAAGGCCGGGCCATGGCAAGCAAATCCGCCAAAGACGTCGCCATAATCATGGGCAGCCAGTCCGACTGGCCGACCATGAAGCACGCTGCCGACACGCTGGTAGAGCTTGGCATCAGCCATGAGGCGCTGATCGTCTCCGCTCACCGCACGCCGGACCGGCTCTACAAGTTCGCCAAAGGCGCCCGCGAGGCAGGCTACAAGGTCATCATCGCCGGCGCGGGCGGCGCCGCCCACCTGCCCGGCATGACAGCGTCAATGACGCCTTTGCCGGTCTTCGGGGTACC
>JAZBOA010000367.1:0-3143 GCA_036350935.1 Anderseniella sp. | reverse complement strand
GTCGAGAAGAACGGCATCGTCTTCGCCTACATGGGCGAGGGCGCGCCACCGCCGTTTCCGGAGCTTGACTGTTTCACCGCGCCGGACAGCCACGTGTTCGCCTTCAAGGGCCTGTGGGAATGCAACTGGCTGCAGGCGCTGGAAGTCGGCATCGATCCCGTCCACGCCTCGTTCCTGCACCGCTTCCTCAAGGATGAAGATCCGAAGGAGGCTTACGGCAAGCAGTTCCGCGACAAGGCCGCCAATACCGAGATGCCCATGACGCAGCTGCTTCGCGAATACCCGCGCCCGGAAATCAATGTCGAGGAGACGGATACGGGCCTTCGCATCATTTCGCTGCGCCACCTGAACGACGGCCGTACCCATGTCCGGGTGACCAACCAGATATTCCCCGAAGCCATCTGCATTCCGATGTCGAACGAGATGACCATCACCCAGTGGCACGTCCCCGTCGATGACGAGACCTGCTACTGGTATTCGATGTTCACCTCGTTCGGTGAACCGGTGAACAAGCAGCTGATGCGCGCCCAGCGGCTCAAGGAGCATCGCCTGCCGGACTATGCGCCGCTCAAGAACAAGCGCAACAACTACGGCTACAATCCGGCCGAGCAGGCGGACGAGACCTATACCGGCATGGGCCTGGACATCAATGTCCATGACCAGTGGGCGGTGGAAAGTCCCGGCCCCATCTTCGATCGCACCAGGGAACACCTGGCCACTTCCGACAAGGCCATCATCGCCTACCGCCGCATGCTCCGCAAAGCCATCGAGGCCGCCGGCGAAGGCGGGCACTTGCCGGGCATCCCGAATGGCTCGCCGCTCGACACCTCGGGACCGATTGCCGTGGACGCCATTGCCCCGGATGCCGGCTGGCAAAGGGTCTGGCGCGAGCGTGACGCGCAGCGCCGGGCCGATTGCCCCTGGACAAGGGGCTGATCCGTTCATGAGCGATGTGGGGCGGGAGGGGTTGGCCGCCAGGGCCGGCGTTGACACCAGGGACCGGCGGGCCGCGTGCGCGCAGGTGCTGGAGCAGATCGGGCAGCACGGTATCGAGACCGTGCGCCTGGCGTTTGCCGACCAGCATGGCGTCTTGCGCGGCAAGACGCTGATGGCCGCTCAAGCCAGCTCGTTCCTGATGAACGGCTGCGCCATGACCTCGACGCTGCTGGCGAAGGACACCTCGCACCGCACGGTGTTCCCGGTCTGGCAGTCCGGCGCCGGTCTCGGCCTGCCGCAAATGGAAGGTGCAGGTGATTTCATCATGCTTCCCGACCCGGCGACCTTCCGCGTGCTGCCGTGGGTGGAGGGCTGCGGCTGGCTGTTGTGCGACATCTTTTTCGCCGACGGTTCGCCGGTGCCGTTTTCCGCGCGCGCAAAGCTGCAGGAGGCAGAGGCCGAGCTGGCGCGCCGTGGCTGGACAGCAAGGTTCGGCATCGAGGCCGAGTTCCACATCTTCAGGGTTGACGGCTGGAACAGGCGTCCCGAAGACGGTACCTGGCCCGGGGCCGCGCCGGACGTCTCGCTGATGACCCAGGGCTTCCAGTACCTGACCGAGACCCGCGCCGACGAGATGGAGCCGGTGACCGAAATCCTGCGCCGGGCCTGCGTGGCATTGGGCCTGGCCGTGCGCTCTGTCGAATGCGAGTTCGGACCTAGCCAGGTCGAGTTCACCTTTGCGCCGCTGGCTGCCGTGGAGGCGGCTGACGCGCTCACACTGTTCCGCTCGATGGTCAAGCAGGTCTGCCGCCGCCAGGGCCTGCACGCCACCTTCATGTGCCGGCCGCAGGTGGCCAACCTGTTTGCCTCGGGGTTGCACGTCCACCAGTCGCTTGTCGATTCTGCTTCCGGTGAAAACCTGTTCATGCCCGGCGGGGACGGCGCGCTGCTGTCAGACCTGGCGCTACACTACACCGGCGGCCTGCTGGCCCACGCCGTCGAGGCCAGCGTGTTCGCCTCGCCCACGCTCAACGGCTACAAGCGCTACAAGGCCTGGCAGCTTGCGCCCGACCGCGCCAACTGGGGCCGCGACAACAAGGGGGCCATGGTGCGCGCCGTCGGTGGGGCAGGCGATCCGGCAACGCGGGTGGAGAACCGGGCGGCGGAAGGTGCTGCGAACCCGTACCTGTATCTCGCCGCGCAACTGTGGGCGGGGCTGGATGGCATCGACCGGAAACTTGACCCCGGCCCGCCCGCCGATACGCCCTACGAAACTGATGCGCCCATGCTGCCTACCAACCTGATTGATGCGGTGGCCGCCCTGGACGGATCAGAACTGTACCGGCGCCGCTTCGGCGACCGTTTCGTCGACTGGCTGGTCCATATCAAGCGCACCGAAATCAACCGTTTCCTGTCGGAAGTAACCGACTGGGAGCAACGCGAGTATTTCGACATTTTCTGACGGCGCCCGCGGCTTCAGGCGAAATCACTTGAATTCTGGCGCCGATACGACTATGTGAACCCCGTACGTTATACATTCGTTTGGGGCGACCACGAAATCCGGTTCGCCGTTTACTTCTGCGATCTCCTAACAATGTGAGCGATATATACCGCTACGCCTGTACACAGTGTTCAGGCGGGCACTCATTGAAAGGATCGATCCATGATCACCGGTACCGTAAAATTCTTCAACACCACCAAGGGCTTCGGCTTCATTCAGCCGGAAGACGGCTCGAAGGACGCCTTCGTTCACGCCACCGCCCTTGAGCGCGCTGGCATCCGCAGCCTGACCGAAGGCCAGAAGGTCGAGTACGAACTCGTCACCGACCGCAAGACCGGCAAGCAGTCTGCAGACAACCTGTCGCTGGTTCTGTAACCAGACCGGCAGTTGCCGAATTCAGCCCCCGGACCGCGAGGTCCGGGGGTTTTTGTTTGCCTCGCCGCCGATCAGGTCCTTCGCCCGCGCGAACGCCGTGTTGGCTGCCGGCACCCCGGCATAGATCGCCGTCTGCATCAGCACCTCGCGGATCGTCTCCGCCGGAACCCCGGCGCGCACGGCGGCGGCCAGATGCAGGTCGAACTCCTCCCAGCGCGACAGCGAGGCGCAGATCGCCAGCACCAGCATCCGCCGCGTGGTGTCGTCCAGCCCCGGTCTCGTCCAGATGTCGCCCCACGCATAACGGGTGATGAATTCCTGGAAATCGCCG
>JAZBOA010000366.1:0-2416 GCA_036350935.1 Anderseniella sp. | reverse complement strand
CTGACCATGGGTTGGTTTCGACGCAAGCCGCCTCCGGGGCTGATCCACCATTCCGATCGGGGGAGCCAGTACGCGAGCCATGCGTTCCAGGAAAAGCTGGCGCAGTACGGCATGGTCTGCTCGATGAGCCGCAAGGGGAACTGCTGGGACAACGCCCCGACCGAGAGCTGGTTCAACAGCTTCAAGAACGAGCGGGTCTTCGGGGAGCGCTTCGTCACCCGCGACGCCATGAAAACCACCGCCTTCGAGTACATCGAGGTGTTCTACAACCGCAAGCGTCTGCATTCCACCCTCGGTTACACTTCCCCGGTGCAGTTTCTGAAAGCCTCGATCAACCCTCGACAAGGAGAAAAGCAGGTCGCATGAACCCCTGCCCTTGGAAGACGAAAAACTGAGGGAACCTCAGACAGAATGCCGTGCTGTCCTTGCACTCGAGCACCCGGTCCTGGGCCATCCGAGAGAGGACTGGGCCTTGTCCGGTGGCGCCATGGCAGGCGCGGCAGGCGGTGTTGTCGCGGTTGCGCCGGTGGTCGCCACGCGCGAAGTTGGTGTCCCCAACCACGTCGAGGCCGTGCGGACCGCGCAGGCTATTGAGGCTGCCGTCTGGGCTCAGGCTGTTGGTCGACGACAGGGTATTGGCATTGGTGTGACAGGTGCCGCACTCAATCAATGCGCCGACGTGCCCCTGGAGTTGGCGTGCCGCGATGTTGTCGTTGGCATTGGGGTTGCCGTTCGGCCACTCAGCATGGGTCGCCCCATGGCAGCCCTCGCACATCACCCCGCCGTGGCCGGTGCTGACGCGGTAGAGCTGGGGGTTACCCGCATCCGGGTTGGCGAAGGTACCGAACAGGGCCGGGATCCGCGGCTCCGCGAAGTTGATGCGGATGTTCTGGGCCGTGGTGGGCACCGGCGGCACGATCGGCGCCGCCTTGGTGTCGCCCGTCCGGTAGGCCTGCCGCAGGCGGATGCCGTCCACATTGCCGTCCTGGTCACGCGTGTTGACGATGAAGCCGGTACCGGTCAGTCGGTTGTTGGCGTTGCCGGTGTGGCATGAGCCGCAGCCTGGCTCGTTGGCCCTGGGCACGCGCGGCGTGAGCGGGTTGGTGTAGAAGTCCGCCGCCAGATGGAAGGCCCCCGAGTTCTCCGGCGTGACATCGCGGGAGAAGTCGTCGCCGACCTGTTTCATGTCGCGGTGGCAGTCGTTGCAGAGCATGCCGCCGTTGAACATGGCGCCGCGCAGGCACTGGACGTTCCTCCCCGGATGGCACTGGTAGCAGGTGTCCTCCAAGGCCGCCAAGCGCTGCGGCTGGTTGGTGATCGTGCCGTCGGGCTGCTGCTGCGGCGGTGGCATCGGCGGGAACAGGTTGCCCGGCAGCGAGCCGTGGTGGCTGTGCATCACGTTGGAGTTGCTCTTGTGGGCAATCTGGTTGCGCCCATTCGCGATGGTGCCCTCGGGGCCGGCCACCGGGCCGAGCTGGGCGAGGTCGAGCGCCGGGGTGTAGTGACAGACCTGGCAGACCACCGGCTTGCCTTGCACCAGGGCCTGGTTGGTCAGGCAGGAGTCCGACCCGTCCGGGTTCTCCCTGCTGATGGTGCAGGGGTTGGGGGCCGTCTGGAGGCAGTTCTGGCCAGGCGCGTCGCAATCGGTGCTCACGTAACGCAACCCGTGCTTGACGTCGTGCAGGCGCAGGACGTTGATGTCCGCGGCCCACTCGAGGCTCACTCGCGGCGGCAGGTTGCCGTCCAAATGGTCCATGCTTAGTGCGACTCCCTCCACGACGTCGGTTGTGGTTGGATCGTCGAACGCAGCCGCGAGCCTATCCGTCGGGATGCTGGTGCGGCTTGGTGTTCCGGTCACGCTTTCCAGATCAGCCGGCTGCGCATGACAGTTGCTGCAGCTCGCCTCACCGGAGATCGGCAGCACCGTGTCAACGGTCGCCAGCGCGGTGTCCGCCCCGGCATTGCGGGCCTCAACCCGCACCAGGGGGTCCTCGAAGCGGGGATTGCCGAGCAACTCGCGGGGGATGGCCCGCTCCTCTTCCAGGTAGCGATGGGTCTGGACCGGCCGCATGGCGGCCAGGGCGCGGATGACGCCGGCCCGGTTCTTGGAGACCGGGACCACCTCGGGGACGTAGAGCTTGAGGTCGGTCCGGGCGACGGTACCGCCGATCCAGGGGCGCAGCTCACGGCGGACATCGCCGAGGGTACAACGGCGCCGGCGCTGGACGAAGTCGATGATGCTGCCGTTGTCGATGTCGTCGCGCACCGAGACGTCGAGCCAGTGCTGGTCCTCGCCCCGGGCGATGACGATTTTGTCAGCGCCGGGCGGCCAAGTCCGTCACCAGGGAGCGGGGATTTTTCGCATGCGACAGTACGGGGCGCCGCCGTCTTCGACGCCTGCCTAACCGAAAACCCG
>JAZBOA010000365.1:0-5698 GCA_036350935.1 Anderseniella sp. | reverse complement strand
GTGTTTCGCCCCGGGCGCGATGAGCTGGTGCGTGAGGGAAGCGACGGCACGATCGTGAGCTTCGGCGACGCTCTGTACCGTTGTCTCGATGCCGTCGAGCGGCTGAACCAGGAAGGCATCGCGCTCAACCTGGTGAACAAGTCCACCCTCAACGTGGTGGACGAAGCGGTGATGGCGCGCGTCGGCGCCAGCCCGTTCGTGCTTGTGGTGGAGAGCTTCAACCGCCGTACCGGCCTGGGCAGCCGCTTCGGCACCTGGCTGCTGGAGCGCGGCTTCCATCCCCGTTACGGCTATCTGGGTACCGTTCGCGAGGGCTGTGGCGGCCTCTGGGAGCAGTATCCCCACCAGGGTCTCGATCCCGAGGGGATCATCAGCCACGTGCGCGGACTGCTGGCCTGAGCGGTTGCTGGCAACACAGATTGCGAAGTCTGATTGCAGTTGCCTCGGGTCTGGACAGTGGTTCCTGCAGGTGGCGAAATTCAGCCATCGCTGTCTGCCGTTTCATGCCCCTGTTCCTGTTTCGTGACGGTTCGATCCGTCAGCTCACTGTTGTCCCCGAAGGAGTGGAGTTTGGGCACTACCAAGATCGCCGCAAGCGGCCGGTGCATGTCTTGCTTGACACCCACTCCGAGCGGCGGCTGCTGGCGGCTCAGCCCCGTCGCCGCGTAGCGCGTTCGACCAGTGGAACAGGGGGAATGAGGAGCTGTGAGTATCCCCATGCCGCCTGATCGCCTTCAGGGTTCATGTCTGCGTTTCTGTACCTCTCGCATGGAGATGATGACGGGCACCAGTATTGAAGCGACGATCCCCGAGGCAAAGCCATTATTGTAGAGATTAAGACCAGCATGCATAGGAGCAACTGAGAGTGCTGCCGAGGAGTGAATGTAACCGGCCAGGGTCCCCCATCGCCAACCAAAGTGTCCTGAAACCGGCGCCAGATTGGTGGAAAAGAGTGCCGCAAGCTGGATGGTTGGATCAGCAATATCCCAAGGTTTCGCCACAGAGCCAAGCACTACCCCCAACATGACCGGCATGATGTTGAACGGATGCTTTCCGAAGGCCCCGAAGCCTGCAACGGAGAGCAATCCAGCTATCACCGGACCATTGATATCACCACCGATGGCCAGGATGTAGGCCATCGCCAGCAAGCCAGTTAGACCAATATTCAGTAATGTCGCACCCAGGCCCGCCAGGTCAATAAAGTCGCTGGGCGCTTGGCCAGATGAACGCAGCACCGTCTTGAGCCTGACGGGCGCGCGCCTGTCGATCGCCATTCCGAGCATCATCAAGGACGAGAACATCACACCCAGAAGGCTGGCAAGCTGAAGGTTGTTACCTGTTGTCCAGATGAATACCGGTATCGGCACGAGCTCATAGGATGTCAAGAGCGCTACGACCAACACGCCGATGAGACCAGCAGTGAAGCCGACGTTATACAGAGCGAAGCCCATGTGTGCCCTGGAGAGTTGGGCGGCCGCCGGAGGGAGAATGAAGCTGATCAGGAGGCCGGTGACCACTGCCAGAGGAAGACTGATGGCAGTTGGCAATACCGTACTGAATAAGATCTCGGTGACTACAGGTGCCAGTGCGGCTCCGAAGAAGGCAGTGTTGATATGCTTCGCAAAGGCTTCGCCACGAAAACGGGCATAAATCCATACCCCGGCAACAATGAACCACACGTTCAGCAGGTTCTTGCCGAACAGGCCGAACCCGAGCAGCAGAAAAAGGCATGCCAACGAGGCACCGCTGATGGGGGCCCGCACGTGGTGATAGAGGGCGCAGGCCAGAAGCGTCAGGATCCCGGTATGCACCAGACTTCCACCGATACCGGCAATTCCGAAATAATCGGTGAGCAGAGTGTCGCGGGATAGGAGGATCGCAGCGATACCGTGAACCACCTCGCGTGGCCCATCCATGGCCAGTCCAACGACGATGAACGCAGCCGCGTAGGCGGCGACAATCCCGAGAATGAGGCCGTCCTGGTTGGGAACTTTGTTCACTGCTGGGGACCCTGGGATCGGTTCTTGGTTCATCAGCGCTGCCTTCGACGGCCGACGGGATGAAACGACCACGTGTTGCTTGGATCATGCATCCTTGCGCCCCGCCTCACTGCGCAAGGGGCTGAGGTCGCCAGCAAGATTCGCACGAACCAGTGCGGTTCCATCCACCAAGCTGCAGAGGGTCAACGGCCTGAGTGTGCCTAGGTGGTCATGATGATCCCATGTTGGTTGTGGCAGTTGTACAGGCACCTGCGCTCGGGCTGCGAAGGGGCAGCCGTCTGATCCAACAGAACAGAGACCACACTCGCGCTTTCAAGTATTCACGCTCTCAGTCGACTCGCCACTGGGCTGTGGCCTTGTAGCAGAGAACACATCAACCAGGTCACTTGGGCCGGTGTTTCTTATGAGGCCCTTAACTGCAAGCATGAAACAATCGGCGAGGATTCCCCTAGTTTCTCTTTGGGGTTGGCCGATGATCAGAGGCGACAAGGCCTACAACGGCAACCCCGCGGGTGCGGATAGACCCGGAGATGCATCAAGGCAAGCCAGCGGTGGACGGCTCTGGCTTCAGTGGCTGGCAATTGCTGTTCTTGTTTACCTGCTGATGATTTCAGTGGGTGTTCTCAGCCAAGGCTTCCGATCCATATCCGGTGGCTCAGATGGGGCCGCTGCCATCTTCGAGTTTGCCAATAATCCCCTGGTAGGCGTCATTCTTGGGGTTTTGGCAACAGCTTTGGTTCAGTCATCAAGCGCGGTGACTTCAGTGATCGTGGGTCTTGTGGGAGGCGGCTTGCCGATTTCCATCGCGATCCCCATGATCATGGGCTCCAACATGGGTACAACCGTAACCAACACGCTGGCGGCTCTTGGCAATTTAAAGGATAGCGAAGCCTTCAATCGTTCATTCTCGGCGGCGACTGTTCACGACTTCTTTAACCTATTCACCATCTTTATCTTTCTGCCTCTGGAGTTGTTGTTCCATCCCCTGGAGCGGCTTTCGGGATACATGGCCAACTGGTTTCAGGGCTCCGACGACCTTTCGGTTTCGCAATTCGACTTTATCCGTGCCGTTACCCGACCACTGATCAGCGAGATCCGCGACGTAATCCGGCTGCTTCCAGGAGGTATTGATGGAATCGTGATGATTGTCGTCGGTGTGGCTTCCGTGCTCGCGGTGATCTATGGTCTCAATATTCTGTTGAAAAAGGTTGTCACAGGCAGAGCTCATCGTATTTTTAATGCAGCGATCGGAAAGAACCGTGCGCTTGCAATCCTATCGGGTCTGGTGGTAACTTTGATCGTTCAGTCTTCCACTCTCACGACTGTTCTGATTGTGCCGATGGCCGGCGCTGGGATCTTTACGCTCGCGCAGGTCTATCCCTTTACTCTGGGGGCTAATCTCGGCACCCCCATTACAGCTCTGATGTCTGCCACCGCAATCACGGGCGAGTATCAGGTTGTAGCTTTGCAAATTGCGATTGTTCACTTTCTTTATAATGGCCTGGGCGTTGCGCTGTTTGCGGCAATACCACCCCTATACAGGCTTCCCATGCGCTCGGCTCAGGCTCTCGCCATTGGTGCGAGACGCTCTGCCTGGATCGTCCCCGGATACATCCTTGGGGTGTTCTTTGTGATCCCTGGTATTGTCTTTGGTGCCCAGACTATATTTGATTATAAAAATCCACAGATTCTGGAGGCCGAAGCGAACAAGGCTGTGTATGAGCCCTTGCAAAAGGAGGTCGAGGATAAGCGTCTTGGTATTGAATAGTCTTGAAATCGACTAGCCATTGCTGAGTCAAGCGCTTTGGATTGGGCCAGGGCTTCTCAGGGGTTGGTCCTGGCCTCATGCTCTTCACGAGCGTCTGTGGCGCTGCGCGCAACCTTCACGGCCCCCCATGGTGTGTGGAGAGCGGTGACGACCGGCTCGCCGATGCCGAAGCACAGGCCACAACCCTGTCATGCGACCCTCTTCGTGCTGGTGGTTGAGGGCTTCAACCGACGCAGGGGGCCGGGCAGCCGCCGCGGCACCTGGGGGGAGGGTTGCGGCGACTTCCGGGAACCGTACCCCAACCAGGGGCTCGATCCCGCTGGGATCATCAGCCAGGTGCCAGTACCTCGGGGCTGAGCGCAGCTCAGCCCTGATTCCAGTCCAGGTCGAGTTTCAACGATCCCTGCAGTGGCAGCAGGAACGTCCGGCAGATGAGGTTTTCATACACCGGCTTGGCGCCTTCCGGGCGCAGCACCACGAACTTGAAGCGGATCGGCTGGCCTGCGGAGCTCTCGAAGCCCACCTCCGCGAACCAGGCATCACCGTTGATGTATTCCAGTGGCCGGCAGTGGGCGAGGTCCCAGGCTCCCAGCTCCGGTTTGTCTCCGGTCACGGCCATCAGCTCCCCCGGGTGGGTGACGTAGCCATTCACCTGGAATTTCACCACCACGGTGGCCCTCAGAGCCTCTCCCTCCACTGCCAGCACCACTGCCTCCTTGGCGGCCAGTTCCAACCCCGGAATGGATCCGTCCACTACCTGGAGTCGGCGCCCGCTGAGTAGGCATCTGTGCTGGCCATCGGGCAGTTCGCAGCGTGGAACGTTGATGCGCGCCGAAGAACCCTTGTTGAGCGCCACGAACACCCGGTTGCCCCGGTAGCGGCGGCTGTAGGCATAGAGATCGTTGCTGATGTAATGCTGCTCGTGGCGTCCATAGGCTAGGGCCCTGTTGCTGCTCCGCAGCTGTGACAGGGTGGCGATGATTCTGGCCATCGTCGTATCAAGATCCCACCGCTCCATCATCGGGCGATTGTAGGGATCCTGGCCGCCGTTGGTGTTGTTCACTAGGTATTGCTCACACCCATAGAAAAGGCAAGGGATGCCGCGCAGGGTGAGCAGAAGCACCGTTGCCAACTCAAGATCCGCAGGGCAGGGATCGATGGACAGGAAACGGGGCATGTCATGGTTTTCGTAGAAGGTCACCAGCTCGGTGGAGCGGCGATACAAGGGATCGAGACCCACTACCTCCTCGACGCGATGAAAGCCGCCGGGCTCCGCTCCGCTGAAGGCAGAGCGTATGGCGCCGCAGAGAGCGAAATCCAGCACCGAAACGCCTGTGTCATTCGCGTAGGCGAGGTAGCGTGTTTCCCAGGGAGTGCCGAAGCCATACTCGCCAAACAGGAAAGTGCTGGGTTTGTGGGCTTTGATGTCGGCGACGAATTCCTGCCAGAACCAGATCGGCATATGCTTGAGCGTGTCGATCCTAAGGGCATCGAAACCCAGGTTTAGCCAGGCCTTGATGGCGCCTTTGATGTAGTTGCGGAACTCTATATTCTGCTCGTTGAATGTTGCCAGTCCCAGCATTTCATGATGGATCAGCTGGAATTCGTCATACCAGTCTTGGATCTCGGGATAGTGGTGATAAAAGTTGTTGGTGTCGTTATGAAAATCAGCAAGTGGTTTGCCGTCGTCCAGCACCACCCCCTTGCTCCCGTTCAGCTCCGGTGAGCTGTGGTTGCAGACGATGTCCAGCACGATGAGGATGCCGCGTTCATGCAGAGCCTCGATCAGGCGGTGAAGCGTGCGGCAACCAGCCAGGGTCGTGGGTTCCCCCAGTTGCACGAAATGGGGGTTGACGCGCTTGAAGTCGCGGGTCCAGTAGCCGTGCATGGGCCTGTGGCCGTCCTGCATGTCGTCCACCTGCTCGAAGAG
>JAZBOA010000364.1:0-4128 GCA_036350935.1 Anderseniella sp. | reverse complement strand
GGGCTGGATCACCCGCAAGGATGACGGTTTTATCGTCGCCACCATGAAGGCCAAGGAGGATCTTGAGCCGCTGACCGTCACCAGCATCAAGTACGTAGCGCGGATGATGTCGCTCCTGCGCGAGATTGAAGCCGGATGAGGCAGGTGCTGATGGCTGACTTTCCTGGCCTGATCAGAATGTGATTCTCAGATGGGGCGTGTCCGACCGATTGCCAGCGGGCAGTCACCCGGCTTACTAGACTACTCTGCTGCAAATGGGAGCTTTGCGGTCAAGTTCGCGGACCGACAATTTCCGACATATGTCCGTAGGGGGTCAACTTCGGCCGGTTTTCATCGCTACAGGGAATGTTGTTTCTGGCTACCAAAGCAGACTAACCGCAGAATCGGCCAGATAGTCCGTGTCGTGCAACTAGAGGGATGCTGAAATTCGATCTTGGCCTCAAACTTTGTCGGAACCAGTGGACGGGGAGGTCGTCAACTAAGATCCCAACCCCTTGGCGCAAGACTTAATAGGAAGCAATCAGATATTCCAGAATGGTGTCGCCGCCCCCTGATGACTGGTCGATGGACGTTCATGTGCATAGTTTGATTTCGCGTTACCGTGGTTGTTCTGATCGGGCCAAGCACCGTCGGGATCCTTGTAAATGACAGTGAAGTGAGGCTCGATGCTAGGCTGCGTGGGAGGCAATGCCATGCTACTGATCACCACGCTTGCAAAAGCAATCACGACACCGAAGACAACGATATTCATATTGTTTTTCATTATGTTAGATCAACGCACGAGATTGAGGCCAGTTCCGGTTACAGTTTGGTCATAGTCCTTGCAATAGAAGCTTTGTCGCCTCACTTACCTGTCCGAAAAGAACGTCTGCATCGATAAAACAGTGGCTGGTTCGGCACTGCGAAGTGAACGGCTGCTTGACCCACAAGAAGTGACCCTGTCGGTGGCCCACCGGAATTTCCGGGACTTGATAGAAACCGAGGCTCCTTCCGGCTCTCCGGTGGGTCGTTTTGCGACGGGGTGCAGCTGATGTTATTTCTGCGGGAGCATGACCCGATAGTAGGGCGCAGTCGCAGCGGATGCACTTTTGATCGGGTCTAGCCGTTTGGTATCTATGGGCGGGAGCGATCGCAGATATGCGACCAGCGCAGTTCGGTCAGTCTCGTTCATGGCAGCATAAGCCGGCCATGGCATCGCGGGTGCGAGGGTGCGGCCATCCGGTCTGAGGCCCCCGGTGATTGCCGTCGCGATCTGATCATCAGTCCAGCCGCCAAGGCCGGTTTTGCTTGGAGTGAGGTTGGGTGGCCAGTAAACGCCCATGCCGGGAATCTCGAAACCGATATTTCCACCGGAGAGTCCGGCTTCGAATATCGGAACGCCATCAGAGCCGCGTGGCATATGGCAGCCCGCGCAGTCCATCACGGTGGCAAGGTATTCACCGCGGGCGATCAGTTCAGCCTGATCCGCCTTCGCTGTAACCGGCCCGAGCAGCAAGACTGCGAGGGCGAAGAAGGCAACAGAGTTTTTCATTAGATTTGATCCCTTGTGTCCAGAGTATGCCGCGCAGACCTGGTGCACGGCGGTTGGTTTCATTAAGCTGCGAGCGCGGCAGCAGAGGTCTGTTCCTCGGATATTCCCAACCACTCGACACGCGCCTTTATGGGGGAGACACTTTCGAGCGACTGATGAATGAATCGCCATCCTGCACCCGGCTCGGCATTAAGCTGGCGTTGGTATTTGAGTTGTTTTCAGGCGCCTATGCTTCTCGCGTTGCCGGAGCGCTTCTTAGGTGATCGCAGCCGAGGGGGCTTGCTAAGTCTCAATGAACGAAATGCTAAAAGTTTGCTAAGTCCAGGTAGACGTCAGCTCAGGCCACGTTACTGGCTTCGGGGCCGACTTCCTCAAGGACGATGCGGCAATTCACGAGCAGGCGAAAATGCCCGCGCCCGGTTTTCTCGATTTTGAGGCATGTATCTCGTTCCTCAAGCCGCCGACGCAAGAGCACCAGGCGGGCATCCAGGTTCTCGGCGTGATCTGGCACTTTCAGGGTCCTGTCGAGACGAAGTTTCCGCGTCGAGAAATCGATCCTGCCCGTGGCAATATGCTGCTGCAGCAGACGCCAGAGAATTGCGCCAGCTACCCCCTTGATGAGGTAGTCGTGATCGAGGAACACGCTGTCATCGCGGCAGAACCTGCGAACAGTCACAGTACGTGCGGGCTTCGGCGTTGAGGCGCTGATCGTACTGTCGGAATGTGACTCGTCTTCGCGCAGACTGCTCGCCATAGCACCTAGGAAGCTTGCCAGAAGCGCGAGCCCGTCTTCGTCCTCATGATCGAACCGCATGATCTCGGTAGATTCTGCAAACAGCACACCAAGTACCTGCCCTTTTGCAATCACGGGGACGGCGATCTGGCTGTGCGGCTTGCCGAGGCCCGGAAAGGGTACGCCTTTTGGCTCTTCTGCCAGCAGCCCGGCGCTACGAGCCGCCGCCCCGAGTGCTGCTCCATACCGGTAGTCAGAGCTGAGGTGACCTATCCGGATCGGCACGCCTTCACGAGCTGCTACCCCGATCACTCCTTCACCGGGCAGGATTTCTGCACCAGCACCGGAGGCCGTGTATCCGCGCGATGATACCGCGAACAGCCGCCCGTCACCTTCGGCCAGTAGGAAAATTGCGTGGTCAATGCCAAGATGGCTAACCATGCTGTCAAGCGTGGTGTCCGCGAGCTCATCGAAGTCCTGACATTGTGACAGCGCGGCGATACCGGTCCGGAGCGAAGACAGCAGCGGTGCCTGTTTCGGCACCGCATCGACTGTTGGCGGCGCAACAATTTCTATGTCGACCACACGAAAAACGTCGGCACCAAGCAGCCGGAAAACTCCCTCAAGGCCGTGATGAGAAGCGATGCCGGCCAACTTGGCCTTCATGATTTCAAAAAGTGGGCCGGACGTCCGGGTTTCGACGTAGTCGAGATGCAGCCGATACTTGGCTAGCGTCGCCGGATCGAACAGCTCGACGCAGGCTTTCCTGGTGGCAAGCAGGTTGGCGCGGGTCTTGTTGAAGAACTGATAGGACAGGGCGACATGCGTGTCGTCAACCCAGTGGACCTGGCTGATCATCGAAGCGTTTGGCATCCCATCCGCATCACAGGTGCATAGAATCGACGCGGCGATCCCCTCCAGCGCACCGCGCAAATCTCGAAGCTCGGCGCCACTCATCGTTTGAGCTCCGCGCCTGCACCGGGTCCGGGTGTCTGGGTGAAGACCCGCTCGGGTCTGAAGGATACCACCTTCAGATCACCAGGTTCATACGCGTGGTGCGAAGCTGCCTGAATGCGCGTGTAGCCCAGTTTCACCAGTTCATCTGTGGCGATCGCGCATTGCCTCGCGATCTCGCAAAGATCATCGGACTGCGGATCATCAACATCGGCACTCAAAGCCTTGAGCTGGATCGAGCGGTGATCGCGTGCACGGGAGAACGTCGCGGCGACAGCACTACCGCTTCGGAGAGCCTCCAGCAGCTCTGTGTTCCGGCTGAATGGGACGAAGACACGCACAATGTTCTTGTCAGATACCCGGCAGCCGACACCGGCTCCGACCAGTGGGCGGCCGTCAGCATGCCTGGCTCCCAGTATCGGATCGACCCCGCACTGTAGAAAAGCCACAAGGTGCGACGGCAAAGCTCCCGGTTCAGATGACGCGTCCCGCCAGGCCATCTGATCGTCGGTCGGTGTGGCGTAAGATTGTCCTGCCATGGAGATTGCTCGGATGAACATTGGCCAGCGGTTCGCCGAGCCCAAAACTCACATTGGAATGTTATCACGCATGCATCGTTGTCAAAGAGTCATCTGGGCGGAAGATATTGGCAATACCACTGTTATGGCCAGAACTTTCGCCATCAATGTCCGAGCCGGGTTAAGAGCGGCCGGTTTCGGCCTTCCCAGACAATGTCTGTTGCACCCAAAGAGCTAACATCGCTCGCTGGTGTTAGACCTATCCTTACTTCTGTCCGTACAATGATAGCCGCCCTTCATCTGACGTGAACCGTGCCCCTCGCTGCCTGGTTAGGCTGGAGGATGTTCTATGCAAGATGACGAGCGCGTCCTGGACGCCATTAAAAGGTTTG
>JAZBOA010000363.1:0-2808 GCA_036350935.1 Anderseniella sp. | reverse complement strand
CCAAGCCAGGGATTGAAGGGGTTGGTGCGGCTATCGGCATAGATGGCCAGCCGGGTACTGTCCTTCTCGGCAGCGGAGCGCGCATGAAAGCCAAAGGTGTTGGCGATGAGCAGGGTATTGGCAGGCACGGTAAAGCGCTGCGGTTCGGGCAATCCCAGCGCCAGGCGATCCTGCCCGGTCAGCCGCAGCGAGCCGCGCCGCGCGTAGCGGTCCGGCAGATCGCGGCCCAGAACGCTCTCGCGGTACTCCCAAACGAGCCGACGCCAGGTCAGCCGGTTGGATCCCGGCACATAGGCAAACGGGCCATTGACCTCGGTCACGTCGTCGAGATAGAGCCAGGATTTCATGGTCGGGTGAAAGGTATCGGCATGCAGGTTCTTCTGCGGGTCCGCCCCGCCGTCGCTGACGACGCCATTGCGTACCTGCTCGATGAAGATCAGCGGCTGACCGTAGCGCACTGCAGCCCACTGCAACAGTCGGCGATAAGTCCGATCATGAATCAACGATGCGCAGGCCGGCAGATCGCCAAGCGTCGGCTCATCCAGCAGGGTGCGCTGAGTCTGGGTGTCGCCCTGGATACACTCGCGCACCTCGCCCCGGTGACTGCGCACCTCGGCATCGAGGGCAGCGAAACGGTCTGCGGGCAGAAAATCCGTCAGCATCAGGCAGCCCTGCTCACGAAACATCCGGCGCTGCGACCGAGACAGCAGCGGTGCGAGAAAAATCCATCTCAGCCGGGTGATGCCGTGCGCCAGCACCAAGCGCAGCACATGCAGCCCCAATCTGTTCAGCAGCCGATTGCCGATTATGGGATTGTGTTCGAAGGACTTGTTGACATGCAGGAGTTGCAGCAACCACAAGGGCGTCATCAGCAGGGTGCGAAGCACAGACCGGATTGTCGGACTCGTCGCTGGCATGGGGCAAGGCAGGTTGGCAATGTCACGAATTATAGCCGCGCATTGCAGCAAGACCGGGCGCGAAAGCGCTGGCAGCCAAGAGTCTTCCAGGGTAACGGGTTCGACACCATCCCGGTCGATGGGAGCGCGCCTAGTCGACTTCCGGCAAACCAGGCTAGCGGCCAGGTATTGTACCGAGGACTTACAGGCTATAGTATCGGGCGGACCGAACCGGTAAGCCGCACAGTCTTTTCCAGCACGCATCAAATCCAGATATTAGGGAGACCGCAACCATGAAATCACCATCGATAGCCGCCCTGCTCTTCGCCCTGGCAATGAATGCCCAGGCCGAGATCAACATGCTCGATCTCAGCCCCTTGTACAAGGATGCGGTGGCCGGCAACCCCGGTGTCGAGATGATCCACCCCTATCTGGACCAGGTGGACAAGGACGGAGATGGTTTCATGGATTTGCTCAAGATCCGCTTCAACGTCCACCCGATCGACAGCACCACGGTCCTGTTCAGCACGACAACAGCCAAAGTCGATTCTCCCCGGCCATGCATCAACCCTGCCGAATACACCTGGAGTGACATTGTTTCGGTCAAATTCCTGGGTTCGGATTCATCGCGAACCCATCTGGCGATCGGCCTCGCGGCCGGATGTTTTGAGGCCGACTTTCCCTTTGATTACAAGGAAGGCTACAAGACTTTTGTCTATTCAGCGGCAGTAGACGCCCCTTCCGGGCTGGTCTGGCAGAAAACCTACTATATCGAGTTGCTCAGCTTTGATGAAGTCAACATCGATGGCGATACCGACAAGGAACTTGCATTGGGCATGGTCATCGACCTGCCTCAACTTCCGGATGACGCCAGCAACCTGCGCACGATCGGGTTCGAGGCCGAGGATGGCACGGTCGTATTCGATGCCAAACGCGTCCTGAAGCGCTAGAGGCAGCATGAGGCAGGTCAGGCGACAGAAGCCTAGCTGCTGCCGCCAGGCTTGAGATCGTCCGCGTTGTTGCGTTGTGCTTCGCTGCCCAGCACCGCCTGTCTGGACTGCGCATTGAGCAGCATTTGCCGTCGCAGATCCGCGTCGGCAGCAAGCTTCAGGATCGCCTCGACCCAGGCACTTTGATGCAGCGCAACGATCAGGCCCTCGCTCCCGTGCCGGACCACCCCCTCGCAGACGCTGCCCGGCGAGTAGATCCCCACGGCTCCGCAGCGGGTTATGTCGTAGAACTTGGTGCAGGCACGCGCCCGATTGAACGGCACATCGAGCAGCGGCGCCAGCCCGATGTGCCTGCCGGACATCGCCATGAAGGCCTGGTAAGCCTGCCATTTCATCGGATGAACCACGTTCACCCGCGGCAGGTCCCGGTACAGGCGCCAGACTCGCCGGCCGCCGATGATCTCGAACACCAGCCGCGGGTCACGCTGCAAGGCTTCGGCCAGGACCGGCTTCAGCCAGCGGATCTCGGCATCATGCGATGCCGAGCCATGATAGAAGACGCGGCAGCTCGGGCCGGCCTGCGGCAGCGGCATGGGCTGGACCAGGAGAGGCCGCCAGGTGGCATATTTCTGCTGCAGCCATGGGGTCGACACCCACAACTCCGCGTCCTGCCGCCGTAGCCAGCCCTGCCAGCGCGCAGCCAGTCGCATCAGCTTGAAACGGAAACGCCACGGCATGCCAGCCGAGGTGCGCACGTCAAAGACATCGTCGTCCATGAAGAACACCAGCCGTGCCAGCCGGCCCCGAGCGTTGTCGACAAGGCGGGCCCAGGCGGGCGGAACGTAGCGCACGAACACGACCGCCGCACCATCGAGTTCCTGCCTCGCGGGCAGGTCGGCGAAACCGCAGCGCACTAACCGGCAACCTGCTGCCCGCAACGCCGGAAGCACGAAATAATCGCT
>JAZBOA010000362.1:0-6692 GCA_036350935.1 Anderseniella sp. | reverse complement strand
GAGCAGTGCGTTCATCGACATCGCTTCGAGAGCATTCAACACGCAACCCGCGTCATCGGCGACTGGATCAGTTTCTACAACAACCGCCGCCCTCATCAGGCCCTCGCCATGCGCACGCCTGCCGAGGCATTCAGATTAGCGGCTTAACCTGAGCAGGTTCCGCTGGGTCGATACACAACGCCCCGGAGAGATGTTCCCCAGTTGGGGGGGTAACCAAAACAAGCGTTTGGGGGTGCACAAAGACGCAACTGTTTAGTAGAAACATGCTGATCACTACCTGCACCACTCTTACTTCTGACTGTGATGGCAGCATGCTCGATACTACCCATGTCAAAACTGGCGTGTGCCGCGCACCTACCATGCCGGGCCTTCGCACGTTTTGATATAACTTAAAGGATGACCGATGCTGAGAGTGTGGCGGCAAGCTTTGAACTGCCTCACAGCACTTGAGCGCAAGCAGAGCCTTGGTGTGCTTGCATTGATGATCGTGATGGCCATGTTCGAGGTCGTGGGCATAGCATCAGTCTTGCCATTTCTAGCGGTGCTGGGAGATCCTGGCCTGATTGAGCGTCAGCCGATGTTGGCATGGGCCTATGCAAGCGGTGGGTTCTCCGGGCCGGAACCTTTTTTGCTTGCACTAGGCCTTGCTGCCTTTGTTCTTCTGGTGTTGGCAGCCATCATGCGTAGCGTGACGCTTTATGTGCTGTATCGGTTTATACAGATGCGACGCCATACGTTAAGTTGCCGTCTACTGGAAGGCTATCTGGGTCAACCGTATGAGTTTTTCCTCAATCGCCATACGGGCGATATGGGAAAAAACATTCTCTCCGAAGTGGACGTATTCGTCAATCGCGCACTCTTAAATATGGGACAGGTTGTGGCGTCCGGTCTGGTACTGGTCGCGATGGTAACATTCCTGCTGATCGTGGATCCAGTAACGGCGGCTATTGTTGCCGTTGTTCTAGGGGCGTTTTACATGATTGCCTACGGTCTGGTCAGGGGCGCTCTGGGACGTAGTGGTCAGGCCAGAGCAGTGGCAAACCGCACTCGGTTCGAAACTGCTGCCGAAGCGCTTGGGGGGGTAAAGACACTAAAAATTCTTGGCCGCGAAGGCGCCTATTTTCGCCGCTTTGCCGATGGATCAGAGATCCTCGCCCGCAATGAAGCGCTCTCAATCATCCTCGGGCTGCTTCCCAAAAATGCGATCGAAACCATCGCTTTTGGCGGCATCATCCTGGCGGCAATGGCTATGATGTGGCAGCAGGGCCTGGATGGAATTCTAAGCAACCTGCTGCCCATGCTCAGCCTCTATGCCTTCGCCGGATATCGGATGCTTCCGGCAATGCAGACGATCTATAACAGCGCAACAGGACTTCGCTTCGCGACAGCCTCAGTGGACACGATCGTACAGGAGCTTGAGACGATTGACCGCGGTCGCGATACTCCTGCTGCACAGACGGCCCTGCCCCTCAACCAAGCGCTGGAACTGCGTAATATCGGATATGTCTATCCTGGTAGCACGGCCGGTCTGCGTGATGTGTCGCTAACGTTGCGCAAGGGCAAAAGCCTTGGGATTGTCGGCCGTACCGGCTCGGGCAAAACTACCCTTGTGGATCTAATCTTGGGCCTACTGGTGCCGCAGCAGGGTACTGTTCTTGTGGATGGCACGCCGCTTGACGATCACAGCCGTCGTGCTTGGCAGAAAAGCATAGGCTATGTGCCGCAGGATATTTTTCTTTCTGACGCCACATTGGCCCAGAATATTGCACTGGGCCTGCCTGTAGACAAGATCGACCAAACTAAAGTGGAACACGCAGCCCGCATTGCGCGCATCCATGATTTTGTGGTCGATAGCCTACCCGATGGCTATGCCACACGGGTGGGCGAGCGCGGCGTGCGACTTTCGGGCGGGCAACGCCAGCGCGTCGGCATTGCCCGTGCCCTTTACCATGACCCGGAGTTGATTGTTTTCGACGAAGCCACTTCGGCGCTTGATACACTGACCGAAACCGAAGTGATGGAAGCCCTACGCGCGCTGGCGGGGGTGAAGACAATAATCCTTATCGCCCATCGAACCAGTACGCTTGAGGCTTGTGATCAAGTGGTGCGTTTGGAGGGGGGGAAGATTTTGAACATCACTCAAACGGATCGCGATACCATCCCAGTTTCTGCTTGAGCACGGCCCAGAGAAACGGCGGTTCATGCACCACATAGCGGTAGAACCGTGCGCGGGGTTCCCTCAGGAGTCGATAGAGCCACTCAAACCCCCATTCAGTGATCCAGACGGGCGGGCGGGCAAAGGCACCGCTTTCATAGTCGATCGTCCCACCCAAGGGCAGCCAGAGCCGCACTCCAGGCATGCGGTCGCGGTAGCGCATGATGAATTTCTCCTGCCGCCCGCCGCCCAGCCCCACCAGACAGACGGTGGCGCCACTGTCGTTCACTGCCGCGATCATACGGTCGATTTCAGCTGGACGCGTCTCGAAATCAAAGGCTGGCGCGTCAGTTCCGACGATCATCTCACGGCCTACCCTCGCGTTGACGTTCTTTGCGGCCATCTCGGCGATCCCGGGCTTGCCGCCCATCAAGAAGACGGTGATCTCGGGGTTGTCCTTGTGGTGCATGTAGAAGCGCGGGAAATAGTCCGAGCCCGAGACCCGCTCCTTCACGGGTGTGCCCAGAAACTTCGTCGCGAAATACATGATCTGACTGTCACAGGTGATCACGTCGAACTTGTCGAGGATATCGTAGAAGTCGCGATCCTGCTGTAGCTTCATGATCATGTCGACATGGAGCGTGAGCAGCGCTCCTTCGGTGAAATTCTCCACCAGTTCGTTCATGGTCAGATCATGGACCCAAGCGTTTAGCATCTTTACCTTTGGATAATCCACAGGTGCTGTTCCCGTGGAGCGGGCTATCGCGGTGCGGTTCGCCATCACGCTGCGTCATTCATGTACTTGTCCACCAGCGCCTTCGTGCCCCGGATATTGCCAGCCGATGACGCACCGAAGACGATCGCCTCCACCCCCGGCAATTCGCTGATCCAGTGGATCGCTTCGTCAGCCGGGATCGCTCCGGAGGCATAGACCGACATCGCCACAGCCCGCACCCGGCCCGATTTCAGCGCATCGAGATAAGCGTCAAAGCCTCCCGACATCCGAAACCCGATCTTGTTGATGTTTGCGCAGATGATAGGTCGCTCGATCCCTTCCTTTTCAAGCGCATCGAGAAGCATCGGCAAGTTCATAGTGATATAGGCCGGTTCGGCCCCGTATCGTTCGACAATGTGGTCGTGAAACAAACGGAAAGCGCGGGTGAACCCCATTCCGAGAAGGAGGTCAGTAAAGACATTCTGGATGAAGACCACCGGCGTCTTCGTGCCAGCAAACATCTTCATCTCCATGTCGATCAGAACACGGGCGATCCCGTCTACCTCCTTGGTGGCGAGAGCCTTGCCGCCGGCCAGCGCCGTGGACAGGAACCCGTCCGAAGGCATGAAATGCTTCAATGCGCCGACCATGCCGTGTTCCGTCACGGCATTGGCATATTTGTGGGCGTAGGGCATGCAGGGATAGAATTGAAACTCACGATAGCGCGCCGGGTTCGCTCGCACGCGCTCTGCCACCCCGGCGATGCGATCATGCGTAGTGCACATGAAGGTGCGGATCCCCTCGTCATAGGCCACATCCAACACATCCATGATGGCGTCGGTCCGCTGGAACCGCATGGCCTGGGCACGAGCTTTTTCCTCGGACATGTGATTGACCCCGAAGAACTGATTGTCGCCGAACAAGAGCCGGTCCATCGTCACCATCATCAAGCCCCCCGTGCGAACCAGCCGCGTTTGCGCGCCGACGACGGCAGGGCCATGCCTGAAGGGCCGCCCACCGG
The DNA here is from genome assembly GCA_036350935.1 of Anderseniella sp. Lineage (GTDB taxonomy): Bacteria > Pseudomonadota > Alphaproteobacteria > Rhizobiales > Aestuariivirgaceae > Anderseniella. Next base: position 2,801 of record JAZBOA010000362.1, on the reverse strand, counting down.
CATGCCGGTCTCGGCGTTCTCGATTACCATGGCCATCGTGCGATCAGTCTGTGTGGCCGAGGCAAAATCGTTCTCGACCGCACTGCCCTGCCCTTTTGCCACCGCCTCGATGAAGTCGGAAAGCTGCGCGGAATATTCCTCGCCGCGCAGGTAGAACCACGGATCCTCGGTCAGTTCTGTGGTATATTTCACCGTCCAACCTGCACCATAGCCCGGCAAGGCCGGATCCTCCGCACGCAGATAGAGCTGGCATTCCTGGCGGTCGGCGAAGATGCGACCATTGGTGCCGATCATGGTGATGCGCGTGGTCATCTTGCGATGGCTTTCATCTGACCAATTGACCGATAACTGCGCAGTCGGCCCGTCATCCCAGTCCAGCGTTGCCATGACCTGATCATCCACGCCTTCGGAAAAGATCGGCGTCAGCACCGACCCTGAGACCCGCGTCGGCGTACCGAAGAACCAGTTGAGCAAGTTCAGCGGATGCGCTGCGTAATCGTAGAGACAGCCACCACCCTCTTCCTTTCGGGTACGCCAGGTACTGCGCTTCGGACGCAGCACGACGGGACCATAGGCTTCGGCCAGGACATGGGTAATGCGCCCGAGCGCGCCCGTGTCCAGAATGCGCTTCATCTCCCGGAACGCACCGACATAGCGATAGTGATAGCCCACCTGCGCGACGCGAGCCTTGTCGGCCGCCAATTGTGTCAGCCTCTCGCTGTCCGACCAGTCGAGACAAAAGGGTTTTTCGCAGAACACGTGCAGATCGCGCTCCAGCGCCGCCGTGACCATGGGCGCGTGCAGCCGCGACGGCGTGGCGATTACCACGGCGTCGAGACGTTCTTTCTCCAACATTTCTCCATAGTCACGATGCATCGGAGCGGTGATGTTGCGGCTCAGCACATCGACCAGAAAGCCCGCACCATCACAAGCTACCGTCTCGACCTGCGGATGGGCGTTGACCATTGCGAAATGCGACAGGCCCATCTTGCCGAGTCCAACCACGGCGATCTTGATCTTGTCACCCATCCGACCATCGGCCCCCGTTGTAAATGCACACCATCCACGCATAGACCATCACTGGTGAAAACGGCGTATATTTGCGGCATCACTGCATAGTGTGCAATGCGCAGAGGGCCAGAATAAGGCAATATTCCGCAAAGATTGCAATCCTTTAAGGAACGTCTGATCAACGGCTTCGGCTGCGCCGAGGTGGCGGCTTGATCACCTTGGCGGGCTTGAGACTGTGTTCTGGGGGCGGACTTCGCCGTTTCAGGCCCGCATGAAGGGCGGGTTGGCGGCTTCCGGGTAGACTCGTCCTCATGCCATCAGCCTCCGTCGCATCAGGAACAGGTTGCCGAGGGCGAACAGCGTGAAGAGCTGGGCGCGGTTCTTGGCGAGGCCGCGATAGCGGGTCTTCACGTGGCCGAACTGGCGCTTGATCACCCGGAACGGATGCTCAACCTTCGCTCGGACCATGGCGATGATGCGGTTGATCTGCGCATCTACGGGATGCAGGTCGCTACCCTTCGGCGCCTTGCGCATGACGCCCCAGACCTTGCCCGGCCCCGTGAACGCCGCCTCGCGCGCGGCGCTGACATAGCCCTTGTCGGCCCAGACCGAGGTTTCCTCTCCGTGCAGGAGTTCGTCCCAGACCTGGCTGTCGTGAACCTTCGCCGTGGACGTGTCGAGGCTGTGCGTCACGCCGCTTTCGGCATCTACGCCGATGTGGGCCTTCATACCAAAATACCAGTCGTTGCCCTTCTTCGTCGATGACATCTCGGGGTCACGCGCCTTGGCCTTGTTCTTCGTCGAGGATGGTGCGTCGATGATCGTCGCGTCCACCAGCGTGCCCGAGCGCAGGGTGATGCCCTTGTCGGCAAGGTGCGCTTTCACGTCCGCGAAGATCGCCTCGGTCAGCCCGTGCCGCTCCAGCAGATGGCGGAAGTTGAGGATGGTGGTCTCGTCGGGGATGCGGTCATCGCCCAGTTCGATCCCGGCAAACCGCCGCATCGCCTCGCTGTCATACAGCGTCTCTTCGGCCATCGGGTCGCTCAGGGCATACCAATTCTGCAGGAAGTAGACCCGTAGCATCGTCTCCAGCGGCATCGGTGGGCGGCCGCCCTTCGGCCCGACCTTGGGGTAATACGGCGCGATAAGCGCCAGCAATCGCGACCATGGCACCACCGCATTCATCTCGGCCAAGAACTGTTCGCGCCGCGTCACCTTCTTCTTCATCGCATCGCGCAGGCCGGGAAAGGCGGGCTGTTTCGGCATCGGCAAGGCTCCTCGCAGGCGTTGTCGAAGTCTACCAGATCAGGCCGGAAAACAGCAGGTTTTTCAGACGTTCCCTAATGACATAATCGTTGCCAACCGAATGACCGATGAGAGTCGCGACTGCGAAACCAAGGTCTTCACACGCGATCTGTCGGGAACGGATTGAGACTATCCGATTCAGATCCACTCATTTTCAGATTGAGGCAATACTGTCCCTTTGCGTTAGGGTTACTAACTTCATGTCAGTCAATGAATTCTTTTGGAATATCCTCGAATTTTGGAGTTCTCGACCAAACAATATCGTCACGGATTTTCCTTGCAGGAGTACCTGCATAAATGGAAGAGCCGTTGAGTTTACCAGAAGCTATTGCACATTGACCGGCATTGTTGCAGAAAGGCGGCTTGCAGCGTGACTTCCCCTTTCCCCTTCAGGTTCAGGCCACGCGAACGATCTCTGCGGTGCCGAGGGCATTGAAGCGGTTCATGAGTGCGACGCGGATGTGAATTTCGGCGGTTTGGCGGTC
>JAZBOA010000361.1:0-2163 GCA_036350935.1 Anderseniella sp. | reverse complement strand
TCGACCACATCGCCGGCCTGCTGACGCTGCGCGAAAAGCAGCCGTTCAACCTGTACGCCTCGCGCCGCATCCTCGATGCCCTTGCCGCCAACCCGGTGTTCAACGTACTCGACGCAGAGCTGGTCAAGCGCATCGAGTTGCCGTTGGGCAGCGTCACCGCGCTGCAAGGCCCGGACGGACCGCTGGGGCTGGAAATCGAGACCTACGTGGTTCCGGGCAAGATTGCCCTGTTCCTCGAAGACGGGTCCGACCCGGTCAATTACGGCTCCGAGGCAGGCGACACCATCGGCGTGCGCATCGCTGACCCGGGCGCGCCGGCCGCGCGCCAGGCCCATTACATTCCCGGCTGCGCGCGCGTGACCGATGACCTGCGGGCGCGGCTGTCGGGCGCAGGCTGCCTGCTGTTCGACGGCACCGTCTACACCGACACCGAGATGCCCGATGCAGGCATTGGCGCCAAGACCGGCCAGCGCATGGGCCACATCGCCATGTCGGGCGAAGATGGCGCCATTACCGCCCTCGCCGGCACGCACCTGCGCCAGCGCATCTTCGTGCACATCAACAACACCAACCCGGTGCTGGACCCGGCATCGCCCGCGCGCAAGGCGGTGGAGGCGGCTGGCTGGCAAGTGGGCTTTGACGGACAGGAGATCGAATTGTGAGCGTCGTCTATCGCGACATCCCGGCCGAAGGCCTCAGCCGCACGCAGTTCGAGGAGGAACTGCACAAGATCGGCGAGGAGCGCTATCACGACAAGCACCCCTTCCATCACCTGCTGCACGGTGGCCACTGCAGCAAAGGCCAGGTGCAGGCCTGGGTCCTCAACCGCTACTGCTACCAGTCGGCCATCCCGCGCAAGGACGCCAACATTCTCGCCAAGACCACCGACCGGGAACTGCGCCGCGAATGGCGCCACCGTATCGAGGACCATGACGGAACCGCCGAGGCCCCCGGCGGCATCGAGCGCTGGCTGGTGCTGGCCGAAGGCGTCGGCCTTGACCGCGACTACGTCATCTCCACCCGGGGCGCGCTGCCAGCCACCCGCTTTGCCTGCGAGGCTTATGTCAATTTCACCCGCAACATGCCGCTGCTTGACGCCATCGCCTCGTCGCTGACCGAGCTGTTCGCGCCGAAAATCCACAAGGAGCGCATCACGGGCCTGCTGGAGAACTACGACTTCGCCAACGAGCGGACGCTGTCCTATTTCAAGCGGCGGCTGGACGAGGCGCCGCGCGACGTGAAGTTCGGGCTCGATTACGTGCTGCGCGAGGCCGGCAATGGCGAGAAGCAGCGCCGGGTGATGGACGCGGTGTTCTTCAAGACCGACATGCTTTGGGCCCAGCTTGATGCGCTGTATCATGCCTATGTCGAGCCCGGGCACATCCCGCCCGGCGCCTTCGTGCCAGATGACAAGAAGTGAGCCATGAGCCTTTCCGCCAGCAGAACCAGGTTGATGGTGACCGCGAAGACCAGGCCGCGGCTGCCGCCGCACGTGCGCCTGCACCATGACCCGGTGCGCGGCGCCTGGGCGCTGCTGTCGCCGGAAAAGGTGATGTGGCCGGACGAGGTCAGCCTCGACATCCTGCGGCTTTGCGATGGCGCGGCGACGGCGGACGAGATCGTGGCGCAGCTTGCCCGCGAGTATGAGGCCGAGCCGGAAACCGTGCGCGCCGACGTGCTGGAGTTCCTGCAGACCTGGGCCGACCGGCGGCTGGTGTCGGCATGAGCGCGCCCGGCCACCCCATCGGCATCCTGGCGGAACTCACTCACCGCTGCCCGCTGCAGTGCCCCTATTGCTCCAACCCGGCGAAGCTGCTCAAGGCCAATGCCGAGCTCGACACCGCGACATGGCTGCGCGTGTTCAACGAGGCGGCAGACCTTGGCATCCTGCAGGTGCACCTGTCCGGCGGCGAGCCGACCTTGCGCACCGATCTCGAAGAGATGGTCGCGGCCCTGTCGGCGCGCGGCGTCTACACCAACCTGATCACCGCGGGCATCAACCTGCAACCGCAACGCATCGCTGCATTGAAGGAGGCAGGCCTCGACCACGTGCAGCTGTCGGTGCAGGGCGCCACGGCGGAGGTGACCGAACTGATCGGCAACATGAAGGGCGCCTTCGGGCACAAGATGACCACGGCACGAGCTGTGCGCGAGTCAGGCCTG
>JAZBOA010000360.1:0-2688 GCA_036350935.1 Anderseniella sp. | reverse complement strand
GATAGAGCTGATCGTTGATGAACTCAGAACCACTATCGGAGTCGAGGCCCAACAAGGGGAATGGCAGGCGCTCGCGTGCTCGTTGAATGGCGGCAAAAACGTGAATCTGGGCTTTGTTTCGGACAGCAACACACTCCGTCCAGCCTGTCTTGACATCGGTGAAGCAAAGCGTCCAGGCATGCTCCCGCCCGCGAGTGACCTGGCCGCCACTATAGTCGACCCAATCGATCTCACAGAAGCCAGAACGATCTTCGGTCCAGTCTGCCCAGGTCCGGATAGGGATGCGCTGTTTCAGCAAGGTACCAGGTTTGGTGAATCCCTGTCGCTGTCGCTGCCGAGAAGGTTGATACCTAGCCCGCAGCCGATCCATCGTGGCTGGACTCACCCTGAGGAGCTTCTCGTAGCAGACAGAGCTGATGCGAAGAACACCAGCCTGGTACAGCCCTGGCAACTCCACATCCATGGCTGCGCGCAATCGCTTCGAGCAGATATTGTCAAAGAGATCGGCCAGGGTGGCCAGGGCACTGGCCTCCTCGGCCCCGTACTGGGCGCGCCTGGGCCGGCGAATAGGACCTTGCACCCGTTTTTGCCGACCACTGAGAACTGCCGAAGCATACTTTCGATGATAGCCTGTCGTCTTGACGAATTCATCCAGGATACGACTCTTCTCTTTCTTACTCGCCGTGCGGTAGCGAGCCTGGAGCTGTCTCAGGTACGTGTCGTCTGTTTGGCTCATCAGAGGCTTCCTTTTGGGTAACATTCTCTCATGAGTCAACGAATCTGTCACGGTAACATTTACTCGTGAGTCAACGAATACCTTTCGGTAAGATTCTTAATGACTGTACTTTCGCCAATTTAAAATAGCGTGAGCACCGGTTTTCTGGTAGGATGGAGTTGCTTAGAAACCAACTACCGGAGGAACCGATGCTCGGAGTCATTGTACAACATTCCATCGAGATTGTCACGTTCATCTCGTGGCTTTCACCGGCTCTTTACCAACCGCAAATTCGGCACTTGATCCGGCTCGTCGATGCCATATTGGTCTGCGATTCGCAAAAGACGCTGACCAATCTCTACCGCCAACTTGCTGCCAAATACGACCCAAAGACGGCTGCTGACTTTTTCCGAGAGAGCCCCTGGCAGGTCGTCGATGTCAGTGGGCCTCGCAAGCGCTGGATGCTGCTCAAGTTCTTGGAGTTGGCTCACAAGATGCACCTGGACCCGATCATTCTGATCGGCGTGGACGACAGTTTGGGCAAGAAACATAAGGACACGCGCCACCTCGAAGCCGTCAGCTTTCACCACAATCACACCGACAGCACGCGCAGGAAGCAGGTGTTCAGCAACGGCTATGTGTACGTCGAGATCCACATCCAGATCGGACCCATCGGCTTCCTGTTCGATACACGACTCTATCTGCGAGAAAAGACTGTCCGGCAGCTCAATCGCCAACGGCCCAAAGACAATCGACTGCGCTTCCGTACCAAGTATGCCTTGGCGCGAGAGATGCTGGTCGAACTGTCTGAACTGCTGCCCAAGGGCTACCGGGTGTACGTGCTGTTCGACTCCTGGTACGCCTCGGCCAAACTGATCAAGTTCTGTCGGCGGCAACGCTGGCATGTCATCTGTGCCGTCAAGTCGAACCGGCGGCTCAACCGCCAACGCATGGACCACCACAACCAGTCGCTTCGGAACAAGCGCTATCAGCGTGTCACGCTACAAGCGCTCGACCCGTCCCGTCCGGCGCAGACTTACTGTGTGCGTTCGGTACGAGGCCACCTGGAAGAGGTGGCGGACGAGGTGTGTGGCATCATATCCAAGCGGCACCCGGGTGATAAGCACCCGAAGTACTTTGTCTGCACCGATCTGACCCTGACCGTGCAGCAAGGCTTGCAATACTATCAGCGGCGCTGGCCTGTGGAGGTCGACAACCTGTATCTGAAGGAAGCTTTGGGCCTGGGCGATTTTCGTCTGCAAAGCTTCGAAGCCACTGAGAAGTGGTTCGCCGTCGTCGTGTTGGCCATGAACTACTTGCAGTACCAGGCGGCGGTGGCTTATCTTCAGACGCAGTCGATTTGCAGCTTGACGGACATCATTCGCCAGCATCGCCTGGCACACTGGCGACAGTTCCTGCGAAAGGCACTGACCCAACTGCTGCGTTCACGCAGCATCGATGCGACCATCGAAAGCTTGTTGCCCGCCGCAAGTTGGGCTGTCACCTAAACAGAACTGCGTCGTACCATCTGTCGCCAGGCAGCCGCTCAGGAGGTGTTCCCCACCTCCAGTTTTCCCATGCCTCGGCACCATCAGCCAGCGTTCAAGTTGCCGTCTTTGTATCGGTTTTAAAGGTGCGATATGCCTACTTTGGCGAAACTACAGTTATCAAAAACGCTGTGGCTTGAGGGCTGATTTCCCCTGCCTTTTGGATGCTCGCTCAGTCCACCACAACGCGTGTTCAGCCCGATGCGCCCGTCTCTACCGAACATCATCGGCTGAAAAGCCGGAGGTCCGTATCACACAGCTGCCTTCATCGCTCACGAGAACTCCTCAGCTCATTTGGCAAACGTCCAGCAGCCCAAAATCAGAATTGCTGGAATGGTACCCAGGAGCACCGATTTTAGGATTTTGGGAGTTGGGCAATTGTGTCAAGGCCAGGTTATTATTCCCCAGCTCAAACGTCCGATTAGT
>JAZBOA010000359.1:0-5930 GCA_036350935.1 Anderseniella sp. | reverse complement strand
TCCTTGCCCTTCACGGTGGCCGCGCTCAACACGCCGTTGTCACCCTTGAGGCCGGTCACCTGGCCGATGTGGAGGTTCATCTTGCCCGACGCCACCAGCTCACGCATCTTGTTGACGCTGTCCGGCGCTGCCCGGAACTCGTCTCGCCGGTGCAGCAGCGTCATCGAGTTGGCCAGCGGCTGCAGGTTGATCACCCAGTCCAGCGCCGAGTCGCCGCCGCCGACGATCAGGATGTCCTTGTTGCGGAAATCCTCCATCCGCTTCACCGAGTAGAACACGCTGGTTCCTTCATAGCCGTCGATACCGGGAATCGGCGGCTTCTTCGGCTGGAAGCTGCCGCCGCCCGCCGCTATCACGACCACCTTGCAGTGGAACTTGAGCCCGCCATCGGTTTCCAGTTCGAAGGTGCCGTCATCCTTGCGGTTCAGGCCGGTGACCATCTGGTTGTAGTGGTAGGCCGGATTGAAGGGCGCTGCCTGCTCCAGCAGCCGGTCGGTCAGCTCCTGGCCGGTCACGATGGGCAGTGCGGGAATGTCGTAAATCGGCTTTTCCGGGTACAACTCGGCGCACTGACCGCCGGGCTTGTCGAGAATGTCGACCACGTGGCACTTGATGTCGAGCAGACCCAGCTCGAAAATCGCGAAAAGCCCGCACGGGCCCGCGCCCACGATAACGACATCGGTTTCAATCGCCTGTTCGGTCATCGGCGAACACTCCTTGATCATTGGGGTCAGGCAGGCGCAAGCGCGCCTTGTCTGCTCAGAACTGCTTTTCGGGAACCCGCAACACCAGGCCGTCAATGTCGTCGGACACGCGGATCTGGCAGGAGAGGCGGGAGCTATCCTTCACGTCGAAGGCGAAGTCGAGCATGTGCTCTTCCATCTCGGACCGCTCTGCCAGTTTTTCCGCCCATTCACCCTGCAGGTAAACGTGGCAGGTGGCGCAGGCGCAAGCCCCGCCGCAGTCGGCATCGATGCCTGGCACCATGTTCTTGACCGCCACTTCCATCACGGACATGCCGTTGTCGCCCTCGACGGTGTGTTCGGTGCCATTGTGTTCAATGAAGGTGATCTTCGCCATGTCGCTTTCCGGTTTACTGCACGTGACGCAAACTTGTTTGCATACACTCAATATTTCCCAGCCTTGTAGCTAGGCCGGATGGGCCGAAAATGCAACAGAAACCATCGCATTGCCGGGCGCGTCACGCACTTGTGCGACAATAGGAAACGGTTGGTCAGAAAGTCCCGGAGGCGGCTTTCCACCGCCATCCGCCCCGCGGCAGGCGGTCAGCCCGCCAGCCGGGCGAGTTCCGCCACGAAGGCGTCCCGCGCCTTGCGCAGGTCTTCAAGGTCGCGTGCATCGCCTGCACCACCATCGAAACCGGCTGTTTCAAGCCGCTCCGCCACGTCGGCCACCTGCCAGACGCCCACCGCCCGGGCAGCGCCTTTCAGCGTGTGCGAGGCCTGTTTCCATGCGCCAGCGCCGGTGCAGGCCGAAAGTTCGGCAAGCTGGTTCTCAAGCTGGATGCTGAACAGCCGCAGCAATTCCCCCTGCAAGTCGGCATCGCCCAGCGTATACTGGTCAAGATGATCGAAATCGATGACGCCAGCGCCGCGCAGGGCGGCATGCTGCCTTATCCGGTCCTGATTGTGCACGCGAAACTCTCCATTGGCCGTCCCGGCTCCATCCCGGCGGGAATTATCGGTCAAACATGCGTAGGACTGGTTGCAAAAACCGTTCAAATTCGATTCATTTCCGCGCATCGCGTTAACCAATTGTGCAGAAATAGACGTTGATATCCGGATTTTGCGTCGAACCGCCACGGCTTTTGCATTAGGGTTTGCCGTTGGACGCACGGGTGGGACTCCGTCTCTATGCCGCCGCAAGCGCACAATAAAAGCGTACTGGCGCCGGCGGCGGGATTCATGTTTCATCCATGGCGTGGGATAGTAAGTCGTCAGACAATCCGGAGGCCGCTGGAAGTTCCGGTGCGGTATGTCTGGTTGATGTAAGTGGTTTAGTTGCGGGGATGCATAGTCATGTCGAGTGAAGTCAACCAGCCGCGCCGCGCATCGCGCCGCAACCGGCGGCCCGCTGAACAAGCCGACGATCAGCAGACACAGCAGGACGCGATGGAGCGCCGCCGCATGGAAGCGCGCGACCAGCGCCGCCGCGAGGCAATGCTGCGCGGCAACCCCGCCAACGAGAACGACGCCTTCGTCGCCAACTCGCTGAGCGCCATCCGCCGTCGTACTTCCACCACCCCGGTGTGGACCGCGGTGGTGGTGTCGATGGTGTGGCTGATGGTCTGGATCGTGCTTTACGTCCCCGCCCTCGCCCAGCTTGGCAGCCCGTTCAGCCTGGAAAACCTGCCCGTCACCATGCGCACCCTGATGATCGCGCTGGTGCCGGCCGCTGGCTTCATCACGATCGGCTACCTGATCTACCGCGCCAACCAGATGAACAATGTCTCGCAGGCGCTGATGCAGACGGCGATGCGCCTCGTGCGGCCCCAGGACATTGCCACCGAGAGCCTGTCGTCGGTTTCGCAACTGGTGCGGCGCGAAGTTGACCAGCTGGTTGGCGGGGTTGAGCACGCGGTACAGCGCGCTTCCGAACTCGAAGGCGTGATCCACAAGGAAATGGCCAATATCGAGCGCGCATTCGGCGCCAACGAGGAGCGCATCCGGCTGATGCTCGAAGGCCTCGAGCGCCAGCGCAACGCGCTGCACGAGACCGGACTGGTCATCGGCAGCGAGACGCAGCCCCTGCTCGGCCGCCTGGAAGAGAACACCCAGGGCCTGTCCGGCCTGATCGCCAACGCGTCGTCGACGCTGGCCGCCCTTGAGCACAACCTCAAGAACACCACCGCCGAACTGGCCCATACCGTGGACGAGATTTCCAGCCGCGCCAGTTTTGTCGGCACCGAGATTTCCGGTCAGACCGCGCGCATGGAGCAGATGTCGGGCACCCTCGTGTCCGAAATGCGCCTGTTCTCCGACAACGTGTCGAACCAGGTCTCGGTGATGCAGGACACCGCCCAGCGCCTGAACACCGAAGGCATGCAGTTCGGCGACAGTATTCGCATGCTGGAAGGCAGCGTTTCCGGCGCCATCCGCGAGAGCCTCGACGAGCTGCGTACCGTGCGCGGCGAAGTATCTGGCGGGCTGGAGGAGATCACCACCTCGATGTCCGGCCAGCTGCGCGGCGCAGCCGAGGAAACCGCAGGCCTGCTGCGTTCCATCGGCGATGACGTTACCGGCAACATCCGCTCTGCCTCAGGCGAAGTGGTGCAGACAGTCGAGACGTCCTCCGCCAACGTTGCCGAACGTCTGCGCACTGTCGCCGAGGAGAATGCCAGCCTGATCAGCTCCGCCGGCGACACCGTCACCGAGACCATCCGCTCGACGTCCGGCAACGTCGTTACCACGATGCAGTCGACCTCCGACGCCATCGTCGGCGAGTTGAAGACCGTTGGAGAGGACGTGGCCCAGTCGGTCCAGGTGACCTCCGAAGTGGTGCTGCGCAACCTCAACGAGGTTGGCACCGAAGTCACTGACCGCGTGCAATCGGCCGGCAACAACGTGGTCGAAAGCCTTCAGACCACCGGCGAGACGGTGGCCTCCAGCCTCGAGACCACAAGTGTCAAGGTCGTCGAACGGCTGCGCGCCTCGGGTGAAGAGATCGCTCGTAATACCGAGATCTCGTCGGAAGCGCTGCTCGACTACATCAACGAAAGCGGCCAGAAGGTCTCCATGGCCATCGAACAGGCAGGCACCGGCGTCGCCAGCCGCCTCGAGGGTTCCGCCGGCGAGATGGCGAGCCTGCTCAATGCATCCGTCGAGAAGGTCACCGAACGCCTGACCGCGGCGTCCGCCGCCGTTGGCGAACAGCTCGACCTGTCCGGCGACTCGCTGACCGGGAAGCTGCTGTCCATCTCGGGCGAGTTCGTGCAGAACGTCGCCACCGCCCGCGACGAGGTCTACGCCTACATGGAAGACGTGTCCGGCAAGATGACCGGCACCCTGGAGAAAGCCTCGGGCGACCTGTTCAAGCGCTTCGAGACCATCACCGACGAGATCACCGGCAAGCTGGAAACCTCGGCCGGAACCCTGTTCAATCGCGTCGAGACCGCAACCTCGCTGATGTCGGGCCACCTCGACGAGTCGACGGCAAGGCTGTCCGGCCAGATCGAGGACACGTCAGACGCCATGGTGGTGCGCCTCGAAAGCGCCACCTCGCGCATGGCCGAACTGCTCGACCAGGCCTCGCTGGGCATCACAGGCGACCTGGACAAGACGACCACCGCGCTGGCGGAACGGCTGAACACCTCGGCCGCCAAGGTAACTGGCAAGCTGGAAGACACCACCTTGCGCATCGCCAACGTGCTGGACGAGGCTTCCGCCGAGATGACCGGCAAGCTGGACTCCGCAGCCAACACGCTGGCCGACCGCCTCGACTCGTCTTCGGGCTCCATGACCAGCCGTCTCGACGAGGTATCGCTGCTGCTCACCGACCGCCTCGACACCACCTCCGCCGACCTGACCACCCGTCTCGACAGCGTGGCCGACACGATGACCACGCTGATGAGCCAGCTCGAGGAACGCTCCGGCACCGTGCTGACCCAGATCGAGGGCATGTCCGGCCAGCTCGACTCGACCACCGCCCAGTGGTACGCCCACGTCGAGAAGGCCAACACCGAGATGGCCTCGCGCTTCGAGAAGACCACCCAGGACGTTGCCGAGACCATGGAGAAATCCGGTGAGGCCATGTTCATGCGCCTTGAGGCAAACTCGCGCGACATGGGCAAGCGCTTCGACCTTGCCAACAACCTGCTGGAAGAGATGACCACCGACGTCATCAACCGCATGGACAATGCCGGCGAGGCTTTCTCGAAGATGCTCGACGAGCGCGCCGAACGCGTGTTCAACGAACTCGGCACCGCCCGCACCGCGTTCGCCGAGGGTCTGGACGGCGCCGCCCGCGAACTGATCGGCGAGCTTGGCCGTGCATCGACCTCGTTTGCAGACAGCCTCGAGGAAAGCACGCAAGCCATTTCCGGCCGTTTCGAGGGTCACGCCTCCGACATCATCGGCCGGCTCACCTCCTCTGCCGGAGAGCTCGAGACCCGCGCCGGCGAGGCCTCCCGCCGCCTTGAGGAAACCGGAGCCAAGTTCTCCACCAACCTCGACCAGGCCTATACGCTGCTCACCGACGCGCTCAAGGAAACCGCGGGCGAACTGGACCAGCGCATCGACACCGTCTCGACCTCGCTTGTCGGCCGGCTTGACGCCACCTCGGGCAAGATCTCCGAGCGCCTTGACGGCACCGCCGCCAAGGTCGAACGCGCCGTGCAGGTGTTCAACGAGCGCATCGACCGGCTGATGGACAACCGTGACACCCAGATGGCCGAACTGCTGACGAAACTCGGCAAGAAGTCCGAGGAAGTCGACGGCATCATGTCCCGCTATCTGGAACGCGTCGAGCACTCGCTGGCCGACGCCAATGGCCGCACCGACGAACTTGGCCGCCTGATGGCGTCGCAGTTCTCGGCTGCGTCCGACCAGTTGCAGGAAGAGATCAAGAAGATCGAGGCGATCTCCGACGAGCAGGTCAGCCGGGCTGCCCGCAACATCATGGCGCAGCATCAGGAAGTGGTGCGCCAGCTCAACGCCACCATGTCCGGCTCGACGGAAGAGTTCTCATCCACCGCCGACGAGATGCGCGAGGCCGCGGCCAACGTCGTGCGCGAGATCGAGTTCGCCCGGACCGAGCTGCGCCGCGCGGTGCTCGAGTTGCCGGCTGAAACCCGTTCCTCGGCTGACGCGATGCGCAAGGTCGTGGCCGACCAGATCACCGCGCTCAACGCCCTGGCTGACGTGGTCAAGCGCCAGTCCACCTCCCTGTCGATGTCTGGACCCGGCATCTAC
>JAZBOA010000358.1:0-4266 GCA_036350935.1 Anderseniella sp. | reverse complement strand
TTTTGTCATCACGTCCATCAGCCGAGACGGCGCGGATGACCCACGAGCCGTACCAGCTGTTATGGCGCTTCTCTGCTCCCTCTTTGCAGACCACCTCGATGAGGTAGCCTTCGGCAAGGAGGCCGCGCAGCCCGTCTTCTGTAACCACATTCGGTGCTTCTTCTATCATGGCCTTCCCTGGGTTCTTCTTCTGCCTGATGAGGTGCAGTATCGGGCCCACAGGGTCGCAACACCGTGAGCGATACAAGACAACATAAATGATAACAAGACAATTAAAACGACTTGATGAGGATCGCCTTGCTCCGATAAAGGTGATACCTGACAACATCGTGATCTTAAAGGTGGCAAAGGAGTTTTGCCCTGCACATGACTTGTGCGCGCAACATGCCCCTTATGCTGTTGATCACCGTGCTCGCAGCGGCTGGTCCGGCTTATGCCTGCACCCCGCCCGAGCGGCCGTTCCTGCCCACATCCAGAGAGGACATGCGCATCTACGCGGATCTGATCCGGGGGGATTTCGACACCTACATCGGCGATGTGCAGGACTACTTTCGCTGCCTCGACGAGGAACGCGCGCGGGCATTCGTCGAAGCAAGGGAGGTGAGTGAGGAATACGGTCGCTTCCTCAATGCCCTCGAATAGGAGCATCGAGGCTGGCACAGTGGGGCCTCCGTAACGACGCGGGCTCCGATCTTGACCAGCTTGAGCTGCAAGCTTGTGGGCGACCAATCGGCCATCGCCTCGGGCAGCTCGATGCAGCGCAGGAAGGTGGCCGAGGTCGCAGTCACGGGCCCGACGGTCCGCGCCATCCTTGCTGCCATCCGCCGTCTTCGAGCGCCACCGTCATGCGCGTAGCCATGATCCACGCCCAAGCTGAAGGTAAGCTGCAGGACAGGTATGTCCGACGCGCTGAAAAACGCCGCCGCCACGCTTCGATGCGACCGCTTCGCGGCCTCATCCGCCCGACTCCAACCGTCTGCGCAACCGCAGACGGCACTCGGGGCAGGAAAAGCTTGTCCAGCGAGCAGACTCACGCGATGCTGATGTCAGACGGCACGCCACTTGGAGAATGTCGTGTATACAACAGGCAATCAAGAGGCCAAAAATCGGCTTTAATAGTCAGAGGGATTCTATGAGAAGTTTGAAAGATACTATTCCGCAGGGCATCAAGAATAAACTGAAAAAATCGCAGTGGATCCAAGACAACTTTGCAAGTGGGAATAGTATCGCTCCATTTAAATTCCACGGTTCGCACGATGATGTCAGGAAAGACATCGAGACACGGTATCAGTTCAGTGGTGATTTGCTTGACATTTACGTGGCGGGTTCGGGGGAGCTTGTGCACAAATGGCACCACTATCTGCCAATCTACGAGCGCTATTTTTCGCAATGGCGTGGCAAACCAGTCCGTTTTCTTGAAATTGGGGTCTCAAAAGGTGGCTCGCTCGCCATGTGGCGGAAATATCTGGGCGATAACGCAATTATCTATGGAATAGACATTGATGAACGTTGCCGGGAATATGATGGTCTGGCGGGCACGGTTCGCATTGGATCACAGGACGATCCGAATTTTCTAAAAACTGTGGTCGAAGAGATGGGGGGGATTGATATCGTCCTCGATGATGGCAGCCACGTCATGAAACATATCGAGGCGTCCATTGAAGTGTTGATGCCCTTGCTTGCATCAAATGGCGTGTACGTGATCGAGGATCTGCACACCGCGTATTGGCGAGGATATGGGGGAGGCTTTGGGCAGAAGGCGAACTTCTTCAATTACGTGCGCGACGTGATTGATGACATTCACCAATGGTATCACGTGTCCCCGATCAAGCATCCAAACGTTTCACCGCATTGCAACACAGTCCATATTTACGACTCCATTTGCGTCTTCGAGAAGTTTCCTGTCCAACGTCCTGTGCATTCCCAGGTCCAATTGCGACAGGGTGATCGATCCTAAAGAACAATCGCTTTTGGCCTAAGCGGCTGAGAAGTTTTTGTTTCAGCGTGATATTGTCGCTATAGAATCTACACGCGCGTCACCAAGACCGGAGGCCGCCAGTATCTGCAACTGGTCGAGTCCTTTCGAAACGACAGCGGCAAGGTCCGCACGCGCGTCGTGGCCAACCTTGGGCGCCTCGACCAGATCACGCCGGAGCAGCTGGATCCGCTGATCAACGGGCTCAACCGGGCCGTCGGGCGGGCCGAGAACACCGCATCCGAGGTCATCGAGGGTCATGTACCGCGAGGGACTGGGTGTGCCGCAGGACGATGCCGAGGCCGTCCGCTGGTATCGACTGGCCGCCGAGCAGGGAAATGCCAGGTCAGACAGCTCTTGGCTTGCTCGGCGGCACATCTCCCCTTAAACAGCCTTTTGTCGGCGCCTTGACGAATGCAGGTAAAATGAAGTAATGTGGTGTTTTAGGTAATAAGATTGAGGCAGATTATCATGACTGCACGACACACCACCATATTCGATGTGCATAATGTCCTTGCCGCTTTCATCGCCATATTTCTTACAACTGCAGCAGCTAATGCCGCGACTTACACTTATGATCTGACCTTGCGGTTCAATGGTGACTACGTATTTCAATTAGTTTCAACTCCATCCAAGTACGAGGACGCGGACTGGACCCAAGAGAGCTGTTACCGTGGGTCTTCTTGTTATCCGACGGACTTCCGGCCTAATTTTCCTGATTCCCTATTCCGTCACCTTGAAATCGGTGCGACAACATCTGCCAGTTTCGCAAGGGACCAACACAGAACTACATGCCAGATTGCAGGGGTGGAAATGAATTGCAGTCTAATCGGCATGTCTATGTCGGTTTTAGAATTTTATTCGTCTTCTCCAGATTAATCGATATTCGTCAATTTTGATGATGCTGCACTGAGCTATGTGGGTGAAGCTGGTTCCTATTACCCCTTTGCCCAGCCGGGCTGTACCCCATTCTTTGGCAATTTCTGTGAATATTGGGGCTATGGTGCAGAATTCACAATCTTGGCTGACCCGGCGGTCGTCCCAATCCCTGCAACTTTTACATTGCTTGGTCTTGGAATCCTTGGGCTGGCTGTTGTAGGTAGCTCGCGTCGCCGCAGGCTATAGGGCGCCTCGAAAAATTTCCATGACCTTGCCGCCACGGTATGACGGCAGATGCGTTCCGCGACTTGCGGTATATCGATAGCGCAAGTGGATTTGTTCCTCTTTTCAGAACGCTACGCGAGTATGGACCACGGGACGGATCCTCTGGTCGAGATTGACGCCGTCGTGCGTTAAGAAGTGTCCCGTCCGACGCATGTGTCGGGTCGGGCACAGGGCGGCAGCAGCGCCGGTGTCGCACGTCGCGCTCAAGCTCATGGACGCCGTTCTGGCTGCATTCGAAGCGGCAGGTGTGCCTGCAGAGCGCCCTTCCTTGGGCCGGTGCGGCGGGCGGCCCCGTATACGCCGTGCCATGAGCCGGCCCGTCCCACCGGAGGCGGCTCACGGGATCGGGGGGAGCCCCGCCTTCCTCGGCACGGCGGTTTCGATTGCCGACGTGCACGTCCGGCAGGCGATTTGGGATGTCGACCGGTGCAAACAGCGTCGACATTTTCGGCTCATGTGTGCCGTTCTCGATGCGTGAGACATGCTTGGCCGCAAGACCCGCCGGCTGCCCAAGCTCCTCCTGCGTCAGCCCAAGCTCTTTACGGCGGCTGCGCAGGGCCTGGTACAGGCCGGTCGCGTCACGAAGAACTTGGGTGTGCATAGAGGGACTCGCGGGGTGATGAATGGGTAGAAAATCAGAATTAACCCAAAAACATCACTCGGTGCAGACCGCACTGCGTCAGGAAGCTTGCAAAAAGCGCTAGCGTTTTCTATCTTCTCGCGATGAACAGCAAGCACAGTAAGACCCTTGCCGCCGTCTTCACTGATCCGGTGTCTGGCACCATCGAACGGGCTGTAGTTGAAAGCTTGCTGCTTGCAGCTGGTGCGCGACTGATCGAAGGGCGCGGATCACGGGTGCGGTTCGAGAGGGATGGCGAGGTAGCGACGTTCCACCGCCCGCACCCTGCCAAGGAAGCAAGGCGATACCAGGTGCGCGATGCCCGCGACTTCCTGGAACGGATCGGGGTTAGACCATGATCAACACCATGACCTACAAGGGCTATGCCGCCCGGATCGAATACGACGACGAAGACGGGATTTTCACGGGGCGGATTGCTGGAATCCGCGACGGGGTAGGCTTCCATGCCGATACCGTGGACGGACTGCGGGAAGCCTTCCATGAGGCT
>JAZBOA010000357.1:0-7683 GCA_036350935.1 Anderseniella sp. | reverse complement strand
TCGCGCCGATCAGACTGATGCCTTGCAAGATGCCGGAGATAATCAGGAGCCAGCCGAGCAGCAGGATGACAGCCACAGAAGAGACAAGCGGGAACAGGAGTGCCACCAACCCGGCCAGCATCATCAGTATGCCCTGTATCATGTACCAGAGCGAATGACGCTTGATGGCATCACGCATCGCATCGCGCATGATACGCGCCGCTTGGTCAACCGATATAATGGGTTCGTCCATTTTAGATTCGCTCACGGTAATTTGGTTCATACGGGGCATACGACTTGAGCTGCGCCGGGGTGCCAGAGGCTATAAAGGTCATGGTACCCTGCCAAGATCGCTGTTTCCAGAGCCGCATAGGCATGCGACACAGATGGTTCTAAGTCTCATCTGAGTTGGTCGAAGCCATAGGCGTGCAGTCCATAATTGCTGCTATTCTAAAAGGTCTGATGGAATTCGGCTTCGGATTGTTCATTTTCTTGGTCGGTCATTTCATGATGTACTTGGTGCGAATCTGCCGAGGGCAGGGCAACAAACCCCGGACAGGGAGCTTGGCAGCGGGTGCCAGGACCAGGGCGAAGGCGGCGGACAGTCCTGATCCGAACTGATCTGGCCGGTGACACGTGGCAGACCCGTCGGCAAGCTGAAAATGCGCTCGCCAGGTACATTGATGGCTTCTACAATCCGGTGGTCGGCACTCATCGCTCGACTTCAACGGTCCCATCCAGGTCGAACGAGAGGGCCATAAAGTGAGATAGCCGCTCTCCATTAAACCGGGACAAGTCCAGCCTTCCTATGTGCTTAGCCGGAAGACATGGAAGCTTCGTCATCGTCTAACGCAATGTCAATGCGGACCTGGGCGCGAGCAACGGGGCTTTTATTCATAGCGACATTTGTCGATCCATAGTGACATTTGTCGCTTTCCTAACTGCTGTCCTCTGGCAACCTTGCGAGCAGAAGAGGGGCGTGCAGCACGGTGAATGCGGGGCTGCCACTCCACTGACGACAATGGCATGGCCAAGGAAGGCAACGCCTCGACGCTCGAAACGATTGAAAGGCTTGCAACGATGAACGACACTGCGCGAGGAATCGACCGCAGAACGTTGCTCAAGGTACCGCTTCTGGCAGCAGCAACTGCGACGATGGCGGGGACGCTTTCGGCCCAACCGACGCGCAAGGCGACCTTCACGATCCTTCACACGAACGACCTGCACTCAAATCTCATCGGCATGGCACCATCAAGCGACTACACGCCCTCTGCGCCGAACGATGACGCGACGCGTGGGGGCATCGCCCGTCTCGCCACCAAAATCCGGGAACGTGCTGCAGCCACACAGGAGCTTGGACCAGTACTTGTGCTGGATGCTGGCGACTTCAGCATGGGAACTGCATTCGCTGCGGCCACGCGCGAGACGGGTGCGGAATTGCGGCTGCTCTCCATGATTGGCTGCGATGCTACGACGCTGGGAAATCATGACTTTACATTCGGGCCCGCTGGCGCAGCTTCCGCCATCACCACCGCGGTTGAAGCGGGTCAGTCACCGGTGGTCCTGGCCACGAATTCTGATTTCAGCGCTCCGGCGGAAGCACTTGAAGGACTTCAAAGGCTCGGCTCAGAGGGTTGGGTACGCGACTATATGGTCATCGAACGCGACGGTTTGCGGTTTGGCCTTATTGGTGTCCTCGGTCGTGAAGCGGCGGTCTATAGTGTCAATGCGGCCCCATTGACGTTTGATGATCCTGTTGAGTCCGCTCGAGCGGCGGTTCGCATGCTGAAAGATGTCGAAATGGTCGATGTGGTGATTGCGCTGAGCCACGGAGGCGTGCGTGAGAATCCGGACGGAACCATCACGGATGGAGCGGATATCCTGCTGGCGCGCGAAATCCCGGAGATAGACGTCGTCGTCGGCGGTCACAGTCACACCGTTCTGCAAACGCCCGTCATCGTCAACGGTCGAACACCTGTAGTACAGGCCGGCCACAACGGGCGTTTTCTTGGTGAGTTGACCGTTACTCTCGACGGCGACATTCTGACCGTCGATTCGGCCCGGATGCACCCGATTGACGATAGCATCGTCGGCGATTCAGCTGTTTCCGAGGTCGTCGAGCGGATCAAGTCCCAGGTGACCAAAGTGGTCTTTGCCCCCCGCGGGTTAGCCATCGACCAGCCTCTTGCCCGGATCGAAGGGGATCTGACGAACTCTTCAGAGGATCTGGTGGCCAGCACCGTCCTTGCAAACCTCTGTACCGACGCTTTCCGAATGGCCACCGGGGCCCCCATCGCCCTGACCGCGAACGGGCTGATTCGCAACGGCATGACGCAGGGAAAGACAGGTGTACAAACAGTCTATGACGTGTTTGCCGTCGCGCCCGCAGGGACGGGCGTCCTCGAGTTAACCCCTGGCAGCACGTTGGTGACGGGGTACCTGACCGGCAAGGAACTCAAGAACGTCCTCGAATTCACGCTTGCAGGCATTGCTGCCCGGCCGGGTGACTACTTTCCGCGCGCATCGGGAATGCGTTTCACCTATGATATGACCCGACCGGACCTCGACAAAGTAACCGAGGTCGCGCTCGGCGATCTCGACCGGGGATACGAGCCCATCGACACGACGGACACCCGGACCCTTTATGCCGTCACGAGTCCGCTGTTCTTCGCCCTGTTGGCCACGGCGATCCCGAGGTTGACCAACGGCAGGCTTGAATTTGTGCCCAAGAACCGGGATGGAGAACCCCTAGAATCTCGGGTTGAGGCAATCGCATCTGTGGCGCCGGCTCGGGAAACGCCAGACATATTGCCACAGCGAGGGTTCTCGATGGACGCGGCAGACCTGGTCGAAGCTAACGCCGACGGTGACCCGATCGAGATCAAGGAATGGCAAGCCATCATGCAGTTTCTTCAGGCGCTTCCCGTCCGCGATGGGGATACCCTGCCAGTGGTTCCAACGGATTCGCGGGCCAGTGAGCAGAGGTTTATTCGGTTGGACGCCCGGACACCGTGACCGGTCATCCGGCGAATGGCGTTCAACAGAACAATGGGACCGAGGCCATGTTGATCGAAGAAATCCTAGCCATCGATATCCTGCTCGAACCCGACGAGCGGATGCTGGTGCAAGCGGAAACCAATAACTTACGGCTTCGTGAGGCTTTTCCGGATAGCTTTGCGCTGGATGCCGAACACCGGCCACATATTACGCTGTTCCAATGCTTTGTCGCCGCTGGCGACTTGGTTGCGCTGTGTGACGCGGCCGGCGATGTGATCAGGACTGCAAACGTGACAAGCATGGAACTACGGGCTGTTCGATATGGCTATACGCCAGGGCCCGGCATGGGGGTCGCTGGAATTTGGGCTGATACAACGCCGGAACTTTTGAAGCTCCAAGCGGACGTGGTTGCCGCCGCCGCGCCGTTCATGGTGCCGACCGCGACAATCGAAGCATTTACTGCCAGCCACGGAAACCCGGCGTTTGATGCGGCATTGATCGACTATGTTTCGCGATTTGTCACTGATGGCGTGGGCGCGAAATTCGATCCACACGTCAGCACAGGTGTTGCCGCAATAGACTACCTCGACCGAATGCTCGCGGAGCCGTTTGTGCCGTTCGTCTTCGCGCCTGCGAGCGCCGCCGTCTACCAGCTCGGACCATTCGGAACCGCCGCTCGGCTGCTGAAGCGCTGGGACTTGGCTGGGTGATGGTTGCGGCTGACAATACCACGCTACCCTCATGGCGCGACGGCGCAGCCAAGCGGGCCATCATCGATTTCGTGTCGCGCGTGACGACCGTCGGCCATACAGATTTCGTGCGGCCCATTGACAGAATCGCTGTGTTTGATAACGACGGCACGTTGTGGGTTGAACAGCCTATGCCCGTGCAGGCCCGCTTCGTAATCGACCGGATTCAGGCCTTGTCGTCGCACCATCCGGAATGGCGCGTTCGCCAGCCATTTAAGGCCGTGCTCGAAGGCGATGTGGACGGAGTTATGTCTGCGGGCATGGAGGGACTGGCCGAGATGGTGATGGCCACCCACGCTGGAATGTCCACCGAAGGTTTTGCGGCGCTGGTGCGTGACTGGATCGCCACCTCGCGCCATCCGCACTTTGGCCGCGCTTATACTGAACTCGCCTACCAGCCGATGCTCGAACTTCTCGCCTTTCTGCGCTCTAACGACTTCAAAACCTTTATAGTCTCGGGCGGTGGCATAGAGTTCATGCGAGTCTTCAGCGATGCTGTCTATGGAGTCCCGCCGGAACAGGTCATCGGCAGTAGCATCGTCACCCGCTATGTCGTGCAAGACGACGGGCCGGCGCTGTTGCGGGAGGCCGAACTGAATTTTTATAACGATAAGGAAGGTAAGCCGGTCGCTATTAACGCCCATATCGGACGCCGGCCGATCGCCGCCTTCGGCAACTCGGACGGGGATTTCGCGATGTTGGAGTGGGTAACGAGCGGACCTGGCCCGAGCTTCGGCCTCCTCCTCCATCATGACGACGCCGAGCGAGAGTTTGCCTATGATCGCGACGCCGGTCTGGCACGCCTAGCGCGCGGGCTCGACGAAGCGCCGTCAAGGGGCTGGACAGTTGCTCGGATGAAAGTCGATTGGGAGGTCGTGTTTTCGAGCTAATGCAAAACAGTGCGATTATCTAAATTCTCTAGAACGGGTTCCGTTCAGTCTGGGTGAAATCCAGCCGCAAGAAGATCATCCTGGTCAATGGCCACCAAGTGGTGCTGATTGCGCACAGAAAAGATGGCCCTGCAATCTGACCTGTCACTTGCCTGTGGCGCTGCCATGGAGAACCTGGCCCATAGTGCATCCTTCGATTCGAGTGCGGATGCCCCATCAAAGCCTGAGATCAAACAGCTAGGGATCACTCGCAATTCAAACTGACTAGAATGCTACATTTGTCGCTGTTCGGTAAAAGCTTCGGGGATACCCTTCCTCTAAACTACGACAAGAAAGGTTGAGGACAAAATCATGAAGCTTCGGATATCGGTTTTGGTCACCCTTGCTGCGATGACTATTCTGGTGCCGGTTCAGGCGTCCGCTGAAACAGAGGCCATGGCACGGTTTATGGATCGAGTTGATGAGGTGGTCGATGATCTGGCGATCTCGTGCAAGATCGAAGATGAAAAGTTCTGCTCCACTGTCACGCCCGGTGAAGGCCGCCTGTTGATGTGTGCATTGGCTCATGGCGATCAGTTAAGCGACAACTGTGCGGACGCCGTATTTGATGCCATCGTTGAATTGGGCGGCACCATGAACAACCTGCAATTGGCTGTTGAAGATTGCAGTGCGGATATTAAAGCTACTTGCGGTAGTGTTGAGCCGGGACGCGGCCGGGTGGCGCAATGTCTGGTCGATAACCAATCCAGAATTTCAGAGCCATGCAAGGAGGCTGTTGAGGTCTTCCTGAAGAACAACCCCTAAGTGATTGGATTGCTGGACCACCGCGAACGCCGTGGTCGAGAGTTGAACATGTCCGGGCACCTATAATTCAGTTGTCGAGCCAGTAAAAATTACAGAATGGACCGAATGTTATTTCTTACTGCGATTTACTGGAATATTTCAATCGATGCTGATGGCGGCTATTGATGTTGTTTCGATGGTGTGGCCGAGCGCCCGTCATGGGACTGGCGGTGTCTGCAATTACTCGCTTGGCCGTGAGCGCGAAGCGTTCATGGATGCTTTCCAAATTATCGTTCTTCCGGCACCGATCTCTGCCTGATGGATAGCGCGTGGCTCCCTGGTTCATGATGATAGCGTGGCTTGTATCGAGCTGGTCGTTGATTGCATGTCAGTGAACGTCATCTGGCAACAACGTTAATCTGAATATGTCCTGTTGTCGGCGACTTTGATGTGTATCATGAGATATTGAGGGGGCAATGGATAGCGATCCAGGAAGCGAAGAGCCAGAGGCTTTGTCCAAGCACATTCAATTGCCGGCAGCGATCACATTTTGCCCTCCAACATCAGCCAGTTATACAATTTCGACACCACCTCAGTTTCGTTTGGTCTGATCTGGCGTTCCTGGAACTAACATCATGATACCAATGGTTCAGCGCCCTATGCAGACCGGCTTGTATGTCCGCGGCGTCTTTACTGTGGCGCGCCATCTGCTCTTGCAGACCCGGCTTCTGGCGTTTGTTCTAGGCCTTTGCCTGTTGGCTGGTGCTGCGGCTGCGCAGACGGGGGGTGGCAACACGGCAGGCGGAACCAGCCAGTCTCCCAAGATCCTGCTGCTGCTGGACTTGCTGGAGGACCAGGACGTGCAGTCCTGGGTCAAGCAGCAGCGCCAGCAGGCGACCGAGAAACAACCTGAGCCGGACCGGCCGTCACCAGGCATTACGCTGGTCAACCGGTTGGGAGCAATCCAGTCCCACGTGTTCGACATCGTCCGGGCCGTGCCGCGCCTGCCGGGCGAGCTAAGTCGGGCAATGGACAACTTTGCCGAACGCGTGCCCGGCTACGGGCCGGGCTGGATCGTGTTGCTGGTGACGGGTTTTGCCGCACTTGGCGCAGTGGCGGTGTGGGTTTTCGACAGGCTGAGCAGCAGTGCCTGGCGGTCGATTGAGGTGGACAGGCCCGACGATCCAACCCGGCGGTCCCGTCTGATCGGCCAGCACCTGGTGCTTAGGGTTGGCAAGGTGGTGGCTTTCACCCTCGGCAGCGTCGTGTTGTTTGCCCTGCTGGAGTGGCCGGCCTTGCTGGAGGCAGCCATCGTTGCCCTGCTGCTTGAGTTGGTGGTGACATGGGCAGCGTGGAACCTGCTGCAGGTGCTGTTCGCGCCCGGCCGCGAAGCCTTGCGCGTTGTGCCGGTGGATGACGGGCAGGCCGAACACATGGTCCGTGTGACCACCGTGGCGATAGGTTGGCTCGCCATGGGTTATGTAGTTATCCAGTTGATCCGGACGCTCGGCATTGATTTCAAGGTATCGCAGCTGTTCGCTTATGTGCTGGGCCTCGGTCTGTTGGCCATCGGCCTGCGTCTGCGAGCCGGCCGGGGTTACGCACTGGGTTTCTGCACGCTGTGGCTGCTGTGGGCGCTCAGCGCCATGAAGCTGTTCTGGCTGCTGGCCGTGGTGCTGGCGTTGCCGCTTGCCGTGCGCTATGCGCGGCTGTCGGTTGAAGCGCTGTTCAGGCCCGGAATGCCTGTTGCCGCCATTGCAGATGCACACGTCGGCGATGCCGTTGCGGTTGAACAACCGGCCAGCGTGTGGGCAACGGTCGTGGAACGGGCAGTACGCGCCGCGCTGATCTTCGGGGCCATCGTCGTTCTGGCCTGGGGCTGGAACCTGAGCTTGACCGGACTGGCCGACAATAAGGATCTGCTGAGCCGGCTGGCGCGCAGCGGCATCAGCGTGCTGACGATCTATCTGCTTGGGGATCTTGCCTGGCAGCTGATCAGGACGCTGATCGATGCCAAGCTGTCCAGCATGCCAGATATTGGCGAATCCGGTCAGGCCGAGACCGTGCGCGCGGCCAAGCTGAGGACGCTGCTGCCGATCGTGCGCAATGGGGCGATGGTGTTCCTGCTGACGCTGACCGTCTTCATGGGGTTGTCGGCAGTCGGCATCGAGATCGGCCCCTTGATCGCCAGCGCGGGCATTGTCGGCGTGGCCATCGGCTTTGGCGCACAGACGCTGGTCAAGGACATCATCAGCGGCATGTTCTACCTGTTCGACGATGCCTTC
>JAZBOA010000356.1:0-7585 GCA_036350935.1 Anderseniella sp. | reverse complement strand
TGCTGCTTCGATGGAAGACGCGCTGTCTGCGGCAATGTCATTGTCTTCCGCGCCAAGGGTGCGCCAATCCAGCTCTTTCGGGTAGACGCCTTCGCGCGATGCGATGTTCACATGCGGTGCACGCGGCTCGGTCGCTCCGATTGCGGCTCCACCCTCTGCAACGGTTCGCGCGGCATCGACCATCAAACGCCGGAACTCTACAATTGCGAGATCCGAAGCGCCCAGGATGTCATGCGTCCGGTCCACAATGGGCCCCATCGACACCCACATGACGATGTCTTGGTTCGGAATGCCTTTTACACCCGTAAAGTTGCCAAGCTTCATCGCCTGCCGATCCTGCAGGAAATTGTTGGACAGCTGCCGCCGTGAAACCCAGCGGTCATCCAGATCAATCCCCTTTTGAACGTGATTGAACTTCCGCCATTCCTCGGTCGAGGGACAGGCAACCCCTCCCCAGGCGATGAAATGGAAATGCGAGGTCGTGTCATCGATGGGCACAACCACGGTCGCAACATTGTAGCTGTTGTTGGGAGGGATCAGCGAAGTGAACGGCGCGATATACTCGGTGATCCGCAGATAATTATGCGTGGCAGCATGCTTGATCGGCTTGCGGATGGCCGCATAATGAAAGCCATAGGACGTGGTCTGCGTCTGCATCCGGGGTGACTTGTCAGTCGATGGACGATACCACGCCTTGTCATCGGCCGCGGCCCCTTCCACTCGGGCCGGTACCATGTCGGACGAATGAAGACTGGACGAATGGGCGCTGTCGATCTGGCCTTCGGTGATCTGTGCCCAGTTCGCAGGAATACGTATCTTGAGGATCGACACTTTGGTATCTGCCGTGGGCGCGAAAGCGGGCGCCTGAAACGGATACATATCTTCCACTTCGCCAAGCCATGCCCAGACGAAACCGCCCCACTCTTCGACAGGATAGGACCTATGCTTGACCTTCTGATGCAGCGGGCTGCCTTCTGGTTCCGAAGACATTGCGACGCAGTTGCCTTTTACGTCGAACTTCCAGCCATGATAGAGACACCTGAGGCCGCAATCCTCGTTCCGGCCATAAACAAGCGATGCGCGCCGGTGTGGGCACAATTCGTCCAGCAAGCCCAGTTCACCATTGGAGTCACGAAAAGCAACATACCGATTGCCAATTGCCTCAACCAGAAGCGGTGTCCCGTCTGACTCGGCCACTTCTTCGATCAAGCACACTGGCACCCAATGTTGGCGCATGAGCTGTGCCATGGGCGCGTCGTTTTCAACGCGACACAGCAGATCGTTCTCTTCGGGTAAAAGCATTGACAATCCTCCCGGCAACTCTCTCTTAGAAATCTAATTTGTGGCAATATGGCACAAAAGTCCAGCCTGTTGACAGGATAATTTAGATATCTAAGATACACCAATCTAAGAAGGAAACACCGCGTATGCCCGAAGCCGAAACCTTGCAACCCTATATGGTGACCGCTCGTCGCAATCTGACTTCCTCAATTGTCGAGTTTACGCTCGTGCCGGAAGATGAAGGCGAAATTCCCGCGTTCGAACCTGGCGCGCACATAACGGTTGAGACGCCTTCTGGCGCGATGCGCCGGTATTCCCTTGTCAATGATGGAAGTGATCCGGAAAGCTTGCTCATTGCTGTAAAGCGCGAGGCGGGGTCAAGGGGTGGCTCAGTTTCCATGCATGACGACGCGCAAGTTGGTCATGTTCTGAAAATCAGCCCGCCAGAGAACAGCTTTGCCTTGGTGCCCGCGAACAACTATCTGCTTGTTGCAGGTGGCATCGGCGTCACTCCCATTCTTGGAATGGCACGACATCTGAAAGCGGCAGGTCAGGCCTTCACGTTCATTTACTGTACGCGCACCGCTGAAGACGCCGCATATCTTGATGAGGTGCGTGCGCTTGGCCCCAAGGTCATCGTGCACCATGACAATGGCGATTTCGACAAACTCTACGACTTCTGGGATCATTTCGAGACGCCTGACACCGGACATGTCTATTGCTGCGGCCCTGCCCCCCTGATGGAAGAGATCAAGGCAGTATCCGGTCATTGGTCGGAAGGGCGTGTGCATTTCGAGGATTTCAAAGGCGTCGATGTCGTCAGAGCCGATGACACTGCATTCCGTGTAACGCTTGAAGACACTGGGCAAACGATCGAAATCCCAGCTGACAGATCCATTCTCGAGGCGTTGAGAGACGCCGGCATACACACAGCGAGCTCTTGCGAAAGCGGAACCTGCGGGACCTGCCGGTGCCGCCTGATTTCCGGCGAGGCCGACCATCGCGATATGGTCCTGATGGACGAAGAGAAGGATCGTCAGATCATGATCTGCGTGTCCCGGGCAAAAGCAGGAGATCTGGTCATTGCCCTCTGAGCGGCGCCCTCTGGGTCTTGGGATTGCGGGGCTTGGTCGCGCCTTCATGCTGACCCTGCCAAGCATACTTGCAGATCGTCGGTTCAACTTGGTTGCTGCCGCCGCACCACGCCCCGAGTCCCGACGCGCCTTTGAGACACAGTTTGGCGGAACGACCCATGAAACCGTAGAGGCGTTGTGCCACGACCCCGCCGTCGAGGCTGTCTACATCGCGACACCGCATCAAATGCATGCAGATCATATTCGGGCCGCAGCCAAGGCCGGCAAACATGTTCTGGTCGACAAGCCTTTGGCCGTGTCGATGCAGGATGGCGAGGCAATGGTCGCCGTCGCCGCGCAGGCCGGCATTCACCTTCTTGTCGGTCCAAGCCACAGCTTTGACGGGCCGGTCGCGCAGGCACTTGCCCTGATCCAGGAAGGCAGCTTGGGACGCGTGCGCATGCTGCAAGCGTTCAACTACACCGACTTCCTTTATCGACCACGTCGGCCAGAGGAGTTGCTGACGTCCGAGGGCGGTGGCGTGATCTACAGTCAGGCCGTCCATCAGATTGACATCATCCGCCTGCTTGCAGGCGGACAAGCGCGCAGCGTTGCGGCGGCCTGTGGTCGCTGGGATCCGCAGCGCCCTACCGAGGGGGCATACGCGGCCCTTGTGGGGTTCGAAGGCGGGGCGTTCGCCTCGATGGTCTATTCGGGGTACGCGCATTTCGACAGTGACGAATGGATGGATTGGATCGGTGAACTTGGCGCGCCCAAAGACCCCACAACCTATGGCAAGGCGCGCAAGATGCTGGCAGGTGTTTCAACCCCGGACGAGGAGGCCAGCCTCAAACAGAGCCGCGCTTTCGGCGCCGGTGATCTTCCACCCCTTGCCCCCGAGAACGAGCATTTTGGCCCGATCATTATCTCGATGGATAGTGCCGATCTGCGCCTGACCCCGCGCGGGATCTGGATCCATGCAGATAGCGAGCGCCGCTTCTTGCCGACGCCCAAGGCCCCGTCGCCAAGATCCGGCGTTCTGGATGCTCTTTGGGATGCGGTACGCGACAACAGGCCCCCGGTTCAGACAGGTGCATGGGGCTTGGCCAATCTGGAGCTGTGTCATGCGATACTGACCTCTGCAGACACGGGTCAAACCGTTTCACTGACCCGGCAGATCGGGATCTAGACTTTTTCGAGGGAGGACTTGTTCCAATGGCAAAGCTGCCGCTTTCTATCGCGATGGGCGACTACGACCGCACCCGCCCGATCCATAACGGGCGCGTTCAAATCGATGGCGTCGAGCCGATCACCCAGCTTCTGTCGCCGGAAGAAATGTTCTTCCGTGTCTTCCGCCACGAGGCGTTTGATGTCAGCGAAATGTCGTTCTCATCCTATTGCGTCAAACTGGCGCGAGGGGAGTCGAACTATATCGCCCTGCCCGTGTTTCTGTCGCGCGCGTTTCGGCACACTTCGGTCTATATCCGCACGGATCGCGGGATCGACACTCCCAAGGACCTCAAGGGGCGCCGCATCGGCATCGCCGAGTATCAGCTTTCTGCAAATGTCTGGGTTCGCGGTATCCTTGAAGACGATTTCGGCATCAGGTCGTCAGATATCACATGGGTGCGCGGCGGCATGGACACGCCCGGTCGACCGGAAAAGATCGCCCTCACCTTACCCTCCGACATCAGGCTTGAACTTGCGCCTGAAGGCAGCACCTTGAATGGCATGCTGGCCTCTGGCGAAATCGACGGGTTCATCGGCCCCCGTTGGCCGCGCTGTTTCGCAGAAGGGCACCCGCATGTGGGCCGGTTGTTCAAAGACAGCATCGGTGCGGCCGAAGAGTTTTTCGGACGAACCGGCATCTTTCCAATCATGCACCTCCTTGGTCTGCGCCGCGCGCTTGCCGAAGCACACCCCTGGTTGCCCGGTGCATTGGTGAAAGCCTTCGGCCAGTCCAAGGCGATGGCGCAGGCCGCGCTCGATGACACTTCGGCGACAAAGGTCACGATGCCTTTCGTGGAAGACAACCTGGCGCGTGCCAGGCATCTGATGGGACAGGACTTCTGGAGCTATGGGGTCAAAGGCAATGAAACGACCCTGGATGCCTTTCTCGATCATCACTATCGTCAGGGCTTGTCACCGCGCCGTCTATCGGTGGACGAGTTGTTTCATCCAGCCACGTATGAATCCTACAGTCTCTGAGGAAAGCAAACATGGGCAAGATCCACATCAAGCTGGAACCGGGCGAAATCGTCGAGATCAAGACCGAGGCCGGACTTCGATATGTTCAGGTCACGCATCGACATACCTCGTATCCTGAAGTCGTCCGGGCAATCAAAGGACTCTATGCGACGCGGCCAGATCTGGCAGAGCTTAGTCGCGCAGAAACTGCCTTCACCGCGCTCTGTCCGGTTTCCGATATTCTTGGATCTGGCAACATGGATGCAGAGGCGATCGGACGTGTTCACTTGCCGGAACACGCAACCGCTTTCCCCACTTTTCGGACCCCGATCAGGGACAGGCACGGCGATGTCGTCTATTGGTGGTTCTGGGATGGGGAAGGCCTGCGATTTGATGCAAACCCCGGCGCAGAAACGGATGATTGGCCGCAACGGGAAGTCATCGGCGCTCGGGAATTGTTGTCCCGCCTGTCAGAGATCAGGTCCTAGCTCTCGCCGCTGGCGCGGGTCGAGGGCATCTTTCGGCCTTCGCTGATGCCATGCTCCTCATCACGCTGAAGGTTCCCGATGATCGTGAAGAGCATGGCGCGCAACCTGTCCTGATCCCCCTCGGACAAACCATCCAACGCGACGGTATTTACCTCAAGGGCCATCGGCTCAAGCTGGTTGCGAAGGCTGATGCCCAGTTCCGTCAGAAATACGTGTTGGCGCCTTTTGTTGCCCCCCATTTTCCGCCGCTCAAGGTAGCCCAGCGCCTCAAGCCGCTGAAGTGCGGTATGTGTCGTGGGTTCGGTCAATGACGCCTTCTCGCTCAGTTCACGCTGGCTGAGCCCGTCCTTTTCCCACAAGATCCGCAGAAAAACCCAATGGCCGAAATTCACATCATGCGCGGCAAGCCGGATTTGCAGGGCCCGGGTAAAGCCCCGTCC
The DNA here is from genome assembly GCA_036350935.1 of Anderseniella sp. Classification (GTDB taxonomy): domain Bacteria; phylum Pseudomonadota; class Alphaproteobacteria; order Rhizobiales; family Aestuariivirgaceae; genus Anderseniella. The sequence continues at coordinate 2,116 of JAZBOA010000356.1, read as the reverse complement.
AGCCAACCTTACCAGATGCGCGATCCGTTCGTCCTTGTGCAGGTCCTTGGGCGGGTTTTCGTTCATCACTTTATTTGGCCTCGCTGGACGGAAAAGACACGATACACGTGCCGCCAAATGACGTAAATCACGCGCGATTTCAATCGAGGGATATGCTGACATTCTTCTGTTCGGTGTAGGCCAGCAGTTCTTCAAGGCATTCCTCACGCCCGATGCCGGATTGCTTTACCCCACCGAAAGGTGCCCCGAGGAAATGGTCGGACGCATTGTTCACCCACACATACCCCGCCTCGACGGCGTTCACGAGTTCAAAGGCGAGGGCAAGGTCACGCGTCCAGATCGAGGCCGTCAGACCAAGTTCAAGACCGTTGACCGCATGCAACATCGCCTGCTTGTCGGACCACCGCAGAACCGACAACACAGGCCCAAAGACCTCTTCCCTCGCAATGCGCATGTCGGGGGTGACATCGGCGAAAAGTGTCGGGCGCACGAAATAACCGTCCGACAGCGCACCGGACATATCGGGGGCACCTCCTGCCGCCATACGTGCGCCTTCCTGCTCGGCAATCCGGATATAATCCAGTGTCTTGTCATACTGCGCCCGCGTTGTCAGACAGCCCATCTGCGTGTCGGGCCGCGCAGGGTCACCAAGGCTGATCGACTGAAACGCGTCCGAAAGGCGAGTAACGACGTCATCGTAGAGACTGTCATGAATGAACACGCGGCTGGTAGAGCCGCAGGATTGCCCGGCTGTCCAGCCAAGGTTCATCCCCTTCAAGGCCCCGGCCACCGCCTTGTCCACATCGGCATCCGCACAGATGATCAGGGCATTCTTGCCACCAAGCTCAAGCACGACGCGTTTCAAGGTGTCAGCGCCCTGCCTCATCACGGCCCGTCCTGTGGCCACAGACCCCACAACGCTGACATTCGCGATGCCCGGATGCTGACTTATGGCCTCGCCCAAATGGCGGGTCCCGTTCAAGACGCTGAACACGCCGGGGGGGAACAGATCCCCGACGATCTCGGCCACGCGCAGCGCGGACAGCGGGGTCTCCTCAGAGGGTTTGATGATCACCGCATTCCCCGCAATGAGAGGCGCTGACATTTTGGCCAGCACGAACATCAGCGGGTGATTGAATGGAACGATCCGCGCAACAACGCCAATAGGCTCGCGCTGTACATAGTTGAGTTTACCAGCACCTACAGGGATCGTCTCGCCCTTGATCTCTGTGGCAAGGCCGGCAAAGAACTCCATCAAGGTGACACCGAGTTCCACGTCAAGCTCCATACCCTTGACGGGGTTGCCGCTGTCCAACGCGTCAAGAAGGGCCAGTTCAGACTTGTGGTGACGAATACGTGCTGCCGCCTCGCGCAGAACTCTGGCACGGCCAAGGGGCGGCATCGCGGCCCATCCCTTTTGGGCGGCGCGGGCAGCGGTCACAGCTCTATCCAGATCCGCCGCATCGGCTGCAGCGACTTGGATCAAATCACGGCCTGTCGCAGGGTTTGCGCTGATCAATTGGCCTTTTCCCAAAGGCACGTGCCACCCACCATTGTAGTAAAGCCCTGTCTGTGCAGGCATTACCCCAGTTGCGCCATCCCTTGCCTCGAACTTGTCAGCCAAATCTATTCCTCCTATGGCCACAGCCACAAAGACCATCACTGGCAGGATCGCGTCCCCGCCAAGATCGCCCTTAGTTTAGATATCTAATCATATTCATGACCTGACATCAGGTCTAGGCGTCAAACATCATCGAAGCCAGAACCATGGTCGAACCAGCCGGACGCATTCTGCATGCAAAGCAACGATCTTCACTGGACAGCCCGCATCCTCCAGCCTTAGGGATGTGTCACGTTTTGGCGAAAGGACCGCAATGAGCCTTGGCTTGGAGGATGCAACCGAAACCCTGCGCAACAAGTTGCTTGCAGGTGGTTTTCCTCCGGGCAAAAAGCTGGGTGAAGTCGCAGTCGCCGAGGAGATAGGCGTATCACGCACTCTGGCACGACTGGCCATGAGCGCGCTGGAACATGAGGGGCTGCTGATCCGCGAGCCGAACCGGGGCAGCCGGGTCAAGCGGTTCACTGTGACAGAGATCGTCGATGCGATTGAAGTGCG
>JAZBOA010000355.1:0-3095 GCA_036350935.1 Anderseniella sp. | reverse complement strand
TTGAGCTTTGACAATTCTTTACTCAATAAAGGAATCTGACCCCTTTAACCGGGACTTCATGTGCAGTTGCTACATAATGCCGGGTCGACCAAGATTAGGGCAGATATTGCCTAGCGCTTTGGCAACATGAAAGACCTGACCCCGTTCCCTTGACCCCGTTCCCTAGGCCTGCAGCGCCACGCGCAGACAAGCCTCGCGTACGGCCTCGGCTAGTTGAAGCTGGGGTGACATGCTGCCTCCTCGATGGTCGTTCACCCGCGCCATCGCTCGCCCCGCGGGATCGCTGGATAGCAACCGACCGAAACGCACTGCTCGTCCAGCGACTCCGCAACACCGGATTCGTGGGGATACCTCAGGGTCTGTCCCGGTTTCTCTCCGGGGCCGAACTGGCCGAGCACCCAGTCAGGACCGCAGGATGCGGCGAGCTTGCGAACCGCATCGTTCGCGTTTTCGATGAGATGCTACCGTGCTATCGACTCCTCTTTTGATTCCTTTAGACATCTCCTTGAATCAGGTATTGCGTTACGTCTACGTTCTTTTGTCCCTTCTTGCGGTGGAGTGAATACTTGTCTTCCGTTCTATATATGACGACATGCCAATACATTCGATCATCCTTCTGCGTAATCCACATGCCGTCCAGCCAAGATGCAAACTCAGAAAAAGGTATTAATAGCAGTCGCTTGCTAGTGCCACACCCAAAGGCAACAAAAGCATTTTGCGCGCTCTCCAGGACCTCTCGCTGATGAGGATGAAAGGCGAACCAATAGTTCGGCTTCGTGTCCGGGTTGTGTTCTTTTGAAACGGCACAGTTTACGACAGTAGACTTGTCTGGCGTTGAATACTGCGCTCTTGTTCTCTTTATCAGGGTTTTGTCGAGAGACTTCTGTATTCTCGCGATGCACGCATCGTGAAACGCGACTGGCGTGAACTTCGGCTCCTTTGTTTTCTCATCCTCAGAAGCATCCTCCTCTTCTGCTGTCTCCTGCTTTATCTCCTCTGCCGCTGAGAACAAAATGTCAGCAATCTCATCGAGCCTGGTAAACTCACGTGGTATCAATACGCTATGTATTCTTTGTACAATTTGCGGATCTTCAACTTCCTCTTTTATCGCCATCAAGCGCAACAGCGCATCAACACTTATTATGCGCACATCCCATGCGTGCCTTGATCCCCTGATTTGAGCCTCCAAGTCGCCGGTGTCTTGCCTGCCGACGACGAGCAACATCGAGGAATCGCCTTCTGCGATGCTGCCCTTATTGATCAGAGCTTTTCTGTAGCTAGCAATGACATTTAGATCAATTCGATAGGCATCAGTTGTCTTCACTTCAACAATGATTGCATGTCCGTTTCGGAATTTCCAAAGCCCATCGAAGCTGACATGGTTGGCCGTGCCACGGTATCTTCCAGGTTCGACTTCAGCCCCGATGCGCGAGCCAACCTCATTGACAACGTCCTGCAACGCGAAGCCGGAATCAGGAAAGGAATGTGACAAGCATTGGTCTGCATAGACTTTGAGATTAGACGACGGGACGCTGGCGAGAAATGACCTGAATTCTTGTGAGCACTCCGTTCCGTCAAGAAGCCTTCCGGCGCCGGAAAACGCTATAAGTTGTTGTATTTGCTTATCCCGCAACTGCTCTGGGGATGTGTTCCACAGGTCTAAGAGCGCCATGTCTTGTCTCTTTGTTGTTTAACGGTCGAAAACGCTGTGATGGTCAAGAGACGGCAAGAGTCAAGTTTTGCAATCCGCCATTTTCGGTCGGGTACCTAACCCACTTGCACGACCTTCGCCAACTTCCCGCCGCTAACCGACGCAACTCAGTTTCGTCCCAATGCTCGCCCATCCGCCCGCCTCAACTCTCCCGTCTCCCCCGCATCGCAAGCGCCGCGATGATCACGGCGAGGGTGACGAAGAGGACGATCAGGGTCGCCAGCGCATTGATCTGCGGCGAGACGCCCATGCGCACGCTGGAGTAGACGACCATCGGGAGGGTGGTGGAGCCGGGGCCGGAGACGAAGCTCGCGATCACCAGGTCATCGAGCGAGAGGGTGAAGGCGAGCAGCCAGCCGGAGACCAGGGCCGGGGCGATGAGCGGCAGGGTGATCTGCAGGTACACGGTCAGCGGGCGGGCGCCGAGGTCCATGGCGGCCTCCTCCAGCGAGCGGTCCATCTGCCCGAGGCGGGTGTTCACCACCACGGCGACGTAGGCCATGCTGAAGGTGATGTGGGCGATGGTGATGGTGGTGAAGCCGCGCCCGTCGGGCCAGCCGATGACCTGCTGCAGGGTGACGAAGAGGAGCAGGAGCGAGAGCCCGATGATGACGTCGGGCATCACCAGCGGGGCGGTCAGCAGCAGGCTGAAACCGGTGCGCCCACGGAATCGACCATGGCGCACCAGGGCATTGGCGGCGAGCGTCCCCAGCAGCACCGCGAAGGTCGCATTGACCGCCGCGATGCGCACGCTGAGCCAGGCGGCATCGAGGAGCTGGCGGTTCTGCAGCAGCTCCCCGTACCACTTGGTCGAGAACCCGCCCCAGACCGTGACCAGCCGCGACTCGTTGAACGAGTAGATGATCAGCAGCAGCACGGGCACGTACAGGAACGCGTAGCCGAAGGCCAGCACGGTGTAGAGCGTCCAGGGGTTGCGCTTCATCGGGATTGCCCCGGTCGCATCACCTGGCCGCTCGGCACACCGATAGTCACGTCCGCTGGCCCTCGATCCGCTGCTGCCAGCGCTGCATGGCGACGAAGGGCACCACCAGCAGGAGCAGGAGGACGATGGCGAGCGCCGAGGCCAGCGGCCAGTCCTTGTTGTTGAAGAACTCGGTCCAGAGCATGCGCCCGACCATCAGCGACTGCGGCCCGCCGAGCAGATCGGGAATGACGAACTCACCCACCGCTGGGATGAACACCAGCATGCTCCCGGCGATGATCCCCGGCATCGAGAGCGGCAGTGTGACGCGCAGGAAGGCCTGCGCCGGGCGGCAGCCGAGGTCCGCCGCGGCCTCCAGCAGCGTGTGGTCCATCCGCGCGAGGTTGGCGTAGAGCGGCAGGATCATGAACGGCAGGTACGAATAGACGATGCCGATGTAGA
>JAZBOA010000354.1:0-2381 GCA_036350935.1 Anderseniella sp. | reverse complement strand
CGCTTGTGCCGGGAGCGGCCGGAACGATCTGGACCACTGCATCATCGGCCAGGTACGACAACGCGCTGTCAATATCGCCGGCATTGAGAGCCTCTACCCAGGCATTGATGATGGACATCGGATCGGGCTCCTGGGCGTTGAGCGCCACAGGGAGCGCGAGCAATACGACTGACACGGTCACTACGAACAGCCGAGCTTTCATTCCTTGCCTCCTTTTCTCGTGTAAAATCGGGATCCAGCGTTCCTACCTTCCACCAGAACCGGTGCCCTTATGGCTTCTTCAACCATTGACCCCTACCAGTCACATTTCGTCTATCAGTGCACTCGTCGTCGACCACCGTGAAAGTCAAGGCCTCGCCGTCGTAGGCCCAGGTGTACGTACCCACCACATCCTTGCACGGGACATAGTCGTCCTGAACCGCAATCTGGTCCCCGGTTACGGTGTAGGCTCCGTCCAAGTCTAGATACTTGCTTGTATTGTGGTACGTGCCATCAGCTTTGAACTCCCACGTATACCCCACTTTGGTAAAGGTACCATCCACTGGAAAGGGCAGCGCTTCCGTGGTTGCCGTTGGCGCTGCGGTCTGCGTCGGTGGCGCGGGTGTCGGCTCTGGGGTCTGCGTGGGTGGCACAGTTGCCGGCGCCGGAGTCTGCGTCGGTGGCACAGGTGTAGGCGCCGGAGTGGGCGGCGATTGCGTCGCGCTGGTGCCACACCCAACCACCATCAACACGATCGCAAGCGCGATCCAGGCTAGCTTTTCTCTTTGTACTCTCACAGTCCTTCCTCCTCTTCGTGAAACTCAACGTGTGGTTGAATCGGCCCAATGCGGCCGACTGCCGCCTTTTCGCCCGAGATAGGCGTTCACTACGGATTCGCTGATCGTCAGGTCATCACCCCCTTCCCTACCTCTCGTCCTTCACGTCACCCTCCTCGCGCGAGCACTCGCTGAACTCGACACGAGTCTGCGACCGTACATAGTCGAACAGGGCATCAAGGGTGGCAAAGCCTCGGCGTTCGCCAGTCTGGGCACTCTCCAGCGATGCCCGCCAGCCCTCTTCCCCCTTCTTCGCCCGCCACAGGCGCAAGAGATACGATTGATAGCCCGACTGCTCACCTGCGCGCCCTGTTTTTTCGCTCATGCTTGCCCCTTGACCTGGCTATATCCCCAGTATAGCAGGCGAGTGTGAAAGAAACGTCCCCATTATGTGGGCGAAACGTGAAACTTGCGTTCTCATCCCATCCGATATACAATAAGGGCACAGCTTGGATGCTTCTTTCTCGACTCGCTGCCAATTGCGAGTGCTTGGGCTTGCGTCCGGTGTCTGGCTCAGAGGAGGAAAGGTGGCTCTGTCGATCTGGCTGTTAGGCCCTCCCCAGGTAAGATTGGATCAGGAACTGGTTTCCAACCTTCGCTCGGATAAGGCGCTTGCCCTACTGGCGTATCTGGCTGTCGAATCGGACCGGGCGCACCGCCGCGAAAAGCTGGCCGGCATGCTGTGGCCCGACTACACGGAGGCGTCTGCTCGAGCGAGCCTGCGCCGTGCCCTGGCGGACGTGCGACAGGCCATCGGCGATCACCAGGCGACGCCACCTTACCTCCACACCACGCGGGAAACCCTCCAATTCAACACAGACAGCGACTATTGGCTGGACGTTGAGGCCATCGCGGGCCTGGCAGACGACCTGGCCGGTCTGGAGCAGGCTGTCGCGCTGTACCGGGCTAGTTTTCTCGAAGGTTTCTCGGTCAGCGATGCTCCCTCCTTTGAAGAATGGGCGCTGCTGAAGAAGGAGCAACTAGAACGCCAGGTCTTGGAGATGCTCGGCCGCCTGGCAACCACCTACGAGAGGCGAGGCGAGTATGAGCACGCCCAGCGCTACGCCTGGCGGCGGGTTGAGCTGGAGCCGTGGAATGAGCAAGCCCAGAGGCAACTGATGCAGCTCCTGGCCTTCAGCGGACAGCGGAACGCCGCCCTGGCCCAGTACGAGACTTGTCGCAGCCTGCTGGCAGACGAGTTGGATGTCGAGCCAGACCCCGAGACGACGATACTCTACGAAAGCATCCGCGACGGGACGCTGGTCGCCCCTCCGTTCATTTCACCCCCGCCCACCTTCGTCGGCGAAGAAGTGCAGGCGGGAGTTGCCGAAAGATCTGCTTTTGTCGCCCGCGAGCGCGAATTGGCACAACTGGGGGGCTTTCTCGACCAGGCACTGGCCGGTCATGGTCGCGTGGTATTCATCATTGGCGAGCCGGGCAGCGGCAAGACTATGCTGGCGCAAGAATTCGTCCGCCAGGCGATGGACTCGCACCCGGATCTGGTGGCCGTCAACGGCCGGTGCAACGCCTGCACCGGCATCGGCGACCCGTATCTACCCTTCCTGG
>JAZBOA010000353.1:0-3364 GCA_036350935.1 Anderseniella sp. | reverse complement strand
TGGCGGGGGTAAGGATCAACAATATCGGCAATTTCGGCCTCTACAGTCGGCGCATGGTCGATACGCTCCTGATGTTCGGCGAGCAGGAGGTGTTCCTGCCGATCATGGTCAGCCTCACCGGGCTCCGCACCGGACAGATTGAGATCGACCGCGGCAAACGGGCGGTGGGTGACAGTTCCTATTCCCTGCGCCGCCTGATCCGGCTGGCGATCGCCATCATCATCCGTTTCTCGGACCGCCCGCTGAAGCTAAGCGTGATCGTCGGGATTGCCTTCAGTGGCCTGTCGGCGCTGATCTCGGTCGTCTTGGTCATCGGCTGGCTGGCTGGGGCGTTTACGGTGCAGGGTTGGACCAGTACGGTCCTGTCGGTGTGGTTCCTGTCGGGCCTGATCATGGCGGTGCTCGGCGTACATGGGTTCTATCTTGGCCGGGTATTTGCCGAGGTGCAGAACCGACCCCGCATCCTATGCGAGGCGGTGACGGATGCGCAGGACGAGGCGAGCTGATGCGCGATACCGTGGCGTCGACCGATATGCTCTCGGAAGATATCCGGACCTTCTGCGCCACGACTCACAAGGGGCCTGTCTACCTGGCCGAGGCCGAGTTCGGGTTGCACCAGATCCGTCCGTTTCTCGACGCCCTTGACCCAGGGGCCCGGGTCTTGGAGGTGGGTTCGGGTCCGTGCATCGCGCTATCGGTGCTCGCAGCGCACTACCCGGAATTGCACTTTGAAGGAATTGAGCCCATGGGGTCGGGCTTTGCGCTCTTCGAGGCGTTTATCTCCGAACTGGAGGCCGGGCATGGATCGTTCGACCTTTTCAAAGGCGGCTACGAGGCGTTTCCGCGGACCGGCGACTGGGACCTGATCTTTCTGGTCAACGTGTTTGAACATCTGCCGGACTGGCGCCACTTTCTGGGCTTCGTACGCGAAAACCTGTCCCCAAGCGGAAAATGCATCGTGCTGTGTCCCAATTATGGATTCCCCTACGAATCCCATTTTGGTCTTCCGGTCCTGTGGAACAAGGCACTGACACGATCCGTGTTTCGCAGCAGCATCGAGACGTTTGAGCGCGCGCATGGCTGGGACGGGCTCTACGACAGCCTTAATTTTGTCAAGCTCCGCCATGTGCGTCGGGAGGCAGTCCGGGCCGAGCTGACCCTCGACGTGCATGCCGAAATCGTGCAGCAGATGATCGATCGGCTGGAGACGGACGCAGAGTTTGCCAAGCGGCAGAAATCGATAGCCGGCCTTGCCCTCATGATGAAGCGGAGTGGCGTTCTGAACTGGCTTATCGCGCGGCCTACCATTCAGAACCATCTGCCTTACATGAAGCTTGAATTTCGGCGGTCCGGATGAAACCCGCGTTGCGCAGCACACTCTTCCAGTTCACCCGCTACGGGTCTGTCGGGCTGCTCACCAATGGCACGGTCTACTTGGTTTTCCTGGCTATCGTGTGGGCTGGCCTGCACCCGGTTCTGGTCTCAGCACTGTGCTACTGTTTGGCGGTTACTATGTCCTACGCGCTCAACCGCAGCTGGACCTTCCGGTCGGTAGAGACGCATCGACGGGACCTGCCGCGCTTCCTGCTCGCCTACGGGATTGGGCTCTTCTTTGCGATGGGCTGTATCGCGGTTTGCCTGATCTGGGTTTCGCCAGCCATCGCGCAGTTGATCACAATCAGCCTGACGGCGGTTGTCGTCTATGGTGCTCTGCGTGTCCTTCGCTTTGGCCGGGAAAGGCCCAGTTATGCCCCTTGAGATCAACGAGCTGGAAACCGCGCGCTTCGGCATTGTCGCGGCGCGCGTCACAGATCCCGAGGCCGGTCCAGAAATGATCGAGGCAGCGGCGAGGGCCGCAAGCGTGCAGATGCTGACGGTTCGCATACCTACCCAAGACCTGCCACGCGTTCACGCCTTCGAAGAGGCAGGGTATCGGCTGATGGATACCTTAGTTTATTATAGCCGGCACTTGGACGACTTGCCCGCCAGACCTGTTTTGGCCGAGGGAATTTCCATCCGCCAAGCCGTGCCCGAAGACGCCGGCGCGGTGGCCGCAGTAGCCCGGGCTGGCTTCAGAGACTACATAGGTCACTATCATGCCGACCCTCGACTCGATGCGACCGCGGCCGATGCTGCCTATGTCGAGTGGGCGGAAACAAGTACGGCGAGCACGTCACCTGCGGCACCTGCTTTAGTCGCAGAGAGAGGGGGGAAAGTCGTGGGATTTCTGACCCTGCGGAGCAACAGCCCGGAGGAGATGGAGATCGTTTTGAACGCCATGGCGCCAGCCTCACAAGGCCAAGGTATATACGGAATGCTCGTAGATGCGGCGCTGGCCTTGGCAAAGGCTAATGATTCCTTGAGAGTTATTACCTCAACCCAGATAAATAATTATGCAGTGCAGAGGGTTTGGACACGATTTGGCTTTTTTTATTACCGAAGCTTATATACGTTTCACAAATGGTTTTGATCGTGAACGCTTGGATTCAGCTTCTAGGTGTGATGGTTTGATCTGAATATCCGCATAATTTCAACTTCGTGCGTTCTGTTAAAAAAGAAGCGGTTACCCTTGAAGCCACTGTAGCGATAATCTTTGAAATGTTGAGACTCGGGAGTACAGCGTTAATGCCATGGGAAAGATTTGAGAAAATCGTAATTGTGGCAGTGGCTGTCCTTGTCACAATGATGGTAGTGGTCGTACTCTGGAGTCCGGTAGCCTACGACACGCATGAATTCGGGGACACGCACTTCATCCTCGGGGCTGCCTGGCGTCAGTATAATGGCCTCGTTCCCACAGTTGATTTTCAACATTTTTACGGGGGCTTCACGTCTTGGGTCATCGCGCAGGCAATCACTCTTTTCGGCCCAAGCGTACATGCATTCGACTATGCACTCGTGATGCTGCTTGCAGGCTTCGGACTGGCGTCGGCGGCAGTATTTTGGAGACGAGTCTCTGGTATGGGTGCAGCGATTACATTGCTTGTGATCGCCACGCTCATCTTCACGCGCCAGCCGCTCGAACTCGTGCAATCCCTCATCAGAATCTATTCGTCGCATGCCTCGCTCTACAATCGCGTTGGATTGGTCATCGTCGTCATCGTCGGATTGTTTGCTGCACTTCCGAGCCGATCACGACCCGCTGAACTGGTGGGAAGCGTAGTGACCGGCGGACTTCTGGTGACGGCTATGCTGACAAAGCCGACCTTCATCGTGTTGATCCCAGCGGTCGCGCTGGCCCTCATGGTACAGGCACGATGGACAGCCCTGGCGGCGACTGCCTTAGTAACTATGGCAAGCCTGATGATCGTCGATCCTTGGGGCGCACGCTGGTACGCGAGTTTTGAATATGCTCAGGCGGGAGTCG
>JAZBOA010000352.1:0-2004 GCA_036350935.1 Anderseniella sp. | reverse complement strand
TCCAGTCAGCTTCTTGTCACCAAAGACTGGCAATTCGGCTTATGCCTAGTCGCGCAGAAAAATTGTAAGCGTCCACCTGTTGCACGCGATTGCACTGAAGGTATCAGGCTGGCTTCCAGTTCCAGGGCAGCAGGTCATCGATGCGGTTCATCGGATGACCGTCAGACAGGCGGGTGAGGATATCGGTCAGCCAGGCTTCCGGCTCGACGCTGTTGAGCCTGGCGGTGGTGATGAGGGTGGCAATGGTGGCCCACCTTTCGGCACCGCCGTCTGACCCGGCGAACAGGTGGTTCTTCCGGCCGAGGGTGACGGGGCGGATGGCCCGTTCGACGGTATTGGTGTCGAGATCGATCCGGCCGTCATCGAGGAAGCGGCAGAGCGCGGGCCAGCGGCCGAGGGTGTAGCGGATAGCCTCTGCCAGGCCGCTGCGCCGTGGCAGCAGGGTCAGTTGCCGCTCGAGCCACGGCTTCAGATCTGCCGCGATAACGCGCGAGCGCTGTGCCCGCACGGCCTGCCGCCGGGCTGCGGTCTGGCCCCGGATGCCGGCCTCGATCGCATACAGGGCCGCAATCCGGCGCAGCACTTCCTGCGCGACCGGCGAGCCGGTGGCCTGGTGCACGTCGTAGAACTTCCGACGGGTGTGTGCCCAGCACGCCGCGAGATCGATACCGCCACGAGACGCCAGAGCCTCGAAGCCTGCGTAACCATCGACCTGCAGGATGCCACTGAACTTGTCGAGATGCAGTGCTGGCCGCTCGGCCCGGCGATCCGGGCTGTAGTGATAGAGTACCGCCGGCGGGTCGGTTCCACCCGAGGGCCGGTCATCCCGGGCATAGACCCACACCCCACTTGGGTCAAAGCAGAATGACTACTGCGCGTTGTTGATCGGGACCCACTCGGCGGAAAGCATTATGGCCAGCGGCCATGTTCAAGCGCCGCACCCAAAGAGGCCGGACACATGACCGCACCGACCAACTCAGGCATCAGACGTCAAAAGCACCTTGCCAACACGGAGCCGTCCACACATGACCCGACTCGGACATTTTCGTGCCATTTGCATGCTTGCATTTCAATGCTATCACTCGGCGAAACAGCCTACGTGTATAAGCCCACAGCCGGTTTGGGCGGCAGGTAAAATAATCCATTATTGGAGTAACAGCAGGCATTGGGCCATACGATTTCCGTGATTAGCAACGCCCTCTGCAACAAGCCATCACTAAGAGTGGTTTGACGAATATCATAGCGACCTTGGCGAAGAATGGTTCAGGCTTTACAAGTTCAAGGAACGAAGGAGAGGGAGCGGCCCATGACCAATGCAACTCGTCCTGCTGTAGCGCTCGCAGTTATCTGCGGGTTAGCTGCCATGATAATTTCTACCGTGGAAACCTACGCCCAGAGCCGGGACGCCTACTGCCGGGCCTATGCTCGCGATGTCTCGATGCGCTACTCCCGAGGCGGGGCAGTTGGAGGCGCCGTCCGAGGGGGAACTGGAGGCGCGATCATTGGTGGCATCGTGGGCGGGCGAAGAGGTGCTCGACGAGGTGCTGCGATTGGCGCCACGACTGGCGCTGTTTCCAGAGGAGTTCAGCGCGGTGTCAACTATGATGCTCTCTACCGTGATTGTATGCGAGGGATCATTCGCTACTGATTTGGATAAACCAGACACGGAGATGGATTCATGAAATCTTTACCGACAATAGCGCTGATCGCAGCGATGGCCGTTTCGCTTTCGGCATTTAGCGCGACTGCCCAGGATGATGAGGGTGTGGTGCTGGACATCCAGACCATCGACTGTCGCACCATGTTGAAGATGGACAATGAAGAGCAGGAGTTCACCCTGATCTATTTCCATGGCTTCAAGAGCGGAAAGGACGCAGAGATGGTCTTCAACGGCCCAAAATTCCGCGCCGCGACCAATGAGATCATGGACTATTGCATAGACAACCCGGCTGAAAAGCTGTTGAAGGCTTTCGAGGAAAAGCGCTGAAGGCCGCAATGTCCGCT
>JAZBOA010000351.1:0-7520 GCA_036350935.1 Anderseniella sp. | reverse complement strand
TCGAAATTGGCGAACTCGTCATTGGGCGAAAGATAGGGGTGCGCCTCGCCGGTGCCCTTGGTCTGGGTGGTTTCGTAGAGCCGCTCCCACTTGATGCGCTCCTCGGCGTACTTGCGGTCGATCGGCTTGCCGAAGTCTTCAACCGTGTGGAACATGCGGCCGTTGGACAGGTTGCCGTTGTGGGCGATGGCCAGCACGTTGCCGCCGGTCTTGGCCTCGTAGGCTGTCATCCACTTCCACAAATCGGCCGGGTTGTCGCTGCCGAGCGGCTTGATCGTCGTGAAGGGTTCCACCTGGCTGGCCTTGTCCGCGTTATCGCGGAAGATCACATTGCGGTGCAGGTTGTTGCCACCGGTGTTCGAGGTCCACTCGTAGCCGATGAAGGCGGTGAAGCGGCCGGGCTCGTTGTAGGCCTCGGCCGCCTTGATGGTTTCCTGCCAGGCGCCGCGATAGGCCTTGGTGCCCGGCACCGGCATGATGGCCTTGGAGATGGTGCCCTTGCCGAAACTGGTGATGATGTCCATGGCCGCCGCCGCCCCCTGGCCGGAATGGACCATCTCGTTCCACTTGCGGCCTTGCGGATCGGCCATGATTTCCGGCGCGCCACTGATGAGCAGCGGGAAAAAGCCCATGCCGTCGGAGTGATCGGCGACCACCAGGAAGTCCAGCGGCCGCGACAGCTTCACCGGCTGGCCTGAATTGGAGTTGACCTGCTCGCCGCGCGCGAAGCGGTAGGCGTCACGCGGGGTTAAACGCGCACCGAAGGCGCCGGCGTCCATCGAAAATGCGGTGTGCAGGTGGGTGTCGCCAAACAGCGGCCGGGTGGGGTAATTGCGATTGGCGTAGGGCGAGTAGGCCGGTTTGGAGGGGTGCGCCTTTTCGAGGTCGGCCTGTGATGCCTGGCCGGCATCATGCGCCAGCGCTGGCAGCACGAAGCCAGTGAATGCAAAGAGGGTGGCAATCGCCTTGGACAACACGTGGCTTCTCATGGGTGACTCCTTTTATTCTCTGATGTGAAAAACAAGCTAAAAAACCGCGACGCGCTGGATGACCCAGAACATCGCCACAGTGCCGATTGCATAAGGCGGCACGCGCGCTGCCCAGTCGGGAAACCGGAAGCGGACGCGCCGGACGAGCATGATGCAACCTAGCACTGCGGCGATGAACAGCAACTGACCAAGTTCGACGCCGACGTTGAAGAACAGGAGCGCCAGGGGAATCTGTCCTTGCGGCAGGCCAATTTCACTCAGCGCGCCGGCAAAGCCGAAGCCGTGCAGCAGGCCGAAGATGAAGGCCACCAGCCAGGGCGCGCGCACGGCAATACCTTCCCGTCCCTGTTGCGCGCGCAGGATTTCCACGGCAACGAAGACGATGGACAGCGCGATGACCGCCTCGACCGGCGCCTGCGGCACGTGCACGAGGCCCAACGCAGCCAGACCAAGCGTGATGCTGTGCGCCACGGTGAAGGCGGTGACGGTCTTGACCAGTTTCCAGCCACCGTCGGTAATCAGCAGCAGCGCCAGCACGAACAGCAGATGGTCGATGCCGAGAAGAATGTGCTCCACGCCCAGCTTCGCGTATTCGACGGCTACCGCCCCTGCCGATTGCCGGAGCGGAATCGTCACCGCCGGCTCCTGGGGCGAGACACGCTTGGTCCAGTTCGTGCCGTCGGCGAACTCGGCCCGCACCAGGACATCGGTCATGGTCGCTTCCAGCCCGTCAATGCGCAGCGTCTGGCCGCGCAGCGGTTCGATCGTCTTGAAGCGCCAGGTCTGCACTGCCGCGCCGCCGACCTGGCGAAAGATAACGGGCGTCAGCACCTGGGTCTTCCCGGAAAAGATCGGCGCCAGCGCCAGCCGCATGTCGCCGCGCATCGGCGTCTTCCACAACACGCTGAATTCGCCGGCCTTGTCCTCATGCAGTTCGAGATAAGCCGGACGGACCTCATGGGCAAGCGACGGGACGGCAACCAACCACAGCAGCGCCAGCAGGAACCCTCTCATCGCGCCATCTCCGCCAGCGGACCGACCAGCGACTTGACGCTGTCGTCAAGCACCACGTCGTACTTCTTCAGCAACTCGGCATAGAAGCGTTCGCTGGCCCGGGTTTGTTCCTCGCGCTGCCAATCCTCCAGCACCTGGGTGCGCACCGCCTCGTAGGGGAGCAGCCGCGCATCCTGCCGCGCGCTGACCCGCACGAGGTGAAAGCCATAGGCCGAGGCCACCGGGCCGTGCCATGGCCCTGTATCGAGACCGAACACCTGGCGGCTGAAGGCCTCCCCAAACTGGTTCGTCACCGCCTGCGCGTCGGCCTCGGCATGGTCGCGCTCCAGCATGCTGGGGTCGCCGAGGTCATCCGGGCTGCGCGTGGCAAGCTGGGCGAGGCCCCGCTTTGCATCCGCCTCGTTTCTGAAAAAGAGCTGAGTGAACGAGACGCGCGCCGGCGCCTGATAGTGCGCCCGATTGGCGTCGTAGAAACGGCGCAATTCTGCATCGCCGGGTTCGGCGAGCCGGGCCGTGTCCTGCGCCAGAAACTCCATCTTCTGCGCCAGCCGGCGGCGGATGACAGTGTCGTTCTCGTCCAGCCCCATTTCCGTTGCCTCACGCGCCAGCAGGGTCTCCTTCAGGTAATCGGTGACCAGGCCGCGCAGTTCGTTCTCGGTGGGCGGGCGTTGCCACTGCCGAGCCCAGGTTTCCTTGAGCCAGTTCACCTCGGCCACGCTGATGCGAACGGTGCGCGGCGCATCCGCGCTTTCACGGTTCAGCCAGCCATAGGCAGCGAACAGCAGGCCACCGGCGATCAGGAAGTGCAGTAGCGGCTCGCATGCAAGGCGCATAAGACGCCGCCAGAAAAGGCCGGTTTGGATTGCGGAATTGGATACGAGGATTGGTCTCGGACCGGATGCGTTCATGTTAATTAGGGAAAAGCAGCGCCATTTTCAGGCGCAGTTGCCAGTCGGCGCCGAGCACGGCAGGGGTCGTGCTCGGCGCATACCACATGCCTCAGAGCCGTCTACCACTGGAATGTTGCGCCGAAGAGCGGGCCGTTCAGGTTCACGCTTTTGATCGGTTCATTCGAGTCCATTTCGTAGTCCAGGTAACGCCAGGTCGCGACCAGTGAACCCCAGTTGTAGCGGTAGCCGATGCCGGCATTGACCTGCCAGGTGAGATCCGACTGGCCGGTGCCAACGTCGAGGTAGTAGGGGATGAACCATTTGTGGTCGTTGCCAAGATCGGCCACGCCCTTGACGCCGACGATGCCGTCCCAGAGGCTCGAACTCGCTTCGGCCGAGCCATCGCGCGAAACGGGCGGCAGGCTGCTGATGTCGCCGCTTATCGACCAGTCGAGCGTCTGGCTCACGTCGAGGTAGCGCACACCGCCCAGCACGTCGAGCGTGTAATTCGGCTTCTTGACCAGTTCATAGGTGCCGGCCACAGTCCAGACCCACGTCTTGATATCGTACTTAAGATTGGCATTTACGTCGGCGGGTATTTCTGCATTGCCGATGGTGAAGTCGCGCGAGCCACTCTTCTTGGCGCCGAAATCGGCATAGACCAGGTCGGTCCATAGACCCCATTGGCCCTTCTTCGCGCTGGCGGTGCCCATAAACGCCATCTTCAACGCATCGAGGACGTCTTCTGACGAAACGTCGATGCTTGAACCGCCGCTATTGGCCGGAAAGGACGTGTCTCCGCCGATGGACGGCAGCCAGAGGTAGATGGACGCCTCATATCGCCAGGCATCGTCCGTGGTTTCTGCCTGTGCGGCAGCGGGAGCGAGCCCGGTCAGTGCCACAGCGAGCAGGGCGGTCAGGGGGCGGGGGGCAGGGCAAGTGCTCATGATGAATTTCCATGGGTGGGATGATAAAAGCTGGAACTGTATGGCTGGGTACCGCGGGACTTCTGGCCGGCTTCCTCGAAGGCCGCGTCGGAGCACGTAACGAGCAGCCGGTGAAAGAGCGCCGGCGCGAGTCGCGGCCATCGGTGAGTGATTGCGCGACCGAGAGCCGCGCCGGCAAGGCCGGCACGATGACCGTTCTCCGCGTCAGAGGCTGATCGGCCGCGACCAAGCCGAGGCGGCGTAGCTCCCTGTTGGAGGGGCCGCCCGTGACCCGCGAAAAAACGCTCGTTCTCGTCGCTGCCAGCCGTGTACATCATCGCGCTACCTGCAGGATTTCGGCGCAGCAAAGGACTTCCTGCGTTCCATTGAAAAAAGGTGCAATCGTTGTACAAGCCGCTCACGTCACCTATGCCTCCCGTGCCGTTACCGCCGCTTCGGTGAAGTGCCTCACCGGCGCACCGAGCGTCGGGCCACGCCGGCATTTCCGATGGCCCCCGGCTGGTTGATGCCGGGATCCACCACGCCAACGCCTGGCGCACCGACGCCCACTCCAGGCGCCCCGACTACACCAACATTACCCAGCGCACCGGGCTGGTTGATACCGGGATCCCAGGCGCCAGCCCCGGGTGCTCCGACGCCTGCCACTCCGCCTACTGCACCGGGCTGGTTGAACCCCGGGTCACGCGCATGCAGCGCGCCAGAGAGGGCGGCGATCGCAGCACCGATAACCAGTCCGACTGTCCACTTGTTGCGAATGGTGTTCATCAGCGCATCTCCATTGAGTCATCGTCTGGCGCAACCCTGATTCAGGGCTGTTGCACCACGTAGACGAGGTTGTTGCCCTGGAAGGCGGCGCGGTAATACACCCCGGCGCAGTTGTAGTATTCGACCCCACCTTTAGGTGCCGCAACACATCCTGCCGGCAGGGCGGGCACGATGGTGCCGATGGCGGGCGCGCCCGCCGGGCGGGCGGCCTGGGCTTGCTGCTGGGCGACCGCCGCTTGCTGCTGGGCCGTCGCGGCCTGTTGCTGAGCAACGGCCTGCTGCTGTTGGGCGGCCGCAGCTTGCTGCTGCGCGGCAGCCTGCTGCTGTGCACTGGCCGCTGCAGTCGTCTCCACCGCCACGACGCGTCGCGTCGTTCGGCGGGCCACGCCGGCATAGGACACGGGCGAGATGGGCACGCCGACGACCGCGGCGGCCTCCCGCACGAAAGCCACCTCCAGCGGCGCTTCGGGGGACAGGTCGGCGAGCAGAAGGATAGGCAGGGCGGCGCCGAGCGCCAGCAGCTTGAGTGTCTTGGTCATCATCAGCTCCTTCGCGCTCAATGGGCCGCGCCCATGGGCAGGAATTCAACTTTCTGCGCGCCCTTGGGCGGCGTGAAGCTGAATGTCGCGTCAGTGAACCGGGGTTTGAGGTTCCAGTTCGTCGCGACGACCGTGAACTGGGGCGCATTGACTACATCCCGGGTCGTGATCACCAGCTTGCGGGGCAACGGCTGCTTGCCCTCCTCAATCCAGATCTGCCAGTCGACGTGGGCGGCCCGGAAGGCGAGATGGTCGCAGCGCACGCCCTCCACCACGCTCTTGCCGACCACGAAGCCCGAGGTCACGTCCTGCGTCAGGATGTTGAACGCATCCTTGTAGAGGAGATCTCCGGCGGGGGCGACGATGTCGAGCTCCTCGCGCGCGTAGTCCAGCATCGCCTCCAGGGTGCCGGGTGCGGCGACGGTAGCGTAGTACTTCTGGCTGGGGTTGTGCAGGGTGAGGGACTTGCCGTCGTAGTAGAAGACCTGGTCGACCAGGTCGCCGGTGCGCTCCGCCCGCAGCTTGTTGGGTCGCTGGACCGATTGCTTCGCAGTGTGGTCGAACTGGATCTTCTGGCCCGAGGTGAGCACCACCTCGATCGTGCTGCTCGTATCCAGGCTGAACCGCTGCTGGCTGGTGAGGAAATCAGTCGACGCCTTCAGCAGCTTCTGGGCATCCGGACTGATCCCTTCGGGTTGCGCGAGCACCGGCTGTGACAGCCCTGTGGCAACAAGCAAAATGAGGACGAACGCTCGTCCCCTGCCCATTCCTGCAATCTGCCTGATCCTGTTCAGTGCCATATGCCCTCCCGCTTGCAAAAAATGATCAAAAACACGCGCGCCTTGCGGACCACGCACTAAATAAACTGATTCACATGGTAGACATCCGGCTCTTCTTTAGGCTATACATTTTGTGACAACTTCCATCCACTTCCAGGCAACATTGCATGACGAAACCTCCCGCGCAGGTCAACGCAACCCAGCCTATGACGCCCCCTCGTGTGAGCGGGGGCATGATGCGGGTCAGCATCCTCACGGAACTGCCGTCGCTGCTGCGGGAGATGGGCCAGGATCCCGATCGGTTGCTGGACGAACTGGGGCTGGACCCCGCGCTGCTCGTCGAACCCGAGAACACCCTACCCTTTCGGGTCACGGGAAATTTGCTGAGCCATTGCGTGATGCGTACCGGCTGCGCCCATTTTGGCTTGCTGCTCGGGCAGCGCGGCGGCACTTCGACGCTTGGAACGGTCGGTCTGCTGGCCCGAAGCTCGCCCGATGTCGGCTCGGCGTTGCGCAATCTGATCAAGCACCTGCACCACCATGACCAGGGCGCGGTGCCCTATCTCTCGGTCCATGGCAACACTGCGCTGCTGGGCTACGCCATCTACGAGAAAGAGGCGCCCGCAGCGGATCAGATCTACTCCGCGGCCATGGCCATCACCTTCACGATAATGCGGGAGTTGTGCGGAAGCGGCTGGCGTCCATCCGAGGTCTTGCTACCCTTTAGAAAACCAGGGGATGTCGCCCCGTTCAGGCAATATTTCCGGGCCCCGCTGCGCTTCGATGCCGACCAGGCCGCGCTTGCCTTTCCGGCCGCCTGGCTCAACCGTGCCCTCCACAGTGCGGACCAGGAAGTCCGGCACCAGATTGCGGCAATGCTGGTGGGCCACGAGCGTTCAGACTTCACTAGCCGCACACGGCGTGCCGTCCGTGCGATGCTGGCCCAGGGTCAGTTTTCGGAAGAGCGTTTGGCGCACCGCTTCGGCGTCAGCCGGCGGACGCTGATCCGGCAACTGCGGCAGGAGGGGACATCGTTCCATGCCCTGCTCAGGGAGATAAGACTCGATGTGACCTGCCTGATGCTGCGGGACACGGACAATGCGATCGAACACATCGCCGTCAGCCTGGGGTATGCCAACGCCAGCTCGTTCACCCGCGCCTTCAGGAACTGGACCGGGCAGACGCCAGCAGATTGGCGCAAGCGCGATGCCGCCGAGTCGGTCAGTCGGTGACCGATTCCAAATCAATCGCCAAAGTTCGTCCTTGCGCCGCGCGCGTTGGTCACCAGAGCGAAGAAGTCTTAGCTATAGGGCGGCCGTTTACGAATGGCCGCTGGCCGATTACTAAACAGACGTTCGGCGCACATACCTCGACCGCTCTTACGGGTCGATAGGTTGAGTAGCGGTTTTCGAGAAGCGGCCGTTCAGATTTGCCGGCCCAACTTTTGGTCAGAATTAAACGGGTGGCAACTGCCTTCGTATCGCAGCCCTTTAACCGTCATGCCTTCTATGGCCGATTGGCCGACAACCCGTCGACCAGCACATTGCACGCGAATGACGGCAAAGGGTGAAAGTGTGAGTTCGTCAGATCGGTAAGC
>JAZBOA010000350.1:0-2425 GCA_036350935.1 Anderseniella sp. | reverse complement strand
GGGCGGCCCCGGTGGACAGACTGGGGCCGCCTGCGGCGTACCGCTCTCCAGGCGGTGTCGCTTGACTTCTGCTGCTCATGGGACACCTCCAAGGTGAGATGTCCCATTATCCCATGACTACGTTCAGTCGGAAGACTCAGGCACGAACGCCTTGGGGTTGATGGCGGGCTTGAGTTCTGCTTGTATACTGAGATGGCACATTAACAACCACGAATAGGATTGCCAAGTGGTCCCAGAGATGGTATGCTTTCTCCTGGGAGGGCAAGTGCGAGCTTACAAGTTCTGCTGAGGAGCTTCGGCTGCCTCTGTTCGAAGATTGCTCACCTCCCGTCCAGGAGACCCGATTAGGAACATTGGGGCGTGTTGTGGAGAACACGGCCCCTTATCAAGGACAAGCCTGGGAGCATGCCGTCCTTGGCCCTGGGCACCGAGCCGCACTGTTGCCCGCCCACGTCCAATTCGATTCGGTTTGGAAGGAGGACAACATGCGCATCATCGGCATTGACCTGGGAGTGACGGCCAAACATCGGGCGATCGTCGCCGACGAGCGAAGCCAGTTCATCAGTCCCATCGTCAAGTTTGCGAGTCGTTTGGCAGACTTGGAAAACCTGCGGGCCAGGGCACTGCAAGGAACAGAACAGGACTGTCCCTTGGTCGTGGTCATGGAAGCGACCAACATCGTGTGGTATCCGGTCGCTGTCTACTTTCTGCGCCAGGGCGCAACGGTCCACGTCGTCAACCCGCGGATATCTGCTGATCTAGCCCGGTTCTACAAGCGCCACGCCAAGAGCGACCGCTTGTCGGCCAAGGTGCTGGCGCGTCTGCCCCTCGTCAGCCCCGATAGTGTCTATCCCTTGATCCTGTCGGGGGCGGACTACATGGCGTTGCAGCGCGGCTGCAAGGAGCTGGATCGGTTGACGACACAAGCCAGCGCCATCAAGAATCGCCTGCAGGCCACCGATCATCTGGGCTGGCCAGAGTTGAAGCAGCGAGTTTTTTCCGCCCCACTGGAGCCACCGGCGCGTTGGTTTCGTGAACACTTCTACAATCCGCAAAAGGTGCTCGAAGCCGGAGTGGAAGGGGTGCGTCATGCCTGGCGCACAGCAGAAGCCTACAACAACGACGAGGTCTGGATTGAATCGTTGGTGGCACTGGCCGAAGAGATGCAGCTCCTGTATGGGCAGCCCAATGTCTATCTGGACTACAATGCCCTGGCTGCCGAGGTCAGCCGCGAGCAGCACCGCCTGGCCGCTCTGGAAGCTGAGGCCAAGTATGTGCAGCTCAAGGTCAGTCGGCCTCTCTACCGCCGCCTTCATGCCAGTCGTAATCTGGAAACCCTCAAAGGAGTCGGTCAGGACGGTGCGGCGGTGTATGTTAGTTTTGTGGGCGATCCCGGCCGGTTTGCCAGCAACCGCCGCTGCCGGGGGTGGAGTGGCATGATCCCGCGCAGTGACCAGAGCGGCGAGCACGAGGGTAAGGGCCTGAGAGTTACGCGAGCCGGTCCAGACCTGGTCAAGAAGTACCTCTATCTTGACGCGGAGGTCGCTCGTCGCTGGGACCCACAGCTGGCAGTCATCTACTACACGCAGATGGTCAAGTACGGCAAACACCATTCCCAGGCAGTGTGTGCTTGTGCGACCCATCTGCTCGACCGGATACGTGTCATCTTGACCGAAGACCGTGCCTATGAACTCCGGGACGTGGATGGTACTCCGGTCACCACCGAACAAGCGCGGGCCATCATCGCCGAACGATACACCGTGCCCGAGGAAGTGCGGCAGCGCAACAACAAGCGAGCCCGACGACAACGAGCCAAGCGTCGGGCAGAGCGAAAAGAAGAAAAGAGAAGCCGCTCCAGATAGGTAAGAGGCTGACCTGCGGTCACCTCAGTCTGGACGCAACTTCCCCTCGCTCCGTATGGGCAGTATAGCACAATACAGGGCGAGCGGTCAAGCCCGGCAAAGATCTAATTTGCTCAGGGCTAGGCCAAGTGCGGCTTGGAACCAGAACTGAAGCCTGGTTGCTATTCGTAGGTTTTTAACGTTCGAGTACTTGACAAGATTTAGAACATCTTCGAACGCGCCAGGCACAATCAGTTATGGATCTGATCCCCTCGGAAGTGAAGCCGAAACATGTCATGGCTACATGACTCCTGAACGAATGACTAGTTTTGGCCAACGCCGTGATTTGCGCTAGGTCGGCACCTGTTGTACAATGGATTCATAAATCAGGTGGAGTATTACCGCAAATGACGAAAGTATTGTCTTCGATTTATGTAGCGCAGCAGCTTCGCCAAAACGATTTGTTCTATTTCACTCCTTCGCTTCTGGCTGACCTGCTCAGTCTCACGCAGAGACAGGCATATCGGTTGGTCACCCGGCTTAGAGCTGACGGTCTCGTCGATGAGGTTGAGCGGGGCAAGTAT
>JAZBOA010000349.1:0-2123 GCA_036350935.1 Anderseniella sp. | reverse complement strand
TTCATTGAGATCTTGATGAAGTGAAAAGACAATGACCTACTTGCGACGGTTTATCCCATATTTAGGGGTGATTTCGCTCTTGGCTTCACTGGACTCAAGCGCAACTCCGACGCTAGACAATGTGATTTCAGCCTTCAGGAGTGCGGGGCTTGAAGCCGAGAGACCAACCCCCATGGGGCCAAAAGACTATGGCTTGGGGCCCTATATATGCCAGGGCATTCGTTTTCTGATTCCCTCGTTAGGAGAAGACAGCGGGGGTCGTGTGCTGTCATGCCCGAACGCTGCTGATAGGGATGCAATTGCTGCTTACTATAAATAAATGGGGTCAGACTGAGCTATCCCGGGTTTCTCGGACAGGTTAATCAAGCACCCTGCCACTCCCGCTCCACCTGGGCTGGCGTTCGATAGCCCAGCGACTGGTGAATGCGTTTGCGATTGTAGAACAGCTCGATGTAATCAAAGATCGCCGATCTTGCCTCGTCCCGCGTCCTGAAGCTGAAGTGATGAACCAATTCATTCTTCAGATTCGAGAAGAAGCTTTCAGCCACAGCGTTGTCGTAAGCGCTCTTTCTTCCGCTCATGCTGGCGAGTACGCCGGCTTTTGCCATCCGTTCACGGTAAGCGCGAGCACTGTAGGTCGCGCCACGATCCGTATGGTGAATCAGACCTGCTCCTGGTCGACGCTGCTCACACGCCATACCCAAGGCATCCAGGCAGAGTGCGTGGTCAGGCTTGGCACCCATCGCCCAGCCAACCACTCGACGCGAGAACAGATCGAGCAGTATGGCCAGATACAACCAGCCTTCCCGAGTCCGGATAAACGTCATGTCGCCCACCCACACCCGATTCGGCGCGGGCGCCCGAAACTGTCGATCCAGCAGATCGGGCGCCGCTTGCGGCGTCTGATGATGTTCAACCGTCACCCTGAACCGGATCTCGCGCTTGGCAACGATACCGGCTTCGCGCCGTAAGCGAGCAACGCGATGTTTGCCGCAAGCAATGCCGGATTTATTCAGCGCCAGCCAGGTCTTCTTGGCGCCATACGCTTGGCGATGCGCCAGATGAATGCGCCGGATATCTGAAAGCAGCCGGACGTTGGCCTGCTGGCGCGATGAAGTTGAGCGGTTGCACCAGTCATAGAAGCCGCTGCGGGAGACCTTGAGAACTCGACTCATGGCCGCCACGCTGAACTGCCGGATGTGTTCACGCATGAAGGCGTACTTCACGGCAGTTCCTTGGCAAAGTACGCTGCGGCCTTTTTTAGGATGTCCCGCTCTTCAGTGACCTTCTGCAGTTCCCGCTTGAGACGGTCAATTTCGGAAAGCTGGTCTGACGATGGGCGGCCACGCGGGCCATTGAAAGCGGCCGCTTCATCGCCGTCTTTGCGGGACAATTCTTCGGCCCATTTGTAGAGCTGGTTACGCCTGATGCCGAGTTCCAGAGCCAGTTCGGTTGGCGGTTTCTGACCAAGCTTGAGCAGCCTGACGGCCTCGAGCTTGAATTCCTTGGAATAACGCGTGCGGACACGCTGGGGGTTCTTCTTGGGTCTTTCCATCTGACACCTCCGTGGCTATTGTCGCCATTTAAAAGTGTCCGGAAAACCCGGGATAGCTCAGACACCATTTAGTCCTCCCCATCTGAGTTGGCAGTACCCACAAGAGACCGCTTCGGCGGTCTCTTGCTTTTTGCATATAGGCGAAGCGGTATTGCCGGCCCATGATGACCTCTTTGATCCTCGAGGACGGACATCCATGGCACGCCTTCCCCGTTACGTCCTGCCCGGCCAGCCGCAACATGTCATCCAGCGCGGCAATAACCGCCAGGTGATCTTTGCTGCCAATGCCGATTACCAGTTTTTCCGCGATGCCCTGGTCGAGGCGGCAGAAAAACATGGGCTGGCGATCCATGCCTATGTGTGGATGACGAACCATGTTCACCTGCTGGCTACGCCCGAAGCCGAGGGCAGTATTGGCAAGACCCTCCAATCGGTGGGGCGGCGGTATGTACAGTATTTCAACCATGCTTACAAGCGCAGCGGGACTCTATGGGAAGGGCGTTACCGGGCGACGGTGGTGGACAGCGAGCGCTATCTGCTGACCTTGATGCGCTACATTGAACTGAAT
>JAZBOA010000348.1:0-3937 GCA_036350935.1 Anderseniella sp. | reverse complement strand
GGGTCACTGGCTGATGCCGGGCCGCGTCCATGCCGGGCAGATTCACGTTGTGAACATCGGCATCAAACCCGCGGTTTTAAAGTCGATACAGCCACAAGTTAAGCTGAATTCATCGGCGATTTTCCGGAATTTCATGCCGGTTACGGCGATTTCCGCCCACAAGTATGCTCGCGGTCATGCCATCATGGTGTCGGGCGGGCCGTGGAATACCGGTGCGGCGCGCCTTGCCGCCATGGCCGCGTTGCGGGTCGGGGCGGGGCTGGTGACGGTGGCGTCTCCCACGGCTGCATTGCCCGTTAATGCTGCGCATTTGACGGCAATCATGCTGAAACAGGCTGAATCTCCGGGTGAACTGGCGGCGATTCTCGCCGACCGGCGCATCACCGCCTGCGGCATCGGCCCGGCGGCGGGCGTGGGGCAGGACACCGGCGACAAGGTTCTCGCGGTGCTGCAGGCAGGCTGCGCCGCGGTGCTGGACGCCGACGCGTTGACCAGTTTCTCCGGCCAGCCCGAAACGCTTTTCAGCGCCATCAAGAGCCATAAAAGGCCGGTGATCCTGACTCCGCACGAAGGCGAATTCTCCCGTCTTTTCAATTGGCGAGACGATGTTCCGGACTCAAAATGTGAACGCGCCGCCAAAGCTGCCGAGGAGTCAGGCGCGGTTGTTATCCTCAAAGGCCCGGACACCGTCATCGCCGCGCCGGACGGACGCGTCGCCATCAACGCCAATGCGCCGGCCACGCTGGCCACCGCCGGCTCGGGCGACGTGCTGACGGGCCTTTCCCTCGGGCTGCTGGCGCAAGGCATGGCCGGCTTCGAGGCAGCCTGTGACGCCGTGTGGCTGCATGGCCAGGCAGCGAACCTCTTCGGCGGCCCGGGCCTGATTGCCGAGGACCTGCCGGATTTGATTGCCGCCGCTCTCGAAACCGTGCATGAAGCCGGTTGAAGGGGGCCGCCTAAACCTCTGGCATCGGCTGCCATGCTTTGCTATACACCGCGCCGATTGCTGACGTCCGGCGCGGCCGATAAGCGGGCGCGCCGCAAAATTTTCAAGCGGGCGTGGTGGAATTGGTAGACACGCAGGATTTAGGTTCCTGTGGGGTAACCCGTGGGGGTTCAAGTCCCTCCGCCCGCACCAGAAGATGGGCTCGTCGAGCGCACGGATTAACAGTTAACAGGCGGATGCCTGACCGGCCGATGGAGCCGGGCAGGGGCACACGCCAGCCGCAAGAAGGTTGATGACGATGCAGGTGACCGAAACACTGAACGAAGGCCTCAAGCGCGAGCTGAAGGTCGTCATTCCCGCTGCCGACCTGGCCAGCCGGGTGGATGAGCGCCTCGAGGAGCTCAAGGCCACCGCCCAGATCAAGGGTTTCCGGCCGGGCAAGGTGCCGATGGGCCACCTGAAGAAAATGTATGGCAAGCAGGCCATGGCCGAAGTAGTGCAGAAGTCGATTGAGATCTCGACCACCGAAGCGCTCAACGAAAAGAGCCTGAAGCCGGCCTACCAGCCGGAAGTGGTGCTGCCGGAAGACGAGAAGGAAGTGGAAGCGGTGATGGACGGCAAGGCCGACCTCGCCTTCACCATGAACTTCGAAGTGGTGCCGGATATCGAAATCACCGACTTCAACAAGCTCAAGGTCGAGAAGCTGGTTGTCGAAGTCACCGACGAGCACATCGACGAGGCGCTGCAGAACATTGCCGGCCAGTACAAGGACTGGGAAGACAAGGGTGACAAGAAGGCCGCCGACGGCGACCGCGTCACCATTTCCTTCGTCGGCAAGATCGGCGGCGAAGCGTTTGACGGCGGCACCGCCGAAGAGGTTCCGCTGGAACTGGGCTCGGGTTCGTTCATTCCCGGCTTCGAGGATCAGCTCGTGGGCGCCAAGGCCGGCGACGAGAAGGTCGTCAAGGTGAAGTTCCCGGCTGAGTACGGCGTTGACACGCTGGCCGGCAAGGACGCCGAGTTCGACGTCAAGGTATCGAAGGTGGAAGCTCCCAAGGCCACCGAGATCAACGACGAGTTCGCCACCAAGCTGGGGCTCGAAAGCGCCGGCAAGCTCAAGGAGATGGTCAAGGAGCGCATTGCCGACGAATTCGCCTCCATGACCAATGCCAAGCTGAAGCGCGACATGCTCGATGCGCTGGACGCCGAGTACAAGTTCGACCTGCCGGAAAAGCTGGTGGACCAGGAGTTCAACGCCATCTGGGCCGCGCTCACCCGCGAGATGCAGGCTGAGGGCAAGACTTTCGAGGACGAGGACACCACCGAGGAAGAGACCCGCAAGGAGTACCGCCAGATCGCCGAGCGCCGCGTGCGGCTCGGCCTGGTCATCGGCACCATCGGCGAGAAGGCCGGCGTGACCGTGGCGGACGAAGAGCTGCAGCGTGGCCTCATCGAACGGGCCCGCCAGTTCCCCGGCCAGGAGAAGCAGGTGTTCGAGTTCTACCGCAGCAACCCGCAGGCGCTGGTTGAAATCCGCGGCCCGATCTTCGAACAGAAGGTGGTCGAGCACATCGCCGAAGGCGCTGACCTGACCGAGCGTGCGGTGAGCCGCGAGTCGCTTCAGCACATGCTCGAGCACGATCACGAGCACGGCGAGGCTTGCGATCACCCGGACCACGACCATGGCGGCGATGCCAAGCCGGCCAAGAAGGCCCCGGCCAAGAAGGCGGCAAAGAAGGCCGCCAAGAAGGACGAGGAATAAGGGTCAGCTGTACCCGATCAGGCGGCCACAGATGATGGCTGCCGACCACACGGTCAACGAGACGAGGGCAGCCGGTCTGGCTGCCCTTTTCCGTTTGAGCCAGATGACGTTGACGAGCCCCAACGCCAGCAGCGCCATCTTGGCAAGGAACAGTGAAGACCCGGCGTACTTGACGGCGTCGGTGGTGAACATCGCCGCCCCCGAAGCTGCCGCCAGCAGGAAGCCGGATGCCGCGACTGGCGTAACTAGCCGCTCAAGCGTGGCCGCGTCCGGCCCGCGCACCAGTCCGAGTGTCCGCAGGTGGAGCGTTGCCAGTGAACCGAACAGCAGGGCGATGCCGAAGATGTGGGCGGTGTTGACCGCCGGATAAAGCCAGCGCGCCTGCCGCATTGCCTGCGCCAGCTCAGACTGCTGCAGGGCAAGCAGCAGTTCGTTCATTCAGCTGCGGCCCGGATAGAGGTCATAAAGCTTGCCGGCAATGGTGATGCGCTCCGCCTTCACCCGCTTGTCCGCCTCGTCCGCCGAGCGCCCGCCGGAGACAGTGATCTCCGTGCCGGGCTTCAGCAGCGACTCGTCCAGCCCGGCCCGCTCGTGCCGCCACGGCTGACCTGCCTCGACGGTCCACGTCTCGCCATTGGCCTCGACCTCCAGGATGCCATGCGGCATGCCCAGCCGGGCCGACGTGATGACCCCGGTAAGTTCGAAGTTGCCGTCCGCCGTCCATCGCCAGCCATGGTGGGCGAGGGCGGGGGCGGCTGCAAGCCCGGCGGCCATGCCGGCAATCAGCGTGCGTCGGTCGATCATGTGCATCTCCCTCATCTGGGTTGTTGCAGGACAACGGCAGTGCATGCCAGAAAGTTCAGGTCATGGAAGCAGATTACATCATCATCGGGGCAGGCTCAGCCGGGTGCGCGCTCGCCTCACGGCTTAGTGAAGACGAGCGGCGCTCAGTCCTGCTGGTTGAGGCGGGCGGGGCCAACACTTCGCCACTGATCAAGGCGCCGGCAGGCTTCGCCGCCATGCTGCCCTGGCCGATCAGCAACTGGGCCTTCAGGACGGTGCCGCAGCCGGGGCTGAACGGGCGCAAGGGCTATCAGCCGCGCGGCAAAGGCCTGGGCGGTTCATCTGCCATCAACGCCATGGTCTACACCCGGGGCCGCCCGCGCGATTATGACGGCTGGGGTGTGAAGGGCTGGACGTGGGCTGACGTCGAGCCTGCATTCGACGCG
>JAZBOA010000347.1:0-2870 GCA_036350935.1 Anderseniella sp. | reverse complement strand
GGCATGACAGCAGTTTCAGACGCTGGCCTCTATCGCCTGATGACATGGCTGTCGCCGTCGTTTCCGGTTGGCGCATTCAGCTATAGCCAGGGGCTGGAGGCGGCCATTGCAGCCGGATTGGTAACTTGTGAGCGCAGCATGGCCGGCTGGCTGCAGGACAGTCTTGCCGGCGGGCCGTTGTGGTCGGATGCGGTGATCTTCGCCCGCGCCCATGATGCGGGCCGCTCCAACCGGCATTTCAATCTGATTGACGTCGTCAACTTCGCCACGGCGTTTCAGCCGTCGGCAGAACTTCGCATGGAAACGCTGGCGCAAGGTACTGCCTTCATGTCCGCCGCGTTGCTGTCATGGCCATGCGGTGCGCTGGAGACCTTGCGTCAGGCGGCGGGAATGGACGTGGCGTACCCGGTCGCGGTGGCCGTGGCGGCCGCCGGTCACGGCATCGGCGAGCGCGCCGCCCTGCATGCATGGCTGCATGCGGCGATCGCCAACCAGGTGTCCGCCGCCATCCGGCTGGTGCCGCTGGGCCAGAACCAGGGCCAGCGGCTGCTCGCCGGCATCGAGACGCAGGCAGGCGAGGCGAGGGATGCAGCCCTGCTGACGCCGTTGTCGCGCCTGTCCACCAACTGCCTGATGGCCGACATCTGTTCGATGAACCACGAAACCCAGCATACGAGGCTTTTCAGATCATGACCCATGCAAACGGACCCCTGCGTGTCGGCATCGGCGGGCCTGTCGGCTCCGGCAAGACTACGCTCACCCGCCGCCTGTGCGAAGCCATGCGCCATCACTATTCCATCGGCGTGGTGACGAACGACATCTACACCCGCGAGGACGCGATGATGCTGGCTCGCTGGCAGGTGCTGCCGGAAGACCGCATCGTCGGCGTGGAAACCGGCGGCTGCCCGCACACCGCCATCCGCGAGGACGCCTCGATCAACCTTGCCGCCATTGCTGATCTGACGGCGAGGCATCCGGACCTCGACGTGGTGTTCATCGAGTCGGGCGGTGACAACCTGGCCGCCACCTTTTCGCCGGAGCTGGCTGACCTGACCATCTACGTCATCAGCGTTTGCCAGGGCGAGGAGATCCCGCGCAAGGGTGGGCCTGGCATCACCCGCTCGGACCTGCTCATCATCAACAAGACCGATCTTGCCCCGCACGTGGGCGCCGACCTTGAGGTGATGGCGGGTGATGCGGCGCGCATGCGCAGGGGATTGCCCGTCTACTTCACCGACCTGAAGCGCGTCGAAGGGTTGACTGAAGTGGTGGAAACGCTGGCCCGCCAGGGTGGTCTCGGCGCACCCGCGGCCGCCCGGACCAGCGCCGTCACAACCTGACGCCGGCTGCCCCCGTCACGCAGCCTCCTTGTGCCGTGAACCGCCTGCCTGTTCCGCCTGTTCGAAAAGGCTCCAGGAGAGGTTGCCCTCATAGCGCCAGGCAAGCATGCCCGCCTCGTCCATGGCGAACAGGTGCAGCCACTTGTTGTCGAACAGCTCGCGCACGCCGGGATGGCGTGTGAGGATGTCAGTCATTGCCTCGCGCGGCGCCTCGATGCACACCGACAGCCGCAGCGGTTCATGGATTTGCTTGTCGCCATCGTGCACCGACTGCCAGGGCAGGCCGCCGCGCATCAGTCCGCCATTGCCTTCCAGCACGCCGATGCCCCCCACCACGTTATGCAGCAGCTTGTTGCCGCCGCCAAAGGCCGCGGGTGCCACCGTCGAGCCGTAGTACTGCAGGCTGATCCAGCTGGCGACCACCACCGGTGCGGTCATGATGAGCTCCAGCACCTTGAAGCCGTTGCCACTGTCGCGATGCCAGTCATAGTCATGCAGGAAGGCGCGGCCTTCCAGGCTGCGGCCGCTGGTGCGGGTGCGCGGGGCGGCGATGAAGGCCTTGCAGCCGGCCAGCGCCCATTCGGGCCGCACCTCTGCCCAATCACGCGCACGCCGCTCGATGCCTTGCCCGCCGCTGCCCGCCCGGGGCAGCCGCAGGGCGCGTTCGCCACGCGCCAGCCTGCCCGCCGCCGCCAGCCAGCCGTGCACCTGCCTGAGGTCTTGCTGGTGCGCCTTTGCCTCCACGTCCTGGTCGTACAACGTCACCGCGTCGGTCGTGGTATCGTGCAGCGCCGCTACGAACAGGGTGTCCTGGGGCACGCTGATGCCGCGCGGGGCGAGGCCTTCACGCACCTGCGGGTCGTTGAGCAGTTGCGCCAGCAGCCGCGCATTCACCTCGCCGGAATAGCCGCCGCAAGCGCCGCAATGCAGCCCGCTGGCGTGCGGATTGTTGACCACGCTGGCGCCATGGCCGGCCAGCATGACGATCCGCGCAAAGCCATCGGTCAGCGACATCGCCCGCAGCACCGTTTCAGCCGAGTTGACGCGGGTTTCAAGGTCCAGCTCGGGCGCGAACTTTGGCGCCGGGTCATTCGGGGCCTTGTTGTGGCGCAAGGCGAGGCCATCGCGTACCAGCTTGCCTGCATATACGGGGCCCATCGCCTCGACGAAGGCGAACGAGGACACCGCGGCCAGCTTGAACCGGCCCCAGGCGCGCTTCGCCCGGGCCTTGTAGCGCGCCGCAAAGTCCTTGGCTTCGTGGGTCCTGCCACCCGAGCATGAAGAGACAGCCGGGTTGAGCAGCACCGGCAGCCGGTGCTCGGCCACGTCCGAGGCAAACCGCTTGTGCGAGGCGAACACCCCGAAGAAGCCGGCAAAGCCCAGCGTGCGGATGGACGGATCTACCTGCTCCAGCGCCCGCCGGAATACCTCTGAGCGGACGTCGATGCAGAATGCGGCCTGCAGCGCCGGGCGTTCATCGTGCTTTGCCGCGGCTGGTTCGCACAGCGTTCCTGCAAGCCGCCGCTGGGC
>JAZBOA010000346.1:0-6060 GCA_036350935.1 Anderseniella sp. | reverse complement strand
CCTCGGCCTGATGACCTCGGTCCTGATGACCCCCGACGGCCAGACCGTCGAGGCCGAGGCAGCCCACGGCACGGTGACCCGTCACTACCGCCTGCACCAGCAGGGCAAGGAAACCTCCACCAACTCCATAGCCTCGATCTATGCCTGGACCGGCGGCCTGAAGCACCGCGCCAAGCTCGACGGCAACGAGCCGCTGGCGAAGTTCGCCAGCACCCTGGAAAAGGTCTGCGTCGACACCGTCGAGGCCGGCGAGATGACCAAGGACCTCGCCGTGCTCATCGGCCCGGACCAGAAGTGGCTGTCCACCCAGGGCTTCCTCGACGCCATCGACCGCAACCTGCAAAAGGCCATGGCCTGACGGCTCATCCGCTGCACCACACCTGAAAAGGCCGGGCCCCGCAGCCCGGCCTTTTTGCTGCGGTTGTTCAGGAAGCTGTCGTGTTGTTGCCGCATGGTGAGTATAGTTGGCTCGTCATGCGGTTGAACCTGCTTTCATTCGGATTGATTCCGGCATTGCTGGCCGCCCAGGTTCTGGCCGGCCCGGCAGCACATGCGCGCCCCGTCAAGGCCGGCCCTGCCCCCGCCGCCGCGCCACTGCCGGTGCGCGAGACAAGCTTCGCCGCCGATATCTGCCGGCTGATCGAGAACCGCGCCCGCTGGCGCGGCATCAACCCCCACTTCATCGCCCGGCTCATCCACACTGAAAGCCGCTTCTCGCCCAACGCCGTCTCGCCCGCCGGCGCACAGGGCATCGCCCAGTTCATCCCCTCCACCGCCAGCTTGCGCAACCTGGCCAACCCGTTCGACCCGGCCAGCGCGCTCACCGCCTCGATAGACTATCTCGCCGAATTGACGGCAACCTTCGGCAACCTTGGCCTTGCCGCCGTCGCCTACAATGCAGGCGAGGGCGCGGCCCGGCGCTTCGTGGCCGGCGGCGGCATCCCGTGGGAGACCGAGAACTACGTCATCACCATCACCGGCCGCCCGGCCGAACAATGGCGCGAGGCGGCTGCCCGCCATCCCATTCCGCCGATCCATGACACCGCGCCGTTCGCAGATGCCTGCCCGGACCACGTCGCCCGGCCGGGCCGGGTGCGCATCGCCGCCCCCGCACTGTCGGTGCGCAAGCCGTGGGGCGTACAGGTGGCGGAGCACTTCTCGCAAGGCACCGCCATCCGCATCTACCAGCGCCTGCAGCCGAGCTTCCCCGGCGAGGCCGCCGGCCGGCCACCCATGCTGATCCCGGTGCGCAACCGCTCGATGGGCACCCGCCTTCGCCACGCTGCGCTGATCGGCGCCGCAAGCCAGGCCGAAGCCCTGCGGATCTGCCAGGCCCTGCGCGCCCGCGCCGTGGCTTGCCTGGTGCGCAAGACACCTTGACCAGCCTCAAGCTGCGGCGCGATAGTCGCGGGCAGCAGCACACGCACTTCAGGGAGACACCCGGCATGATCGGCACGCCAGACATCGAGGCATTCCAGCGCGACGGAGTGACCGTGCTGCGCAACATCCTCAGCGCACAATGGCGCGAAAAACTTGAATCAGCCATCGAGGAAAACATCGCAAACCCGGGTCCCTACGGGAAAAATCACACCGAGCCCGGCCGCCCCGGCGCCTATTTCGGCGACTATGTGAACTGGCAGCGCATCGGCGCCTTCAAGGACGTGTGCGACGAAGGCCCGCTCGGACAGATCGCCGGCGAGCTGATGGGGGCCGGGCGCACCCAGCTGTTCCACGAGCACGTGCTGGTCAAGGAACCCGGCACTGCCGACCCCACGCCCTGGCACCAGGACCTGCCCTATTACTGCATGGACGGCTCCAAGACCGTCTCCATCTGGGTGCCGCTGGACCCGGTGAAGAAGGCAGTCTGCCCCCACTTCATCGCCGGCAGCCACAAGGGCGCGGTCACCTACGTGCCGCGCCGCTTCAAGACGCTGCAGCCGCTGGAGGGCGATACCTCGGTCTACCAGCCGTTCCCGGATATCGACGAAGAGCGCGACGCGGACCGGCTGCTCGCCTGGGACCTTGAACCCGGCGATGCGGTGGCCTTCGACTACCACACCCTGCACAACGCCCCGCCCAACACCGGCGGCACCCGGCGGCGCGCCGTGTCTTTCCGCTTCATGGGCGAGGACTGCCGCTACGTGGCGCGCAGCCACGCCGTCTCGCCGCCGTTCGACGAGATGGGCCTCAAGCTCAACATGGGCGACCCGATGCCTGAAGACTGGTTCCCGGTCGTGTGGCAGCGGCCATGACCGGCGAGGTGCATACCGGCGGCTGTCAGTGCGGCGCGGTGCGCTACCGCGTCACCGGCCCGCTGGGCAATTGTGGCGTCTGCCATTGCCGCATGTGCCAGAAGGCGTCGGGCAATTTCGGCATGATCCTCGTCACGGCTGAACTGAAGCACTTCGACTGGACGCGCGGCCGCCCGGCCGAGTTCGCCTCGACGCCGGTCACCCGGCGCGGCTTCTGCAAGGACTGCGGCACGCCGCTCTACATGCACGACCAGGGCGAACACACCTACGAACTGTGCGTGGGCACGCTGGATGATCCGGATGCCGCAACACCTGATCATGAGGTAGGCATAGAGAGCAGGCGCAAGTGGTTCGGTGCGCTGGCCAGCCTGCCCGGCAAGACCACCCAGGAAGACTGGGAACCGGAGGCGCTGGCCCGGCTGGTCAGCCGCCAGCACCCGGACCACGACACGCCGGAGTGGCCTTAGTTTGCCCGCATCCGTGTCCCGGACGTGTTCCGGGACCCGGTAACTCAGCCTTTCAGCACGGCGCGTATCGCGTCGAGCGCCGCCTCGGCCTTGGCCCCGTCGGGGCCGCCGCCCTGCGCCATGTCGGGCCGGCCGCCGCCGCCCTTGCCGCCCACCGCTTCGACGCCCGCCTTGACCAGATCAACCGCGCTCACCTTGCCGGTCAGATCATCGGTAACGCCCGCGCCAACTGTAGCCTTGCCGTCATTGACCGCCACCAGCGCCACCACGCCGGAGCCCACCTGCGCCTTGCCGTCGTCGATGGCGCCGCGCAGGTCCTTGGGGTTGAGCCCGTCAAGCACCCGCGCCATCAGCTTGATGCCACTCACGTCCTCGATCGCCGGACCGGCGCCGCCGCCCCCGCCCATGGCGAGTTTCTTCTTGGCCTCTGCCAGTTCGCGCTCCAGCTTGCGGCGCTCTTCCACCAGCGCCACGACGCGGGCTTCCACTTCGTCCGGCGAGGACTTCAACACCTCGGCGAGACGCTGAACCTGCCGGTCGCGAGCCTCCAGATAGCTCCGCGCCGCATCGCCTGCCAGCGCTTCGATGCGCCGCACGCCAGCCGCTGACGCAGACTCCGACACCAGCCGGATCAGCCCGATGTCGCCGGTGCGCGACACATGCGTTCCGCCGCACAATTCCATGGAATAGACCTGCTTGTTGCCGCCCGCGCTGCCGCCGGGCTGCACGCCCATCGTCACCACCCGCACCTCGTCGCCATACTTTTCGCCGAACAGCGCCATGGCGCCTGCCTCGATGGCATCGTCAACGCTCATCAGCCTGGTCGAGACAGGATCGTTCTGCATCACCACCGTGTTGGCGATGCGCTCGACCTGCTCCAGTTCATCGTCCGACATCGACTTCGGATGCGCGAAGTCGAAGCGCAGCCGCCCCGGCTCCACCAGCGAGCCCTTCTGCACCACGTGCGTGCCCAGCACCTGCCGCAGCGCCTCGTGCACCAGGTGGGTGGCCGAGTGATGGATGCGGTTGCCCGACCGGCGGCCATGGTCCACTTCCATCTCCACCGCGTCGCCGGGCTTGAACGTACCCTCTTCCACCCGGGCGGCATGCACGAACAGGTCGCCTACCCGCTTGTGGGTGT
The DNA here is from genome assembly GCA_036350935.1 of Anderseniella sp. Lineage (GTDB taxonomy): Bacteria > Pseudomonadota > Alphaproteobacteria > Rhizobiales > Aestuariivirgaceae > Anderseniella. The sequence continues at coordinate 2,200 of JAZBOA010000346.1, read as the reverse complement.
CGGTGACCACCAGCCGGGCGCCCTCCGCGGTGCGCATCACGCCCTTGTCGCCGGTCTGGCCGCCGCTTTCGCCGTAGAACGGGGTCTGGTTGACGACGATCGACACCTCGTCGCCCTTGCCTGCCGCCTCGAGCATCTTGCCGCCCGCGCCGACGATGGCCCTGATCACGCCTTCCGCCGTTTCGGTGTCATACCCGAGGAAGTCGGTGGCCCCGGCCTTCTCGCGCACGTCGAACCACACTGCCTCGGTGCCAGCCTCGCCTGATCCGGCCCAGGCCTTGCGGGCATCCGCCTTCTGCTTTTCCATGGCGGCGTTGAAGGTACCGGTATCGACGCTGATGCCGCGAGACTTGAGCGCGTCCTGCGTCAGGTCCAGCGGGAAGCCATAGGTATCGTACAGCTTGAACGCCACGTCGCCAGAAAAGCTGTCGCCCTGCTTCAGCCCGGCGCTCTCGTCGTCCAGCATCTTCAGTCCGCGCTCCAGCGTCTTGCGGAAGCGGCTCTCTTCCAGCCTCAGAGTTTCGGTGATCAGCTCTTCCGCCCGCACCAGTTCCGGATAGGCCTGCCCCATCTCGCGCTTGAGCGCCGGGAACAGCTTCCACATCAGCGGCTCCCTGACGCCCAGCAGCTCGGCGTGGCGCATGGCGCGGCGCATGATGCGGCGCAGCACGTAACCGCGGCCCTCGTTGGACGGCAGCACGCCGTCAGCGATCAGGAACGACGTGGCCCTGAGATGATCGGCGATAACCCTGTTCGACGCCTTGTGCTTGCCCTTGGCTTCGACGCCGGTCTGGTCCTCGATGGCGCTGATCAGCGCCCGGAACAGGTCTGTCTCGTAGTTGTCGTGGGTGCCCTGCAGCACCGCCGATATGCGCTCCAGCCCCATGCCGGTGTCGATGGACGGCTTGGGCAGGCTGATGCGCTCGTCAGGGTTCACCTGCTCGAACTGCATGAACACGAGGTTCCAGATCTCGATGAAACGGTCGCCGTCCTCGTCCGGCGAACCGGGAGGGCCGCCGGGAATGTGGTCGCCATGGTCGAAGAAGATCTCTGAGCACGGTCCGCACGGTCCGGTATCGCCCATGGCCCAGAAATTGTCCGACGTCGGAATGCGAATGATCTTGCTGTCGGACAGGCCGGCAATCTTCTTCCACAGGCCAAAGGCCTCGTCATCCTCGTGATAGACGGTCACCAGCAGCCGCTTCGCATCGATGCCGTAATCCCGGGTGATCAGGTTCCAGGCAAGTTCGATCGCGCGCTCCTTGAAGTAATCGCCGAACGAGAAGTTGCCCAGCATCTCGAAGAAGGTGTGATGGCGCGCCGTGTAGCCCACATTGTCCAGGTCGTTGTGCTTGCCGCCGGCGCGTACGCACTTCTGAGCCGTCACGGCGCGGCTGTAGGCTCGCTTTTCAAGCCCGGTGAAGACGTTCTTGAACTGCACCATGCCTGCATTGGTGAACATCAGCGTCGGGTCATTGCGCGGCACCAGTGGCGAGGAGTCCACCACCTCGTGGCCGTTCCTGGCGAAGTAGTTCAGGAAGGTGGAGCGGATTTCATTGACGCCTGACATGGGCTTCGCTGGTCCTGGTAGTTGAATGAAAGACGGGGTTCGGGCGGCCTTTATACAAGTTGCCGTGCCGCTGTCCATAAAACTGTGGTTGGCCGTTCCGCCATCCGGCACCACGACGGCGGACTTGCAATCGGCGCCCCGGCCCAAAAGCAAAAGCGCCCTCCGCCAGGTGAAGCGGAAGGCGCCTTGCATGGGGTGCAGCCCTGGTCAGGGCAATCAGGGCTGCGCGGAAACCGGCCACCCGCCTGGTGTGGGTGGTGAGAGCGGCGGGCGTCTGTCCGGCCGGCTCCGGGGTTCGGGGTCAAGGCGTTACACGTTTCACTCACTCGAGAGGCTTGCCGGCTGCCAGCCAATCATCGGCCAGGCTCTGCGGCGCCTTTCGGCAAAGCTGTCGCGTTCCGTCTATTCCTCGCCGCCAGCCGCAGCGGGAAGGTCGTCGGCAATCACGCCGTCCTCGTCCACGCTGACCGCATCGGGATCGGTGATGCGCTCGGCAATCAGCCCGGCATTGGAGCGGATCGCCACCTCGATCGCATTGGCCACGTCGGGGTTTTCGCGCAGGAAATTCTTGGCGTTCTCGCGGCCCTGCCCGATGCGCTCGCCACTGTGGGAGAACCACGAGCCGGACTT
>JAZBOA010000345.1:0-4014 GCA_036350935.1 Anderseniella sp. | reverse complement strand
TCACTTCGTGCACTATGCCCGCATTGCTTACAACAAGGAGGCCGCTGAGGTTTTCGGCAAGTTCGAAGGGCTCGATCCACTGGCTCTGCCGCGCGCCAGCATGGCACAACCGAACCTTTCCGCAATAAGCGGTGGCGGCAGTGCCGATGCTGACGCCATGCGCCGCGAATTGCGCCGCATAATTCTTGAGGAGCTGAGCGCCGTTCTTGCGGCCTGATGATGACCCATGGCAACCCTTCGCTCCTTCATCTTTATCGACCAGCTTCAGGCGCAGACCATGTGTTATCTCGGCACGTGGATCCGCGGCTCGCTGCCCCGCACTGGAATGGCAGCACAGATCATCGAGGTGGCTCCGGGGCTCGACATCGAGCCGCTGACCGATACCGCGCTGAAGGAAGCCGATGTCAAGGGTGGCATCCTGGTGGTTGAGCGCCAGTTCGGTTACCTGGAATTTCATTCCCGCTCGACATCAGCCGTAAAGGCAGCCGCTGAAGCCGTGCTGCGACACCTCAAGGTGACGGCGGCGGAAGCCATGAGGCCAAAGATCCTGGCATCAAAGATCGTCACCCGGATCGACCCCCTGCATGCCTTCATGATCAATCGCAACAAGCTGGGCTCGATGATCCTTGCAGGCGAAACCCTATTCGTGCTGGAGACCGAGCCTGCAGCTTATGCCATCCTCGCCTGCAATGAGGCAGAGAAGTCTGCCAACATCAAGATCGTCGACTACCGCATGATTGGTGCAACTGGAAGGCTTTATCTTTCCGGTTCGGAGTCGGAAGTGCGCGCCGCCGCATCTGCGGCCTGCCAGGCACTGGAGCTTGTATCATGAGTGAAGCTGAACTGAGAGCTATGGTCCGCGACCTGCTGCGCGAAACACTTGGCAAGGCAGCCGGCAGACATTCACCCACAACACCGAACCAGGCCACAGAAGCGATACGCATCGCAACCGATGCCGATCTTATGGCCTTTGTACAACGCCTGATACGGATGCTGGATGATCCCCGTAACGGACAGGCGGTTCGTACTGGCTCGCTGAAGTTCACCCTTGCCACTGCGCCGGTAACAACAGTCACCACCACCCACGCCCCAACATCCATCACAGCGATTTCACCCGCCGCTGTGCTCGAGGGAACCGTCACTGAGGCACGCGTCAGCAAGCTGGCCGGATCGGGCACCCTGGTGCTGGCGCCGGGCGCTGTCATGACCCCACTTGCCAAGGATCGCGCGCGGGCCCTGGGCCTTAAGATCGAAAGGAAACGCTGATGCTGTACGCCACGGTATCTGGACGCATTTGGTCCACCAAGCGCCTGCCAGAGGTCCCGGCGGGTTCCATTCTCGAAGTGGTCGTGGACGGCTCGTCGTCCAGCCTGCTTGCCTTCGATCCGCTCGGTTGCGGAGAAGGTGAACGTGTCATGGTGGCAACGGGCTCCGTTGCCGCCGCATGGTTCCCGGGCAATGCCCCGCCCATCGATGCGCTGATTATCGGCATTGTGGACGAGGCCGCCAAGCCTGCCGGAAAAACGAAATAGCTGAACTGACAGGAGGATAAGATGTCGAGCAATGCTATCGGAATGATCGAGACCAAGGGCTACGTGGCTGCACTCGCCGCCGCCGACGCGATGGTAAAAGCCGCCAACGTAACCATCATCGGCCGCGAGGAAGTGGGCGATGGACTGGTTGCCGTTGTTATCAATGGCGATGTGGGTGCCGTGAAGGCGGCTACTGAAGCCGGTGCCGAGGTTGCCGGACAGGTCGGCCAGCTGGTCTCCGTGCACGTGATTCCGCGTCCGCACGTCGACGTGTCGAAGCACTTCATCGCAGTACCTGGCAAATAGGCCGTGTAGCCTGAAGGGAGGTCTGTCGTGACTTCAGCGAAACGTTCTCCGGCTGCTGCCGCGGCCGGTGACGGCCGCTCCGTGCCGCGTGGCGAGCTGCGTGTCTACCTCACGGTCGAGGATCTGCAGCCGCAGTTCGCCGCCTACATGGGCACGCCAACCCGGGCACGTGGTTACCCGCCACTCGCGGGTCAGCATGCCCTGATCATGGAGGTGGCACCCGGCCTGATGATCGAACGGGTCATCGATATCGCACTCAAGGCAGACCCTGATCTCGAGCCCGGCATCCTTTTCGTCGAACGCCAGTTCGGCATCCTGGAGCTGCATGGAGATGACAAGGACGCCCTGCTCAAGGTTGGCCGAGTCATTCTCGACGGCATTGGTTTGAGCGAGGGCGACCAGCTCAAGCCGCGCATCCTGTATACGGATGTGATCGAGGACATCTCGGACCAGCATGCGGTAATCATCAACCGCAACCGCCAGGCGTCGATGATCATGCCCGGCGAAACGTTGTTGATCTGCGAGATGGTGCCGGCATTGTATGCAGCTATTGCCGCCAATGAGGCAGAGAAGGCCGCACCTGAGCTGACCCTCGTCGATGTGCAGATGATCGGCGCAGCCGGGCGCATCTACTTGTCCGGTCGGACTGACAAGGTGATCAATGCGCGTGATCGGATCGAGAACGTCCTGTCCTCAATCGGGGGTCGGGACGCCTGACCGTCCCGACCTGCTGTCCCCTGTCAATTTGCGCTGTTCTGTTGTCAAGTCCACCTCTGCGCTGGCAAATAGCCTTCAGAGGTTTTCAAGACGAGAGGCAACCAATGACAGAGGAAATGACATCCACCACCGAGTTCGACGCCCTGCCCCATGAAGAGCAACTCAAGCTGCTGGCTGAGCTGAGCCGCAGCGCGGTGAAGCTTTACGACCTGCCGGCGAGCTGTTCTGTAGACCTGATCAACCTGTCCGAGAACGCCACCTACAAGGTGGAGAATCTTTCAACCGGGCATCGATGGGCCTTGCGCGTGCATCGCGATGGCTATCATACCGATGCCGCCATCAGGTCCGAACTCGCCTGGCAGCGGGATTTACGCGAGAAAAAAGTCATCATAACACCGGCCGCGGTACCTGGGCTCGACGGAGACATCCTTCAGAAGGCCTCCCATCCGGCCATGCCGCGCCCGCGGAATGTGGTCCTGTTCGACTGGGAAACGGGTTCGGAGCCCGGTGTCAATGAGGACCTTCGCGCACCGTTTGAGGTTCTCGGCGAGGTGACCGCCCGAATGCACCAGCATGTGCGCAGCTGGCAGCGCCCTGCATGGTTTGAAAGGCTCACCTGGGACTTCGATACCAGCCTTGGCGACAGACCACATTGGGGCTGCTGGCGTGACGGCATGGGCATCGACTCCGCTAAACAGGACCTGTTCGGTAAAACGGTCGAGCTGATCGGCCAGCGTCTCGCAGCCTATGGCAAAGGTGATAATCGCTTCGGCCTGATCCACTGCGATCTCCGGCTGGCGAACTTGCTTGTGGACGGCAGCGATGTGAAGGTGATCGACTTCGACGACTGCGGTTTCTCGTGGTTTATGTACGACGCCGCCACACCGGTTTCCTTCTACGAACACCTGCCGGAAGTGCCGGATCTCATTCGCCACTGGTTGATTGGCTACCGGCGGGTGATTGATCTTTCTCAGGCTGACGAGGACGAAATCCCGACCTTCGTGATGCTGCGGCGACTTCTGCTGGTTGCCTGGATCGGAAGTCACTCGGAGACCGAACTCGCCCAATCCATGGGTATCGAATACACCGAGCAGACCGTGGACCTGTGCAAGAACTATATGCGCAAGTTTGGCTGATGAACTCGTCTGGCCGTTCAGCTTGCACGCTCAGATGACGGTGCAGCTCACCGTGATAAGGAAGCGGTGAACTGAACCTTGCAAGCGCGCATATGGCTGCCAGTGAAGAGGCCTAGGACAACATCGTTACCGGGCTGCATCTTCCATAATCGCCCATTATGCGAAGGCTGACTTCGCGTCGGACACCGGACATCCTGGGCGGCATTGCGGGAAGCTTGGATTGCGCCCCTTCCAGGCGGTTTATTGATCACAACTGCACTGGCAGCCAGATCAGGACGACCATTAGGCTGAGGTCGTCGAACTGCTGGATTGGGCGAAATGCG
>JAZBOA010000344.1:0-3415 GCA_036350935.1 Anderseniella sp. | reverse complement strand
ACCGATGCGCGCTACCGGTTCGAGCGCGGCGTGGATCCGGCGTTCGTCGAAGCCGGCGCGCAGCTTTGCACGCAGATGATCCTCGACCTGTGCGGCGGCGAACCGTCGGAGCTGGTGATCGCCGGGCAGGCGCCGCTCAACGCGCGGTCGTTCGACTTGCGCAAGTCCCGCGTCAAGTCGCTGGCCGGTATCGACGTTCCGGTGGAGCGGCAGATCGCGATCCTGACGGACCTCGGTTTCAAGGTGACGGACAAGGCAGACGTGCTGGAGTGCGCCGTTCCAACATGGCGTCCGGACATACACGGTGAGGCAGACCTGGTGGAAGAGGTTGCCCGCATCGCGGGGCTGGACAACGTGCAACCGGTTGCAATGACCCGCCTGCACGATGTGGCCAAGCCGGTGCTCACTGCCCGCCAGAAGCGGATGCTGGCCACTCGGCGCACGCTTGCCGCGCGTGGTCTCAACGAGGCCGTCACCTGGTCGTTCCTGCCCGAGGCCCATGCGAAGCTGTTCGGCGGCGGTCAGCCCGAATTGAAACTCGCCAACCCCATTTCGTCGGAACTGTCGGACATGCGGCCGTCGCTGCTGGCGAACCTGATTGCCGCCACTGGCCGCAACCTGGACCGGGGGCAGGCCAACCTGGCGCTGTTCGAGGTGGGTCAGGCCTATGCCGGCGACAAGCCCGAGGACGAGACCTTGCGGGCCGCCGGTGTGCGGCGTGGCCAGACGGCGGCGCGGCACTGGGCCGAGCGTCCTCGCGGAGTCGACCTGTACGACGCCAAGGCGGACCTGATGGCCGCCCTTGAAGCCGCCGGTGCACCGGTGGGGTCAGTACAGGTGGTGCAGGGTGGGCCGGACTGGTTCCACCCGGGCCGGTCAGGCACAGTTCAACTCGGCCCGAAGAACCAGCTCGGCTGGTTCGGCGAGGTGCATCCCAAGGTGCTGCGCGAGATGGACGTGAAGGGACCACTTGTGGCCTTCGAGATGGTCATCGACAACATTCCGGAGCCGAAACAGTCTGCCACGGCGCGTCCTGCCCTCGAGGCCCAGGACCTGCTGCCGGTGAAGCGCGACTTCGCCTTCGTGGCTGATGCGCGGGTGGCTGCGGACAAGTTCATCCGGGCGGCAAAGGGCGCCGACAAGGCGCTGATCACCGACGTGTCGGTGTTCGACGTGTTTGCCGGCGGCAACCTGGGCGAGGGCCAGCGCTCCATCGCGCTGGAGGTGACGCTGCAGCCGAAGGACAAGACGCTGACCGACGAGGAAATCGACGCGGTGTCAAAGGCGGTTGTGGCGGCGGTTACAAAAGCAACGGGGGCCAGCCTGCGGGGGTAATAGAGCGAACGCTGGTGTCCCGGCCACCGCGTGCCGGGACCCAGTTGTTTGTTCGTCCGGGCCTCGGAACACGTCCGGGGCACACGCAATCCGGTTAACGTCTACTCCGCCGCCTGCACACCTGTGCCGATGGGGCACGACACGCCGGTGCCGCCAAGGCCGCAATAGCCCATGGGGTTCTTGGCCAGGTACTGCTGGTGGTAGTCCTCGGCGAAGAAGAACTCGTCCGCCGCGAGGATCTCGGTGGTGATCGACGGAAAGCCGCGGGCATCCAGCGCCTTCTGGTAGGCGGCCTTCGACGCCAACGCTGTGTCGCGCTGGGCCTCGCTGGTCCAGTAGATGCCGGAGCGGTATTGAGTGCCCACGTCGTTGCCCTGGCGCATGCCCTGCGTCGGGTCGTGCGATTCCCAGAACTCCTTGAGCAATTCCTCGTAGGACACCTTGTCAGGGTCGTACACAGCCATTACCGCCTCGGCATGACCGGTGCGGCCCGAGCAGACCTCCTCATAGGTTGGGTTGGGGGTGAGCCCTGCGATGTTGCCCACCGCCGTCACCCAGACGCCCGGCACCTGCCAGAACTTGCGCTCTGCGCCCCAGTAGCAGCCGAGCGCGAAGTACGCGATCTCGAAACCCGCCGGATACGGTCCCTTGATCGGGTTGCCATTGACGAAGTGGGCCCTGGCCGTGGGAATCGGATGGGCACGGCCCGGCAACGCTTCTTCGGGGGACGGCAATTCAAGCTTCTTGCGCATGAAACCAAACATGGGAGGTCACCTTGATGATCTTGTGATGACACTCATGTTGGCACGTGCAGCGCCGGACGCAAGAGGTTCGCGCAATCACGATTCCGGCAGACGCCATTGCGGCCCGGAGCTGCGGCCGGCGGCGCTTCATCAATCTGCACACGATCAGCCGGCTTGAGCGGTGACGCGATGTCCAGGTCATGCGGATTTGGCAAGGTGAGGTTGTCCAATATCCGGATGGACCGCAAGGCCCGCCAGCCATAGGGTCTTGCGACGTTATTGCGTCAGGCGAAACACATGCACCTGGATGTCGGGAAATTGCGAATGGGGGCGGAAAGTCATGTCTGTTGACGGCGCCGCACCGCTGGCGGAACTGCGGGCGCCGAAACATCCGGACAACTTGCGCGGGATCGCCCTTATGGCGCTGGCCTTCTTCCTGTTCGCCGCCGCCGACACCCAGGCAAAGCTGCTGACCGGATCATTCCATCCGGTGCAGATCGTGTGGACGCGACAGCTTGGACTGTTGTCGGGCGTGCTGCTTCTGCTGGCGCTGAAGGGACCTGTCATCCTCAGGACGTCGCATCCGCGCCTGCAGATTCTGCGCGGCATGCTGGCGGTACTGTCAGCCACCGCCTTCGTCTTCGCACTGAAATATGTACCATTGGCCGATGCGGTGGCGGTTACGTTCATTGCACCGTTCCTGGTTACGATATTCGGCGCCCTGCTGCTGAAGGAGCGGGTTGGCGCACGCCGCTTCGTCGCGGTGGCCATCGGGTTCACCGGCACCTTGATCGTCATCCGGCCCGGCATGGGCGCGATGCATCCGGCGGTGCTGCTGGTGGTGCTGGCGGCAACCGCATTCGCCTTGCGCCAGATCGTGTCGCGGCAGCTGGCGTCGAGCGACCGGACCGATACGACCGTCGCCTATACCGCACTCGCCAGCGTGTTGCTGCTCACGCTGCCCCTGCCTTTGTTCTGGTCTGCGCCGCAAACCGGCGGGCAGGTGGCGCTGCTGGCAGGTATGGCGGTGACGGCGGCACTGGGCGAACTGATGGTGATCAAGTCACTGCAAATCGCCGAGGCCAGCGCGGTCTAGCCGATGCATTACACGCTGATCATCTGGACGGCGTTCTATGGCTGGGCCGTGTTCGGGCACTTGCCCGACCTGTGGACGTGGGTCGGCGCCGCCATCATCATCGCGACCGGGCTTTACATGGCGAACCGGGAGCGGATGCTGAACCGGCAAGGCTAGGCAGGGCAGTGGCGGCGTGCGCAGTCCAGTGCGAACCCGTCTCCGTTGGCCAATACCCTGTTCCTCGGGAATTTACAGGGAATTT
>JAZBOA010000343.1:0-8531 GCA_036350935.1 Anderseniella sp. | reverse complement strand
GCCACCTGGTGCATCGAGAATGACGTGCCTCTGCTCCACGTGGACAAGGATTTCGACGTTATGGAAGAGTTGGGGCTGAAAGTGGTGAGGTGAGTCACACAGCTCTCATTATTCGTCATGCCAGCGGATGCTGGCATCCAATACAAGGATGTAGCAAACTCGGCGAATGCAACCATGCGTCTACATAGTCAGTAACCACAGGTACGGCACGCTGTACATCGGTGTGACCTCGGACATTGCGCGGCGCGCGTATGAACACAAGAAAGGTCTCATCGACGGCTTCAGCAGGAGATATGGGCTGAAACGTCTGATCTGGTACGAACTCCACGAGAACATGGAAGCCGCAATCGCTCGCGAAAAGCAGATGAAGGCTTGGCAGCGCAGCTGGAAGATCAAGACCATAGAGAAGGTGAATCCTGTGTGGGCTGACCTCTACGATACTCTTAACACCTGAGTTGTCCGAGCTGGTGTATTGGACCCCAGCCTTCGCTGGGGTGACGGGGGTGATTGACGGCCACCAGTAATCGTCATGCCAGCGGATGCTGGCATCCAATGGGCTGGTTAAGCAGGTTGCAGGCGTAGTTATGGATGCGAGTCTTCGCCACGGTGAGGGGTAGCGCCAAAGTCACCCCCGGCTCACAAAACTATCCAACACCCGCTTTTCCCCCGCCTGGTCGAAGCTGATCGACAGCTTGTTTCCGTCGACGTGGGTGACGGTGCCGGGGCCGAATTTCTGGTGGTGCACCCTGTCGCCGCGGGCGTAGGAGGCGGTGCCGGCGTCGGACGCTGTGAGGGTGCCCTCGATGATGTGCGGGCTTGAGCGCAAGGCGCTGCCTTCGGCGTGGCGACCCTGGGCGCGCTTCCAGCCGGGCGTGTCGTAGGTTGAGTTGAACGGCTTGACGTCATCAAAGCGCGAGCCGCCGAAACGGTCCGCCCCGCCCAGATTGTAGCCGCCATAGGACGACGACATGGTGTCCACCTCGACATGGGCGGCGGGCAGTTCGTCGATGAAGCGGGAGGGAAGCGCCGTCTGCCACATGGCGTGGACGCGTCGGTTCTGGGCGAACGAGATGGTGCAGTGCTTGCGCGCCCGGGTGATGCCCACGTAAGCGAGGCGGCGTTCTTCTTCCAGCCCTGCCTTGCCAGACTCGTCCAGCGCCCGCTGGTGCGGGAACAGGCCTTCCTCCCAGCCGGGCAGGAACACGGTGTCGAACTCCAGCCCCTTGGCGGCGTGCAGCGTCATGATCGAGGCCTTGGGCTCGAACTCGCCGGATTGCTCCACGTCCATCACCAGCGCAATATGTTCGAGAAAGCCTTCCATGGTCTCGAACTCGTTCATGGAGCGCACCAGTTCCTTGAGGTTTTCCAGCCGCGAGGGTGCTTTCGGGTCCTTGTCCTGCTGGTGCATCTCGGTATAGCCGGACTCGTCGAGAATGATCTCGGCAACCTCGGTGTGGGGCAGGGTGGCGACCTGGGTGCGCCAGCGTTCAAACGACGCCAGCAGGTCGGCCAGCGCCTTCCTTGCCTTGCCCGGCAACTCCTCGGTGGTGACGATGTCCAGCGCGGCGCGGTGCAGCGACGTGGCCGTGGCGCGCGCAAGGGCGTGAATCTTCTGCACCGAGTTGTCGCCAATGCCGCGTTTCGGCACGTTGATGATGCGCTCGAACGCGAGGTCGTTGTCGGGCGACATGGTGACCTTGAGATAGGCCAGCGCGTCGCGGATCTCGGCACGCTCGTAGAAGCGCGGGCCGCCGACCACGCGGTAGGGCAGGCCAAGGGTAATGAAGCGGTCCTCAAAGGCGCGCATCTGGAACGAGGCGCGCACCAGGATGGCGATTTCCTCCAGCGAGGCGCCGGCGCGCTGGGCCTGCTCGATGTCCTCGCCAATGGCGCGGGCTTCCTCGTCGCCGTCCCAGTGGCCGCGCACCTTGATCTTCTCGCCATCGTTCTGGTCGGTGCGCAGCGTCTTGCCGAGGCGGCCTTCATTGTGGGTGATGAGGCCGGAGGCGGCGCCGAGAATGTGCGGGGTGGAGCGGTAGTTCGACTCCAGCCGGATAACGCCTGCGCCGGGAAAATCCTTCTCGAAGCGCAGGATGTTGTCGACCTCGGCCCCGCGCCAGCCATAGATCGACTGGTCGTCATCGCCGACGCAGCAGATGTTGCGGTGGCCCTGCGCCAGAAGCCGCAGCCACAGGTACTGCGCCACGTTGGTGTCCTGGTACTCGTCCACCAGCATGTACTTGAACTTTCTCTGGTACTCGGCCAGCACTCCTTCGTTTTCCTGGAACAGGCGCAGGGTCTCCAGCAGGAGGTCGCCGAAATCGACGGCGTTGAGCACTTTCAGCCGCTCCTGGTACTGCTTGTAGAGGTCTGCGCCCTTGCCGTTCGCATAGGCCGCGCCTTCGCCCGCCGGCACCTTGTCCGGCGTCAGGCCGCGGTTCTTCCAGCCGTCGATGTGGGCGGCAAGCTGGCGGGCAGGCCAGCGCTTCTCGTCGATGCCTTCGGCCTGGATAAGCTGCTTCAGCAGGCGCAGCTGGTCGTCGGTGTCGAGGATGGAGAAGTCGGACTTGAGGCCTACCAGCTCGGCATGGCGGCGCAGCATCTTCACGCCGATGGAGTGGAAGGTGCCGAGCCAGGTCATACCCTCCACCATGCCGCCGATGAGGCCGCCGATGCGCTGCTTCATCTCGCGTGCGGCCTTGTTGGTGAAGGTGACGGCGAGGATCTCGCCGGGCCAGGCCTTGCGCTGGGCCAGGATGTGGGCCAGCCGGGTGGTGAGCACACGCGTCTTGCCGGTGCCCGCCCCCGCCAGCACCAGCAGCGGGCCGTCGAGGGTTTCAACGGCGGCGCGCTGTTCAGGGTTGAGGGCGCGCAAATAGGGCGGGGCGGCCGATGCGGCAGCGCGCGCGGCAATGCCGGCGCCGGACTGGGCGGGAGCGTTGGTCATGGCTGCTTATATAGCACTCATGCGCGCAGATTCGAGGGATTCGCGCCAGGGCCTGGCGGGTACTGACGGATTTGTCAGTTGACAGCGCAGGTCTCACAGGGACAATCACCCACGATTGCGGAGGCAGAACGTTGCGCAGAGCGCTCAACATTGCAGTGCTGATGGTCTGGGTGCTAGCCCAGATGACGATGGCGGCCAGTAGCGGCGTCCATCTGCAGCATGCGTCTGAGCCCGGCAATCAACCTGAATATCTCGTATCAGCCGATCATGGCGGTCACGGCGGCCACCATGCGGCAGCGTCCGATCAGTCAATGAGCCACGGCGAATCGCCATGCCCGGTTTCCGGGGCAGCCAAGCCACCTGCCGATACTGCGGGCAAGGATTGCTGCGACCTGTCGAACTGCCATATGGCTGATGTCGTCGCCGCACTCGCATTCACGCCCGGCGGCTGCCTGATGGGTCCCGAACCCGGCAGCCTTGAATCTCATGCCGCGTGGGCGCCTGCTTCCCCCCTGCCACCGCCCAATCCGGTCGCCTGACAAGCCGGCCTGCCTCAGCCACGCCTGGTCACGTGTTTGCGTGCACCTGGCCGTTGGAGGCAATTTCTGGCTCGTTCTCCAGGTTCTGGATCAAGCCGCGAGCGAAACTTGCGGGTTTCGCGGCACCAATCAAATGCAGGGGCGCTTTCGGGCGAAAGAGCAATGATATTCAACAGAGGCTTGCTGGCCGCACTTTTGCTGCTGGCCGGATGCGCGGCTCGGGCCGAGCCGGACAGGTACGATGTGCTGTCGCATCGCGATCCGGTGGAAGCTGACCGGGAAACCGCCACGCCTGCCTATCGCAGCGTATTGTCGGGTTATCACCCGCGCCAGGTCGTCGAGCCTGAGCCGTGGGCCGGTACGCCTCCGGCGGAAGGAGAGGCGCAATGAGGCCGTTCAAGTCAATCGCCACCTGCTGCCTTGCCCTGCTTGCTGCCGGCTGCGCCACGCAGGCCGAACTGGACCAGCTTTCGAACCCCACGCTGGCATTTGCCGCGGTTCAGGATCAAACCAGCCAAACCGCAGGCAAGCAGAGCGTCTGGGTGCAAAGCCATGCCGAGGCCGGGGCTACGGCCAGCCGCGTGCATGAACTCATTCATGGCAAGACCATCGATGCCGATACGGCGGTGCAGGTGGCGCTGTTGAGCAACAAGGGGCTGCAGGCAACTTATGCACAGATCGGCATGTCGGCGGCGGAGTTGTGGCAGGAGGCGCTGCCATCGAACCCCAAGCTGACGGTGGGCTTCAGCCAGATCGGGGTGGCCCGCACCATCGAATCGCTGATTACCGCCAACATCGCCCGCGCCATGACGCGAAAGGCCCGGATGAGCGTGGCGGAAGCAAAGCTGCGGAAGGCGCAGCTGGAAGCCATCGAGGCGACGCTCAAGCTTGCGCATGAAACCCGGGTGGCGTGGATCAATTCGGTATCCGCATGGGAACGGGCCGGCCACGTCAGGCAAGCCATCGCAGCTGCGGATGCAGGCTCTGATCTTGCCATGCAACTGGGCAAGACCGGCGCCCTTCCAAAGGCCGAGCAGGCGCGCGAGCACGTAAACTATGCAGAGCTGATGGCGCAGCTGGCCAGCGCGCGTCTGGAGGCGCGCGAGGCCAAGCAGGCGCTGATCCGCAAGATGGGCGTATGGGGCAAGGAGACCGAATTCCAGGTACCCAATGCGCTGCCGCCGCTGCCGCGGCATGCGAAGCGCACCCGCGCCGTGGTGGCGAAGGCGCTCACCAACCGCATCGACCTGATGATCGCCAAGGCGGACCTGGAGATCGTGGCGCGACAGCATGGCCTGACGCAGGCAACGCGCTACCTGTCCGACCTGGACCTGACCGGCGGCGCCGAGATCGAACGCGAGGACGGCGATGACATTGCCTCGGGCATTATCGAGTTCGACCTGGTAATCCCGATCTTCGACACCGGCGAGGCGCGCATGCGCAAGGCCGAGATGGCCTATATGCGCGCGGCCAATCTGCTGGCCCAGAGGGCGGCGGAAATCCGCTCGGAGGCAGCCAGTGCCTATGAAACCTATCTCGGGCGGCACGAAATCGCGCGCCATCACATCGAGGCGGTCGCGCCGCTGCGCAAGGTGCTGGAAGAGCAGGCGCTGCTCAACAACAACGGCATGATCACCAGCACCTTCGAACTGCTGCAGGACGTCAAGGCCAAGGTGAACTCGGATCTCCAGGCTGACATCGCCAAGCGTGACTTCTGGCTGGCCGAGGCAAACCTGAAGGCTGCCATCTATGGCGGCGGCAGCGGGGCAGCGGGCGGCGGCGGCGGCATGGCTGTACTTGCCGATGCCGGCGGCGACCCGGGGCACTGATCATGGACCAGACGAACAAGTATTTCCGCAAGGAGACCAACCGATGACTGACACGATATCCAGACGTCACGTTCTTGGCTCTGGCCTGGCGCTGACCGGCAGCGCGCTGGCGGCGCCTGCCATTGCGCAGGGGCTGCCGGATGCCCCTGTGGCAACGACGGCTGAAACCCAGAAGCCGCTGGTGCCCACTTCGGGGCCTGATCATTACCAGCCGGTGGTGACGCTCAACGGCTGGACGCTGCCATGGCGGATGAAGGACGGGGTGAAGGAGTTTCACCTTGTGGCCGAGCCGGTGGAGCGGGAATTGTCGCCGGGCATGGTGGCGCGGCTTTGGGGCTATAACGGCCAGTCGCCGGGTCCGACCATCGAGGCGGTGGAAGGCGACCGGCTGCGCATCTTCGTCACCAACCGGCTGCCGGAACACACCGCCGTCCACTGGCATGGGCAGTTGGTGCCGTCGGGCATGGACGGGGTGAGCGGGCTCACCCAGCCGCCGATCAAACCCGGCAAGACGTTCGTCTACGAGTTCGAACTGAAGAAGTCCGGCACCTTCATGTACCACTCGCATGGCGACGAGATGGTGCAGATGGCGATGGGCATGATGGGTATGTTCATCGTGCACCCGAAGGATCCGGCGTTCATGCGGGTGGACCGGGACTTCCTGATCATGCTCAACGCTTTCGACATAGCGCCGGGCTCGTATGTGCCGAAGGTCATGACCATGACCGACTTCAACATGTGGTGCTGGAACAGCCGCATCTTCCCCGGCATTGACCCGCTGGTGGTGGCGAAGAACGACCGGGTCCGGGTTCGCGTCGGCAACCTGACCATGACCAACCATCCGATCCACATGCACGGCTACGACTTCGAGGTGACCGGCACGGACGGCGGCTGGGTGCCAAAAGAGGCCCGCTGGCCGGAAGTGACCATCGACATCCCCGTGGGCGCCATGCGGGCCTACGAGTTCGACGCCATCTACGATGGCGACTGGGCGATCCACTGCCACAAGTCGCACCACACCATGAACGCCATGGGCCATGACGTACCGACCCAGATCGGCATCGATCCGAAGAGCCACATGAAGAAGGTGCGCCGGGTGCAGCCGGAGTTCATGGCAATGGGCCACGCCGGCATGGCCGAGATGGGTTCCATGGAGATGCCGCTGCCGGACAACACCATCCCGATGATGACAGGCTGGGGCCAGTTCGGCCCGATCGAGATGGGCGGCATGTTGTCGGTGGTGAAGGTCCGCGATGGCCTTGCCGCCGACGATTACGGCGACCCCGGCTGGTTCAAGCATCCGGAGGGTACCGTCGCCTATGAATGGACTGGCGAGGTGCCGGAAGTGACCCGCTCCGGCAACGCCCAGACCCAATTCCCGGTGCGCCAGGCATCGGCACAAGAAAACCAAGACTGAACTGCAAACCAGAAAGGAAACCTGACAATGAAACTGTTGAAATCTCTCGCCCTGGTCGCGGGTATCGCACTGTCTGCCACGACCGCGCTGGCTGAAGAGGCGGTGTGGACAAAAGGTGAAGTGGTAAAGGTCGACCTCGCCCAGAGCAAGATCACCGTCAAGCATGAGGAGATCAAGAATCTCGATATGCCCAGCATGACCATGGTTTTCTTCGCGCCCGAAAAGTCTGTCATCGAAGGCTTGAAGGAAGGCGACACAAAGGAGTTTGAATTCGGCGACATGAATGGCCGGATGATCGTCAAGCAGGTGAAGTGATGCTGGCCGGCATGGCGGCCGCCGCGGGCCACGGCCTGCGGTGAGCCCGCCATGCTTGCCTTATGCCGGGCCATCAACGGGAAACGATATTCAGAGGGTTCAAATGAAGTTCATCAAGTGCATAACCGGCGCCGCCCTTGCGGCCGGCGTAGTCTCCGGCATTGCCATGGCCCATGAAGGCGCCACCGGCATCGTCATGCATCGCATGGAGGCAATGAAGGAGATCAGCGAAAGCATGAAGACCATTGCCGCCATGGTGAAAGGCGAGAAGGCATTTGATGGCGCGGCCGTCGAGGTTGCGGCCCGTGTGATAGCCGGACACGGCAAGCACATGCCACACATGTTCCCTGAAGGCACGCTCGACAAGCCCACCGAGGCCCTGCCGGTGATCTGGACGCGCTGGGACGACTTCACCGGACTGGCCAAGAAGATGGAAACCGATGCGCTGGCGCTGGCGGAAGCGGCAAGGGGAGCGTCGTCGGCGCAGGATATCGTTCCACAGCTGGGCGAGGTTGGCAAAAGCTGCAAGGCCTGCCACCAGGACTTCAGGCTGGCGCAGTGAGGCGGGCTACGGGATCTGATTGACGGGATTGCCGGGTGTGCGGCTGGCGATGAGCGGGCGCACCTGGCCAGGCCACTCTCAATTGGCAGTGGCGGGTGCGCCGCTGGTAGCGCCGGAGCCTGGCGGCGGATTGAGCAAGGCATCCTGCGGGATATCTGCCGGCAGGTTCTGCTGGATCAGGTCCTGCAGCTTGCGCTGTTCTTCGGCTTCGAGGCTGCGGCGGACATCCTCGGCGGATTTCAGCCGTTCGCGTTCTTCCGCAGCACGGCGGCGTGTGGCTTCGGCTGCCTGGCGCTCCTCGATGATCCGCTGCCGGCGTTCGGCTTCCTTGCGCTCCTGTTCCTCGCGGAACTTGCGCTCTTCCTCGATCAGGCGCTGTTCTTCGCGCTGCAGTTCTTCCAGCCGGTCCATGCCCTGCTGCAGCACGTTGGTCACCACCCAGGTCTTGAGGCTTCCGGTGTCGTAGCTGCGTTCAAGTGCGTGCGGGTGTCCGGACAGCCGCATCGACAAGCCTGGCATGCCCTCCGGCACGTCCTTGCCTGTTGCGCTGAGCGCCACGTCGATTCGGGTGCGGTTGGCGGCGAGGTCGCTGACAAGCCGGATGCTGCCAGATGCGCTGTTGCCGGAAAGCGCCACCGGCTCCGACCGCAGGATGCCGGTGGTCAGGGTGAGCGGCATGTCTTCCAGCCCGGCCCGCAATGGCCCCGACGACAATGCGCCCGTCATCAGCCGGTCGAGCCCTTCAACCGAGTCGAGGCCGGAGAGCTTTGGCAGCAGCGCGGCAATATCGAGGCCGGACAGGGTGAAATCACCACCGCTGAGCTTGCCCTGTCCGGACACCTGGCTGATGAGGCCTGCCGGTGTCCGGCCGGCGCCTGAAAACGTCATGTCGAGTGAAGCGGTACCGGCGAGGGCCGGCTGC
>JAZBOA010000342.1:0-9834 GCA_036350935.1 Anderseniella sp. | reverse complement strand
CCTTCAGCCTTGATGACAGCCGGCTTCATGGCTCCCACTCCGTATGTCCGTTGGCAAGGCGCAGTACCGGTACGTCGAAGGTTTGCAGCAGGTGCGTGTCATGGGTGGCAATCAGCACCGTTGTGCCGAACTGGTTGAGCTGGCGGAACAACTTCATCAGCCTCAGCGCAAGCGCGGGATCGACGTTGCCGGTGGGCTCGTCGGCAAGCAGCAGTTCCGGGCTGGACACCACGGCCCTGGCGATGGCGGCACGCTGCTTCTCGCCGCCCGACAGCACCGGCGGATAGGAATTGGCGTGGTGATCGAGGCCTACCCAGTCGAGAAGCTCCATGACGTTGTCGCGGTAGTCATTGAGCTTCTGGCCGCGGATGCGCAGCGGCAGTGCGACGTTCTCGAAGGTGGTCAGGTGATCGAGCAGGCGGAACTCCTGGAACACCACGCCGATGCGGCGGCGAAGATCGGGCAGGCGGGTGCGCGGCAGTGCGCCGACATTCTCGCCGAACAGCGTGATCATGCCGCGAGTGGGTTTCAGCGCCAGGAACAGCATGCGCATCAGCGAGGTCTTGCCGGCGCCGGATGCTCCGGTGAGAAAGCTGAAGGAGCCTGTCTCCAGGGTCAGGTTCAGGTCCTTGAGCACTTCCGGTCCGGTGCCATAGCGCAAACCCACATTTTCAAAACGCACGATCGACAAATGGTGTTCCTGTCAGCCAGTTCAGTGGAGTTTCTGGCATTTACGCCGAATTAACCGTAATCCGGCTTTACTGTTGCAATCGATTTAGTCTGGTTTCCGGCGTTTTCGCAGATCTTTCATGCTTCCAAATGCCGATGAACCGGAGCAACCCGAATCAGCAGTTCCGGATAACGCGAATGATAGTCTCCTGCCCCTCATGTGCAACCGAGTACGATCTGCCCAGGTCAGCGGCGACAGACGCGACCCTGATGCGGTGCGGATCGTGCGGCCATGGCTGGATCGAAGCACATGCCACCGAGGTCAGCGACCTGGTGCCGGTGAACGCCGATGCGGCGCATCAGGCGTCAACGCAGGGAGATGACGACAATGACGCCCGGGTGATGGCGGAGGCCCGCAAGATTGCCAGGGCGGCGCGGATGGCCGAACAGAAGGCCAGGGCAGCACGCGAACGCCGGGGTGCGCAGCTACGCGGCTGGGCCGGGCTGGCGGCCGGTATCTGCCTGGTGCTTGGCGGCATGGTGACTTTTCCGGAGCGCATCGTGCAGGCCGCTCCTGCCGCTTCCAAGCTGTACGAAATTGCCGGCAAGACAGTGAACATATACGGCCTGTCAATCTCCGGCGTGGAGCAGCAGTACATGATCGTCAGCGGTCAGCCGGTGCTGGCGTTGCGCGGCCAGATCGCCAACATCACGGATGAGGACCGGCGCGTACCGCCGTTGCGTTTCGTCCTCAAGGATGAGAACGGCGCTGAACTGCATGCCTGGACCTTGCACAGCACCGGCAAGGGTCCGATCGGGGCGGGGGCAGTGTCGAGCTTCGTGACCCGCCTGGCGGCACCGCCGGAAGGCGTGGAAAGTGTTGAAATCCGCTTTGCCAAGCCGGGTGAATTGGGCTGAACTTGCGGCCAGCATGAGCGCAGTAGAAATTGATGGCCACCAGATAGAGGTGCTGTTCAGCGAGACGGAGATCGCTGCGCGGGTGCGCGATATTGCTGCCGGCGTGGCTGCGCGCCAGCCGCAGAAGCTGCTGGTGGTGCCGGTGCTCAAGGGCAGCTTCATCTTCGCCGCCGACCTGCTGCGCGCCATGCATGGTGCAGGGCTGTCGCCGGAAGTGGACTTCATGATGCTGGCCAGCTACCGGGCGCGGACCTCGTCGTCGGGCCAGATCGAGGTGCTGCGCGACATCGAGACCGACGTGCGCGGGCGAGATGTGCTGCTGATCGATGACATTCTCGAATCCGGGCGCACCCTCGCCTATGCCAAGGACCTGCTTGCGGCGCGTGGCGCCCGCAACGTGATGACGGCGGTGCTGCTGGACAAGCCGGGTCACCGGGCAGCCGAACTGGATGCCGACTTCAAGGGCTTCGATTGCCCGGACCGGTTCGTGGTGGGTTACGGCATGGACATGGCGCATGCCTTCCGCGAACTGCCGTTCGTCGGGCACGTGGTGAAATCCTGAACAGCACAAAGAAAAAGGGCAGCCCTTGCGGGGGCTGCCCTTTTCCGCGGGTGACAAGGGGCAGGTGAGGGGCGGCCTGCCGCTGTCTGCATCTTTCCGGTCAGGGAGCACCGGTCAGATCAACAAGCGAGGAACCCGGTTTGCAGGGAGGGGAGGGGAGAAGGTTCCGCGCTCTTGTTGTGAATGACATTAGGTCCGCAGGCGCGCGGGCGATGTGCAATTCATCACATTGCGGCAGGGCACGGAGCGGCTTGCACCTGGCTCAGTAAAGGCCCTTGAGCAGGCGGTCGATATAGTCGAGCTCAATGCGCGGGCGATCAGGTTCGTTGGCGCGCGAGCGCAGCGCATCAAGGATGCGCCGGGCGCGTTCGACCGCAGCCTCGTTCGGCAGCATGTTGTCGCGCTGGCCGTACTCTTCACCCTGGGAGGGCATCGGGCGGCCCAGCGGGTCGCGCTGGTCGGCGTCGCGGCCCTCGCCATGGCGGCCGATATTGCCTTCGTTGCCGGTTCCCTGCTGCATCATCTGCTGGGCCATGTTGCGTGCGCCTTCGCGCAGGCCGCGCATCGCCTCACCCTGGCTGCCCAGCGCGTCGTTGCGCTGGCCTTCACCGAGCTCGCCGGCAGCCTCACCCATTTCCTGCTGGGCGCGGCCAAGACCGTCGCCTGGCTGCATGCCCTGCTGCTGCATCTGTTCCATCAACCGTTCCAGCATCTGGGCGAGGTCCTGCTGCTGTTGCGACAGCTGGCCGTTGCCGGGTGTCTGCTGCTCGGACTGGCCACGGCCGCCGGGCTCCATGCCTTCCTGGCCGGGCTGCATCTGACCCTGATTCTGATCGCCAGGCTGTTGCTGGCCGTTCTGGGGCATGCGGAAGGTCTGGTCCATCAGCTGCTGCTGGCGGCGCATCATCTCCGACAGCTGTTCCAGCATGCGGGCCATCGGCGAGTTGCGCTGCGGGTTGGCCTGCTGGGGCCGGCCGGGGCGCAGGTTCTGCAGCATGTTCTCAAGCTCCGACAGCATCTGCTGGGCAGCGTCGCGGGCGCCGGACTTCGCCAGCTTCTCGATCATGTCCATCATCTGCTGCAGGTCGCGCGAGCGGATTGTCTGCTCGGCCTGCTGGTTCATCTGCTGCTGCTGCTGGTTGAAGGCTTCCGGGTTCTTGCGCATCTCCTCCAGCATCTGCTGCTGCATGGCTTGCAGGTACTCGTTCATGGCCTCGCGCATCTGCTGCATCAGCTCGGCGATACGCTCTTCCGATGCGCCTTCGGCCAACGCCTTCTCCAGTTCCTTCTTTATGGCCTGCAGCTTCTTCAGGGCATCGGGCAGGTTGCCGCTCTCGATCGACAGGGCGATCTCCCAGAGCATGGTGGTGACCTGGCGCACTTCCTCATGGGTGCTGGCGCGGTACAGGCTGGCTGCTGCGGTACGGATGCCGAGGTAGACGCCTGAGCTTTCGATCAGGCCTTCAGGCCAGACCATCAAGGCCAACAGGGCGCGGACCACGTCGCGCTCGCTTTCAGGGTGCAGGAACAGGTTGCGGCGCTGCTCGACGAGGGCCTGGGCCAGCGGCTTGGAGAACGGGCGCTCCGGCAGCTTGAACTTGAGTACGTCGCTGGAGCCGGTCTGGCCTGCCTGGTCGGTGGCGTCGAGCACCAGTTCAACCTCAAGCCCCGCCCAGGGGTGCTCGGTCAGGTCCTGGAAGCCCTTGCCCTCGGCCTGGCGCGGGTTGATCTTCTGCAGGGACAAGGCGAAGTCCGGCGCCGTCTTCAGGAACTCGTTGTCTTCCGGCGGAACGCTGTGGTCATCGAACTGCCCTTCCGCCAGCTTCAGCCGGGCGGCCAGCGAGGTCACGCCATAATCGTCCGATACCTTCCATGGCAGCGCGAAACCGCCAGAGGGCGTAATCTCGACGGGTGATGGCACAGTGGCAACTGGCGGCTCATCGGCGATCACGGTGACCTGCCACGAGCCCATGTCGCGGCCGCCGGCGGTGATGCTGACGATGGCCGTGCGATCCAGCGTGGCGCGCAGTTCCTGCGCCGTCTGTCCTGGCGCGCCTTCAACGGCAGGTTCAGGCACAATGCTGGCGATCACCACCGGCTTGCCCCCGGCATCGTTGGCGGACGGGTCGAGCATGGTGATGGTCAGGTCATCCGATCCTGACAGCCGGGCCACCAGTTCCGAGCCTTGCGGCACTGACACCGGTGGCAGGGGCGCGGTTGCGCCATCTGCTGCCGCGACGGCGGCGGGCCGGGTGAGCAGGACCGGCGGGCGCGCCGTGTAGGCGGGCGGGTTGAGCCAGGCGTCAAGCGTCAGCGAGGCTGCCGGAACCGGTGCCGTCAGCGCGACCGCCTCGGACACCCGTTCGCGCCAGCTGCCGGCGGTCAGCACCCCTGCTGCAATGAGTGACAGGGCCAGCGCATTGCGCAGCGCGTTCTGGTCGATCCGTGGCAGCGGCGAGCGCGGGCTGCCGGCCTTGAGGCGTTCCATTTCGCGGGCCATGCGCTCGCGGTGGGCCTGCCACAGGGCTTTCTGCTCAGGCGTGGCCGATGCTTCATCGGCCAGTGTGTCGGTAAAGCTGGTGGCGGGGCGGTGCTTCACCCCGGAGCGCTTCTCGATGCGGGCGATCGCTTCGTCCTCGGCCGGCCAGGACAGCCGGGCGAGGGGGCGCAGGTTCCAAACGAAGGCAATCACGGTGATGGCCGCGGCGGTCAGCTTGGCCCAGGCCGGCAGCAACGCAACAAACCCGGTCAGGATGGCGAGCAGCACGATGCCGGTGACCATCATTGCCGGGAACAGCGCTTCCAGCAGCCGTTCCCAGGCCAGGGCCAGACGGGCCAGCCGGATCTTGCGGGCAAGGATGTGTTCCGGGTTTGCGCTCATGCTGCGATGATCCTAGCACACTGCGGCAAAAACAAGAGACAGCAATGAATTGTCTGCCCATCCGGTAAACGAAAATGTGATCTCAACGGTTCCCCCGCACCGGCAGGCGCCGGGGAGCGCCTGTCAGTGCTGCCAGGATGCCAGCCGGTCGAGACCTATCAGGTCCTCGTAGGACTGGCGGGGCCGGATGATGGCGTACTTCGCGCCATTGACCAGCACCTCAGGCACCAGCGGCCGGGTGTTGTAGGTACATGCCTGTACGGCACCATAGGCGCCGGCGGTCATGACCGATATCAGGTCGCCCGGCTCAAACTGCGGCAGGTCGCGGTTCTGGGCGAGGTAATCGCCCGACTCGCAGACCGGGCCAACAATGTCGGCGGTGGTGTGCGGCGTGGACTTGCGTGCCTCGTTGACGGGGATGATCTCATGGTAGGCATCATAAAGCGTCGGCCGGATCAGGTCGTTCATGGCGGCGTCTACAATGACGAAGCGCTTGTCACCGGCCTCCTTCACGTGGATGACGCGCGATACCAGGATGCCGGCATTGCCGGCGATCATGCGGCCCGGTTCCATGACGAACTTGCAGTCCAGGTGGCCCAGCGTGTCCTTCACTAGTGCGGCATACTCATCCGGATGCGGTGGCACATCGTTGGTGCCACGATAAGGCACGCCAAGTCCGCCACCGATGTCGACATGGCTGATCGGATGGCCGTCGGCACGCAGTTCCGTCACCAGCCCGGCGAGCATGGTGTAGGCCTCGGCGTACGGTTCCAGCGTGGTGATCTGCGAGCCGATGTGCATGTCGACGCCGGTTATGCGCAGGTTGTTGAGGCTTGCGGCGCGGGCGTACACCTCCCGGGCGCGGGTCATCGAGATGCCGAACTTGTTGTCCGACTTGCCGGTGGTGATCTTGGCGTGGGTCTTCGCATCCACGTCCGGGTTGACCCGGATCGAGATGTTGGCAGTCTCGCCCAATCGCTGGGCGATCGCCGAAAGCAGTTCCAGTTCCGGCTCGCTCTCGACATTGAAACACGCAATGCCCTCGCGCAGCGCCAGCGACATTTCTGCGGCTGTCTTGCCGACGCCTGAAAACACGATGCGGCGGCCGGGAACGCCGGCAGCAAGTGCGCGGCGCAGTTCGCCTTCCGACACCACGTCCATACCGGCGCCGAGGTCGGCCAGCGTCTTGATCACGGCCTGGTTGGAGTTGGCCTTCATGGCATAGCAGATCATCATGTCGAGACCTGCAAATGCCTTCCTCAGAACCTCGTAGTGACGGGTCAGCGTGGCGGTCGAGTAGCAGTAGAACGGGGTTTCCAGATCAAGCGCGAGCTCGGCAAGGGAGACGTCCTCGGCGTGCAGGACGCCATCGCGGTAACTGAAGTGGTGCATGGGGCGGCAAATCCGGAAAAACTCGTTGAACGTCAACGGCCTGTGGCAGCGTCAGGCCGCAGCTCGCGGCGTCCTTGTCACTGCGGTTTGATCAGCGGATCGATGGCAGCCGGTTCATCACGGTCGTGGGTGGATGCGCCCGGCGGCGGTTCCAGATCTCCGCGCACGCCACAGCCGGCAAGCAGGCCCACCAGCAGGGCAAAAACAACAAGGCTGCGCAGGTTCATCGGTTTCCGGGTCCGGTCAGTCGTGGTGGCATCAAGATGGACCCGAGTTGTACCCCAAACTGGTTGCAGTGGCAAAGTACGAACTGCAACGCGGTAAAACCACCGGTTACTGGCCGGTTTCGGCGCTGACGGTCTGCACCTCGATCCAGTACCGCGAGTTGGTGGCCTCAAGCTGGTTAGGGAAGGTGATGATGCGTTCGTCGTTGTGGGTTTCGCCCGGTGCGAGGGCGATCTTTTCCAGTCCCACCGTACGCTGGCCGACCCGTGAACATGCGCTGCGCAGATCATTGGCCGTTATGTCGGCTTGTGGCGTGGAGAAGAAGGTCGGGCAGGCGTACAGCATTACGCGCAAGCCGACGTCGCGCGCAGTATAGGTGGTGGAGCGGTTGGAGATGCTGGTGACGAGGCGCCATTGCAGCGGGTTGGAACGGGTAATATCGCGTCCGCTGGTGTCGGTCACGGTGGTTTCGGTATTCGACAGGCTTGAGGAGTTGATGGCGATGTCGGATGGTTTGAGTGCGCCATGGCGCATGGCTTCCGACTGCCGCACCTGGTCGAGCCGTTGCGCGGTGGGCGGCGGGGCGTCCTGGCCTGCCTGTTTCTCGCTCAGGGTAAGAGCGATCATCAGAACGGCAAATATGGCGGAAACCGTTGCCAGCAGTCCGCGCCGCCAGGTGGTGTTGCGGACGAACAGCCATATCACGGCCACGGCGAGCAGGTAGATAATCAACCACCGCATACCCAAGACTTGCCTCCAGCCATGTCCGGGCGCCGCAACGGAGCCCTGTTCCTAACACATAGTGATCTAACCTGCCCGGGGCAACGGCTTCGCTGCCGTCTCAGGGTGCCGAAGGTTAATGCGGTTCTAGCCGAGAAGTTTCAGCCAGCGCCTGGCTTCGCGCCTGACATTGGCCGGAGCGGTGCCGCCAAAGCTCGTCCGCGAGCGCGCCGAGGCTTCGGGTGTCAGCACCGAAAAGACGTCGCGGGTGATGCGCGGCTCCACCGACTGCATGTCTTCGAGCCGCAGCTGGTCGAGGCCGATGCCCTGCTTCTCGGCCATGGCGACAAGGGTGCCGGTGACGTGATGCGCCTCGCGGAACGGCATCGCCAGGACCCGCACCAGCCAGTCGGCGAGGTCGGTTGCGGTGGAGTAACCCGAGCCTGCGGCAGCGGCCATGCGTTTGGTAACCGGTTCCATGTCGGCGGCCATGCCGGTCATGGCGGCGATCGCCAGCGCCAGGTTGTCGATGGCGTCAAAGGCGGGTTCCTTGTCTTCCTGCATGTCCTTGGAATAGGTCAGCGGCAAGCCCTTCATCACCAGCATCAGGCTGGTGAAGGCGCCGAGAATGCGGCCGGGCTTGGCGCGTATCAGTTCGGCGGCGTCCGGGTTTTTCTTCTGCGGCATGATTGACGAACCGGTGGTGAACTGGTCCGACAGGCGGATGAAGCCGAACTGCGGCGTCGACCAGATTACCAGCTCCTCGGCGAAGCGCGACAGGTGCATGGCGCAGATGGAGGCTGCGGCCAGCATTTCCAGCACGAAGTCGCGGTCAGCCACCGAGTCCAGAGAATTGCGGGTGGGCCGGTCGAAGCCGAGCGCCTTCGCCGTCATGGCCCGGTCGATGGGGAACGACGTGCCGGCAAGCGCTGCTGCGCCCAGCGGCGACTCGTTCATCCGCTTGCGGGCATCGGCGAAGCGGGAGCGGTCGCGCGCCAGCATCTCCACATAGGCCAGCAGGTGATGGCCGAAGGTGACCGGCTGGGCGGTCTGCAGGTGGGTGAAGCCGGGCATGATGTCGGCGGCGTGCTTCAGGGCCTTTTCCGCAAGCACCTGCTGAAGCCCGGCCAGTTGCGCATCGAAGCTGTCGAGGCAATCGCGCACGTAGAGCTTGAAGTCGGTGGCGACCTGGTCATTGCGCGAGCGCGCCGTGTGAAGCCGGCCGGCGGGTGCGCCGATGCGGTCCTTCAACGCGGACTCGACGTTCATGTGGATGTCTTCCAGGGCGGTCGAGAAGGTGAAGTTGCCGGCCTCGATATCCTTTGCGATGGCCTTCAATCCCTTCACAATCTCGCGAACATCGGCCTTCGGGATGATGCCGCATTCGCCCAGCATGGCCGCGTGTGCTATGGAACCGGCGATGTCCTGGGCATGCAGGCGCTGGTCGAAGCTGATCGACGCGTTGATCTTTTCCATGATTTCGCCTGGACCGGACTGGAACCTGCCGCCCCACATCTTGTTTGTCATATCGAGATCCGCCTCAAGTTCGAGAAACCGCCATCCATCAACGGAGTGACCATGTCCAAGCCAGAACCAACATCCAGCAGCATACGTCCGCGAAAGCGTGTGGCAGGCATGATTGCTGCCGTCGCCGTTGCGGCGCTGGCCGGGGTTTACGCGATGTTCGGGGTTGATGGCAATGCGCCAGTAGGCTCCACACCGGCGCAGGCGGGCGGGATGACGCTCGACAAGTCGCTGTCGACCGGCGCCGTTGCGGCGTTCGTGTTCAAGCCGGACCGGCCAGCCATCGAGTCGGGCGCGTTCAAGGATGGCAATGGCAAGGAACTGACGCTGGCGGACTGGAAAGGCCGGGTGGTGCTGGTCAACCTCTGGGCCACCTGGTGCGCACCGTGCCGCAAGGAGATGCCGGACCTCGCACAGTTGCAGAAAGACTATGGAGGCGACGATTTCGAGGTGGTGGCGATCAGCGTCGACCTGAAGGGAGCCGAAGCCTCCTCCGCCTTCCTCAAGGAGGTGAACGCCGACAACCTGGCGCTTTACGTGGAGCCGACTACCCGCATCATGAAGCAGCTGGGCGCCATCGGGTTGCCGCTGACCATCCTGATCGACCGGCAAGGTGGCGAGATCGGCCGGCTGCTTGGACCTGCCCACTGGACGGCGCCCGAGGCGCGCAAGCTGATCGAAGCGGCGATTGCGGAGAAGCCCGAGGGTTAGCGGCCGGAGAGCCAGGTGCGGGCGTCGTCGAGGTTTGGCAGCCGCGCCCAGCCTTCGGGCGTTTCAACGGCAATAGAGCCATCTTCAAGCGTCATGGCGAGGTGGCCGTCGAGGTCGAATTCGTCCATGGCCAGTGGCCACAGGCGCGGGTCGGACATGTCCGGCACAATTTCGGCTGGCCGTGGCGTGGCAGGTGCAGTCTGGTAGGGCGGCAGCTCGGGCACATCGTCAT
>JAZBOA010000341.1:0-3517 GCA_036350935.1 Anderseniella sp. | reverse complement strand
GCCGCGGCACGGCGGACATGAAGGGCTTCATCGCCTGCTGCCTCGTCATGGCGCCGCGCGCCGCGAAGCTGAAGGACAAGCTGACCGCGCCGATCCATTTCGCCTTTTCCTATGACGAGGAGATCGGCTGCGTCGGCGTGCGCCGGCTGATCGACCTGCTGGAACCGGTGACGCCGCGCCCGCGCTGCTGCATCATCGGCGAGCCGACGCTGATGCAGGTGGTCACCGCGCACAAGGGCAAGGCCGGCGAGAAGGTGCGCTGCACAGGCCTCGAGGCGCATTCCTCGCTCGCCCCCACCGCCATAAATGCGGTGCACCTGGCCATCGACCTTATCAATGAAATCCGGGCAATCCAGGCCGAGGTGGCCGAGACGGGCCTGCGCGACGGCGACTATGACGTGGCCTACACCACGCTGCACGCGGGCAACCTGCACGGCGGCGAGACGCTGAACATCGTGCCGAACCTTGCGACCTTCGAATACGAGATCCGCCACCTGCCGGCGGACGACCCGGCGGCGCTGGTGGCGCGCATCCACGCCAAGGCCGGCGAGCTGGTGAAGGAAGCCCGCAAGGTGTTTCCCGGCGCGGACATCAGCTTCCAGCCGGGCACGCAATACCCGGCGCTGGACACCCCGCCCGACAGCGACGTGGTCAACTACGTGAAGTCGCTGACCGGCGGCAACTCTACCGGCAAGATCGCCTTCGGCACCGAGGGCGGGCTGTTCCAGAACCGGCTGGGCATTCCCACCGTGGTGTGCGGGCCGGGCTCCATCGCCGTGGCCCACAAGCCGGACGAGTACATCGCCGAGAGCGAAATGGCCGCGTGTGACAAGATGCTGGGGAAGCTGGTGGAGGACCTCAGCACAAACCGCACGTAGAGGGCCTGACTCCAGATCGCACGTAGAGCGCCGCCAGGCGCGATGCGCAAGATCTGGAGCGACTCAAAAAAGGCCCGATGCGCAAGGTTTGGGCGAACTAGAAATGCGGAGTGAGGTGCATCTCATCGCTGACGGCCCGGTGTTGCCGTTGGACACGTCCTTTGGAACAAATGGCCGCTCCAGGCCCAATAAAGGACATTCTTGGCAGCGAAGCGGAGAGTCCGCTTAGTGCCCAAACTTGCCGTTATTCAGGCCTCACGTTAAATCCCCTGCACCATCGCAGCAGCTAGTTGATCCACAACCGCGCTCAGACAAAACTTATTGTGCGTCGCATTCGCCAGAACGGTCCGCGTCATACGGGTGCGCCTACTCTTGGGAAGTAGTGCCAGTTCGCGATCAATCGCAGCGGCGCGCAGGAAGTTTGCAAAGGGATCAACGGAAGCCCTGCTCGGTACCGACAGATCAGCCTTCTTCAGCTCTTCTTCGGACGCAGCATAAACAGTTTCACCTTGCTTGATGGTTGCTGCCACCTTGATGCTGTCTAAGCGCTCTGGGTCAATTGCAGTCGGATCATCAGTGAGTATGACAAAATCAGCTAGCTTCCCAACCTCGATTGAGCCCTTGCTGTTCTCTTCAAAATGCTGATAGGCGGGCCAGATCGTCATGGCCTTCAATGCCGTCATGACATCGACCCTATGCGCCGGTCCGATGATATCATTGGAGCGCGAGCGCCGCGTTACCGTGGCATCCAGCACCCGCATGGAGTCCGGAAAGGCGACCGGGGCGTCGTGGTGCGTTGAGAACATCATGCCCCGCTTGGTGTACCAACCGGTTGGCGAGATATTATCAGCCCGCTCAGGGCCAACAGTGTGGTCACGGTGCCAGTCGCCCCAATAGAACGTGTGCATCGGGAACAGCGAGGCAAACACATTGAGTTCTCGATAGGAATCTACCTGATCCTCGCGCTGGAATTGCCCGTGAATAAGCACCGGCCGGCGGTCAGCAGGACCATACTTTTCCGTTGCAGCCTTGATTGAAGCAATCAGCAAATCACTAGCCTTCTCGCCATTGGCATGCGTGAGTATCTGAATTCCATTGCTGAACGCCCAATCGATTGCATTGATAACCTGATCATTGGTAGCTGCTGCATAACCGGAATAGCCAGGCGGGTATGTGCCAACCGGGTCATAATATGGGCGATCACGCCATGCTGTGAACCCTTGCGGCGAACCGTCGATCGTGAGTTTTGCCCCGGCCAGCCTAAAGTGATTTGAGTAGTCACTACTGACATTCGTCTTGATGTAGTTTCGATCGACCAGCACGTCAGAATAGACCGCCACATCGATTTTAAGGCCGCCTTCATCAGCAACCGACTTGATAAGTTTAGACGTGTCAGGGGCCGCACGGCCTTCTTGTGCGGTCGTGTATCCGAACCGGGCCCATAACTCGGTGCCAGCATGAACGAAAGCCTTCGCTCCCTCTGCGCCGATACTGCTTAGCAACTTTGGCACAGCGGTAAAAAAGGCCACTTCTTCCAGCACCCCATTCGGTTCACTGCTGCCTGCGCGCCGCTGAATAACACCCCCCTCCGGATCGGCTGTCTCAGCGGTATAACCAACAACTTCAAGGGCCTTGGAGTTCAACACCGCGATATGTCCTGATTGATGGATGATGATAGTCGGCGTATCTGTCATCACCGCATCCAGGTCGTCACGCGTTGGGTGACGAAGTTCTGTCAGTTGAGCATTGTCGTAGCCAAACCCGAGAACGATGTTCGTCTTGCTCACGTTGTCTCGATTGGCTTCGATCCAATCGCGAAGTGTTTGCTGCAGTGATGCAATATCGGCATTTGGCCCATCAGGTGGCGGTAGCACGTTGGCCCCGAGGGCCTGAAGGCCACCCCCCATGACATGACCATGCGCATCGACGAAGCCTGGCAACATGGTGCGCCCGACCAGATTGATCATTTCGGTGTCGGGCCCCTTGTGCTTCATGACCTCATCAACCGAGCCGACTGCAATGATCCGGCCAGCCTTTTCAGCGACCGCCTCAGCCCGCATGCTTGCATCGTTTATGGTGATGATTGTGCCGCCCGACCATATTCGGTCTGCTTGAGCGGAAGACGCAGCTATAGCGGGGCATATGAACAGCGCACTGGTGCTCATCAGGGCGAACGTGCGTCTCGTCAGCGACATGGCCTTGCTCCTGTGGCAATCATTCTCAAATAGAATACCCAATCCAATTTACTCTGGGATGACTGGCCGAATTTTACAATCACCGTGTTCGATGAGAGCCAATGATGGACGAGCCAAAGCCATCGTTTTGAGAAGTCCGTAGTGAGTCAACTCCGGAAGGTTTTGATCATCGTGTGCAATGTCTGCTTGACACCCGAAAGCGGCCGCGGGTTCGCAGTCGTAGCAAATGGTTGTTGCCAGCCTTCGTTGGACAGCCAGTCACTCCCTTGACTTTTTTCTTATTATCGATTATATTCCTACTCACTCTCTCCCTGGAGCAGAGCATGAAGGTGGGCCGGCGCCGGGCTGGCTGCATCGCCTTCGTGTCCTGGGGAGGGGGTGGCGGTTCGCGCCGCATGTTGGCTGGCCCCGGCGCTGGCGGGCGTGCACGCGCGGATGGCTTGG
>JAZBOA010000340.1:0-2326 GCA_036350935.1 Anderseniella sp. | reverse complement strand
TCGGGGCTCGCCTCAACGCCCGCACCCATGGACTGTTCACCCGAACAGGGTTGTCAGCCGGCCCGTCGCCCCGGGTGAAGCAATTGCGCGACGCTTTTGCCCGGGACGCGATAACTGGAGCTGTTCCGGACTGTCTCGATGAACTTGCCGAGCTGCAGGCCCATATCGAGGACATTCGCCAGGTCCAGCAGACGCTGTGGCAGGAGATGCGGGAGGCAGCAGGGCTTGACCAGGACTGTCAGCCGGGAACCGGCCTGTCCCTGGACGACGGGCCCGGCAACGCCAGCCGCGATGAAGGAGACACGGATGCCGTCACGGCTTGCCTGGCCGGCAATGACCGGCTCGACAGGCTCTCCCGCAAGCTCTCAAGCCTTGCAGGCTACCAGCGGCGGGCCGCCGGTCGCCGCCGCCGGCTTGTGCTGGACATCCTGCGCGACCGGGCACAGCGGCCGACGCGGTCATGAGAGGGTGTGGTGTCCTATGCAGGTGCGTTGACACCAACGTCCGTCACGGATAGGCAGCCAGGCTCGATCTGACAGTCCTTCAGGCATGTTGTCCATCTGAAAGGACTCTTGCTGGCAGTTGCTGCAGTCAGTGGTCGCGGCGAATACCATTGCCTACTATATCGAGAATCAAAATAATTAATACAATCTATAATTGTATTCGTGCAAAACAAGCTTCAGTCACAGCAGATACGCTGCCAGCCCATTAGTGGGGGTGTTTCGCCCGAGGCCGCCTTTACATGATCGGGCACTGACCTGATCGGGTCACTGCCCCGTGCCGGACAGGCTCTTTATGTAGGCCAACATGTCCGAAATTGTATCCATGTCGAGCTCGAATTGCGGCATTGCAGGGTGACCGGTGACAATGCCTTCGGCAAAGGCTTCGGTCAGGCTGTCAATCGGGTACCGGGTGTGAAGCGAGCGCAGTGCAGGTGCTTCTGGCATGTGGCTGTCATCGTCGAGCCCGACGGCATGGCAGCGGGCACAATGGCGCTCGACGAACGCCTTGCCCTTTTCCATGTTGTTTGCGGAAAGGGCAGGCGCAGCAGGCAGCAGCGCCACGAGGGCGATCATCAAGCCAAGGCTGGTGTGTCTGGGGCGTTTGCTAATCATCTGCCAATGATGTCTCGCCGATCTGGTGTCCGCCTTGATCGGCATCAATCCTGGCCTGGCGTTTCAGCTTCGACAGCATGGCGCGCAGGTCCTGGACCAGGGCGCCCAGAAGCGGTTGCTCGACCTCGGCCTTCAGATCGGCGAGGAAATGCTCGAAGTCGTTGCAACTGCGGGCGGTTGTTTCTTCGGCCGTCACCGCGGTTGATTGCGGCGGCCCGAGGCGGATCATATTTCCCACAGGGAGGCGATCCTCATCTGCCAGAAACTCCAATCCGGCGCGCTCCAGTACTGCTGACTTGGCCATTGTGTGCGTCCTCCGTCCTGTTCAGCAGTGTACGGATGACATGGTTAACGCAAGCCTAAGGCAGCGCCGGTATCAGCGCCTGGTGAGCGTCTCGTTCAGCCAGGCGGCATCGGCTTCCAGCTTGCGCAGGTGCCAGTCCACCTTGCGCAACTGGATCAGGTAGCTCTCGCACCAGTCGCCGAGGTCGCGGGCCGGTGGAGGCGCCGGTTCGGGTGCAGCCGGTTCAGGCGCCGGTGGCGGTGCCTTGCCAAAGGCTTCGCGAACCCGCTTGATCGAACCTGGCAGATCACCGCTCCCCGGCTGCGGCAGCGCCTTCGGCGCATCGGGCAAGGTTGCAACGGCTGCGCTCCGAAGCTGCGACAGATAGCGGTCAAGATCGCGCTGCAGGACCATAAAGCCATCTGGCTCGCAGCGGGACGCGTTGAGTTCATTCGACCAGATAGCCTTCATCAGGCCATGCAAGCCGATGCCGCTTTGCCGTGCTGCCTCGCACAAGGTCAGCTTGCCTGACATCACCCCTCCGCCATCCCTGTCCCTTGTCCCGCCACAAGTATTCTCCATACTGACGGAGTATGCCAAGCGACGACGGTTGGGCCTGTGGATAACCGGGCTATTGAACACCACTCGCGCCCGCCAGGGCGGTGGAGCCGGCCGGCATGATGGACGTCGCAGACGGATGTTCCTAACCCGGGCTGACCAGCAGCAGGGCGCCGGCAATGACGAGCGGCGACAGGATGATGGCAAGGCGTACTTGCGCCTGCAGGCGGGTTCGCGAAAGCCAGGCGGCCAACGGCGCGATGAAGCACCAGGCCATCATGATGACGTAGAACACCGCCTCCGGCATCATCGGCCCGGTATTGTTCACCCCTTGCAGGATAAAGCCCGAAACGGCAATGAGCAGGACGCC
>JAZBOA010000339.1:0-6015 GCA_036350935.1 Anderseniella sp. | reverse complement strand
TCGAGACGCCGTTCGTTCGCTTCATGCAGAAACCGTGGGAGTGGTAGGCGCGGCTAGACCAGCCACCATCGCTTGACCCGTTTGGCGTAATCATCCCACGCCTTGCCGAACTTCGCCTTGAGGTGGGCTTCTTCACGCACCACCGCCAGCTGGTGGGTGAACGCTGCCGCCGCCGCCGCCGCTGCCAGCAGCCAGCCGTTCTGCAGGGCAAGCGCAAGTCCCAGCGTCGCGATGGTGTTGCCAACGTAGATCGGGTTGCGCATGAAGGCGAAGGGTCCGTGCATGACCAGGCTGTCCGCTGCCCGGTGCGGCAGGATGTTGGTGCGTGCGGCGAACATCGTCCACATCGCCCACACATCGAGCGACAGCCCGGCGGCAAGCAGCACAAAGCCTGGCACCGTCAGTCCGGCCGGCAGATTGACAGGGGTAATCCATTGGGCAATCAATCCGGCCACCACGGCGGTGGCAAAGATCAGCGGCGGCCAGGGAATCCTGTTCGGTGTCTCGGCGTTCATGTAATGGAAGGCTAGCAGACAGGGAGGAAAAATCGACATGAAAACGGTTGAGGCGCATGGCGTCACCATTCCCGCCCTCGGACTGGGGACGTGGGAACTGCGCGGCGAGCAATGCCGCGAACTGGTAAAGGCCGCGCTGGATCTGGGCTACAGGCATGTCGATACCGCGCAGATGTACGCCAACGAGCGCGAGGTCGGCGAGGGCGTCCGCGCCTCCGGCCTGCACCGTGACGACGTATTCCTTACCACCAAGATCTGGCCCGACTGCCACGCGGCGGACGATTTTGCCCGCGCCGTTGACGAGCGTCTTGAACAGCTTGATTGCGGGCCGGTGGACCTGTTGCTGCTGCACTGGCCATCACGCACCGTACCTTTGAGCGAAACAGTCGCGGCACTCAACAAGGCCCGCGAGCGTGGCCTTGCCCGCCATATCGGCATCTCCAACTTCACGGTGGCGCAGATCCGCGAGGCGGTGGCGCTGTCCGATGCGCCGCTGATCTGCAACCAGGTGGAGTTTCACCCGCTGATCAACCAGGACAAGGTGCACGCGGCTTGCCGTGCAGCGGGCATGGCGCTAACCGCCTATTGCCCGATTGCCCGCAACCGGGTGGCGGATGAGCCGCTCATGCAGGACATCGCCAGCCGCCACGGCGTTTCGCCTGCGGACATCACCATTGCATGGCACATGGCGCTGGGCGACGTGATCGCCATTCCGCGCTCGTCAAAGCCTGAGCGACTGGCGTCCAACCTTGCCGCAGCGCAGCTTCAACTGGCAGCAGACGAGATCGCGGCGATTTCGGCGCTCAAGTCACGGCACATGCGGGTGTGTGAACCGGAAAGCGTTGCACCGGTCTGGGATCAGCCCTGATGATACTGCGGCAGGTTCAGGCCGCGGCGCGGCCCTGGGCAAGGCCCCAGCCCTTGGCCATGCCGCCCAGCTTGCCGGTCCACTCGGACAGCACGCTCTCAACGGTATGAATCTCCTGCGGAACCGGCGCCATGTTCAGCGTGATTGCCACGCTCCATACGCCGTCTCCGGCAGGTGACATCTCGGCATTGATGCAGTTGGAGGCAGTGCGCGATACGTTGACGATTTCTTCAGCCGAGGCCTGCAAGGGAACCTCGGCAAAGAACTGCACCCCGACCGGAGAGACTTCGGTGTTGGGGGCATGGGAGACGGATGGCATGGCGGGCTGGCCGGTGGTCATCGCTGCGGCGAAGCCACTTATGTCGGGCATGTTTGTCTGCGGCGCAGATGTGGCGGCCATGCCTGCGCCCAGCCCGATCCGTGAAAGATTGGCTGTTGCCGGCGGCTGCTGCGCCGCCGTGGAGATCTCGGACGTCTTCTTTCGCGACAGTACGCTCTTGAGCTTTCCAAACAGACTCTTGCCCATGACTCCACAAACCTCTCGACACACGCAGTAAACTCGAAATGAGCCATCATCATACTGTGGCAGGACCTAACGAAAGGTTGCCGGCAGCAAATTGACCGGGCTGGCCGCTTCCGGTGCCCCTCCAGAAGGCACAAGCAACGCGAATGTGCTTTTCAAATCGGCGCTGTTGACATAACGAAGCTGGATGAGCGCCGGCGGCCTTGCCGGTGCATGCCGTCGGTCTGTTCAAGGCGAGCGTCATGGGTTTTTCCGCCCGCTATCCAATCTGGCTGCCGACAGCGCCAAAGCCCACGGCGGCTGCCTTTATCCTGTTGTTCGTCATTGAATCGCTGGCGCGAGCCAGCGTTGCGACGGTGATTGCGCTGCAGGCCTATGACCTTCTTCAGTCGAGCCAGAAAGTTTCGCAGGTCTATACGGTCGTGGCCATCGGCTCGCTGATCGGAACCTTGCTGATCCCGCTGCTGATCCAGCATACGGCGCGGCGCTTCATCTACTCGTTCGGCGGGCTGGCGCTGATCCTTGCTGCCCTTGCCATGGCCAGCTACACGCTGGAAGGGCAGGTGGCCGGGATGTTCCTGCGCGTGTTCGGGGCGGCCTGCCTGAACGTGACCACCAGCCTCTACATCCTCGATCACATCCGCAAGCACGACTATGTGCGGGTCGAGCCGATGCGAATGACGTATGCCACGTTCTCGTGGACGATCGGGCCGTCGCTGGGGGTCTGGCTCTACACCGCCTATGGGGTATGGGCGCCGCATGCGTTCACTGCAGTCTGTTCACTCATCCTGCTGGCGGTGTTCTGGTACTTGCGCCTGTCCGACAACACCGCCATACGCGCCGGCAGGGTGAAGCCGGTAAACCCGTTGGCCAGCATAGGCCGCTTCGTGAGGCAACCAAGGCTCAGGCTTGCCTGGTTGATCGCATTCGGCAGATCGTGTTTCTGGGTGGTCTTCTTCGTCTATGCGCCGATCCTCATGGTGCAGAGCGGGCTTGGCAAGCAAGCTGCCGGTTTCCTGGTGTCGGCTGGCAACGCCATGCTGATCACCGCCTTCCTGTTCGGCAAATATGCCCAGCGCGTCGGTGTGCGCCAGGTGATCGCGATGGCATTCTTCGCCATGGCGGCATTTACCTTCGGCGCAGGCCTCGCCGGCGCGGATCACCCCTATGTCACGGCTGGCCTGCTGCTCGCCGCCTCGCTGGCGGCCACCGCCATCGACGGGGTCGGCTCGATCCCGTTCCTGCGCGCGGTACATCCGCATGAGCGGGCCGAGATGACCGGCGTGTATCGCACCTACCTGGACCTCTCGGAACTGCTGCCAACGGCGCTGTTCTCGGTGCTCTTGCTGTTTGCGCCTCTTTCGGCGGTTTTCCTGGCGCTTGGCATCTGGTCGGGCATCTGTGGCGTGATTGCCTGGCGATACCTGCCAAAGCGGTTGTAATTACGCTGCGGAATGAGGTCTGGACATCACAGGTCCAGCCGTTAGCCTGAGCATCAGGTTCACGACGAGGGAGCGGTGGGTTGCCACAAGACATCAGGATCGGCATCAAGCAGCTTTGCGCTGAAGCGAGGGCGGAAATTCAGGAAGTCGACGTGGCAGGCGCGCGCGAGCTGATCGACAATCGCGGCGCCACCCTCGTTGACATCCGCGACATCCGTGAGCTCTGGCGCGATGGCAAGGTACCGGGATCACGGCACGTCCCGCGTGGCATGGTCGAATTCTGGATCGATCCCGAAAGCCCGTACTACAAGGACTTCTTCGGCGGCGATGGGCCATTCATCTTCATGTGCGCCGGCGGCTTGCGTTCGGCGCTTGCCACCCATATTGCCCAGCGCATGGGGCTCAGGCCCGTGTACAATCTGATCGGCGGATTTGGCGCCTGGAAGAAAGCGGAAGCACCGATCGAGCAGCACGAGAAGACATGGTGATTGCAGTACCGGAGAAATGACGTTTGGAGCGGCTCTGAGGGGGGCGGAATAACGCGGGGGCGGAAGAGTTGGCGGCAGATTACCGGGATCTCATGCAACCGGCGTTGCGCATCCTGGAACAGGCGGGGGGCGAGCTCGAATTTCAGGATCTTCTCGATCTGATCGCTGAAACCCTGTCCCTTGGCCCGGCCGACTCGAGCCGGCGGTTGAGCAATGGCAGGGAAACGGCATTGTCCAATGACCTGCGGTGGGCGTTGTCTTACCTCTCCATCGAGGGCAAGCTGCGCCTGTCTGCCGATGGCAAGAGGGTCCATTCGTCCGGCTCTGCCGGTCTGCGGGAGGCCGCAGCACCTTATGTACCATTTGAGGGTACGCCTGCAGCGAGCACGCCGTCAGCGGAGGAAACTGACAGTGATGAAGACGGCAGCGATCTTGCCCGGCTGTTCCGGCAGGCAAACCGCCGGTTGAAGCGCGATTTGCTTGGCCACGTGCACGCGCGCGAGCCGGCGTTTTTCGAACAGATGATCCTGGATTTGCTGGTTGCTATCGGCTATGCGCCGAGCTCTGGCCAGCACAAGGCGCGCCGGCTTGGCGGACGGTCCGACGGCGGCGTGGACGGGGTCATATACCAGGACGAGCTGGGTCTGGATTTTTTCTATTTCCAGGCCAAGCGCTACAAGCCTTCAACTACGGTGCCGATCAGCGAAGTGCGCGATTTCTGTGGTTCGCTGGAAGCCCACAAGGCGCCCAAGGGTGTGTTTGTTACAACCGCGTTCCTGCCAAAAACCGCCCACAGTTTCGTCGCGGCCATTCCGCGCCGTATCACGCTGATTGACGGCGATGGCCTGGCTGACCTGATGATCAGGCACAATGTCGGGGTCAAGCCGGAGCCGCTATATCAGCTGAAGGAGTTTGATCCGGGCTATTTCAGGCTGTGACGACTTGAGCCTGCCCGTCCAGAAAACTGTGCAAAGCCGCGGGGCTTGCGTTGCAACCAGGCACGGGCCGGGTGAATTGTCAGTACATGACCCTTCACATTCTCAAGCTTTGCGTTGGCGCAACCGACATCCAGGATCTTGCAGACTGGCAGGAAATGCGGCTGCGCACCGTCGGGCGCATCTACCACACCACGAGGATGATACCCAAACGTGCCGATGAGATCGTCGGCAAGGGTTCGCTTTACTGGGTGATCAAGGGAATGGTGAGCTGCCGCCAGAACATCATTGCCATCGAACCGTTCGAGGACGATGACGGCATTACCCGCTGCAACCTCGTGCTTGACCCGGAGCTGGTTGCGGTACGTCCGCAGCCGAAGCGGCCATTCCAGGGCTGGAGATACCTGAAGCCGGAGGATGCGCCCGCCGACCTGCCGCGCGGCGATGGCGTGGCCGGCATGCCGGAGAAGATGCGCAACGAACTGGCGGAACTGGGCTTGCTCTGAACCGGCTTCACTTGCCGAACAGGAAGCGCCAGGAGGCAATGCCCCACGCCAGCCAGATGACGGCGCAGATGCCGAAGGCGATCGGGCTTTCCACCAGCAGTCCCGGCTCCATGAAGGCAACGGCGCGTCCCGTTGCCGACCAGCCGTGACCGCCGATGATGAACACCAGGATGAAGGCCATCAGCGCGAACGAGACAACCCGCATGGCAAGCCAGATACCAACCAGTCCATTCATGGCAGCACTCCTCAAACGGCAATGTTGTCGATCAGCCGGGTTTTGCCAAGCCAGGCTGCGGCCAGCAGCCGTATCTCTGTTTCGCCCAGCTTCTTCACTGGGGCAAGCGTCTCGGTAGCCCGCGCCTCGACATAGTCCGGCCTGAACCCGGCTTTCTCAAGCTTGCGGCGGGCTGAAGTGCACGACCGTGCGATGTTCTTGCCAGCGCGAATGTCCGCTGCGAGCTCCTGCAGGACCTGATGCAAGAGCGGTGCTGAGGCGCGTTCCTGCGCGGTGAGATAGGCATTGCGTGACGACATCGCCAGCCCGTCCGCCTCGCGAACCGTGGGCACGCCGACGATGATCGTCGGGATGGCGAGGTCCCGCGCCATGGCGGTCACGACCTTCAGCTGCTGGAAGTCCTTCTCGCCGAACATTGCATAGTCGCAGCCCGCCGCATTCAGCAGCTTGGCGACAACCGTCGCCACGCCATCGAAAAAGTGCGGCCGGTAGGCGTCTTCAAG
>JAZBOA010000338.1:0-4543 GCA_036350935.1 Anderseniella sp. | reverse complement strand
TGTCAGGATCATTGGTCGTGGATTCAAGTATCACCGCCCACGTGGCGTGTGGGGTGCCTGGTTCGACGATCCCAACGCGATCTTCGACGTGACCCTGAATGGCGCTGCGTTTCCAAACTGCCCGGCGGCGACAACGCCACTGGAGGACGGGATGCAGGCACGCGCTGTCAACGCGTGGCCCTCTGCGCAATTTGACATCAAAAGGGGTCTTGACCTATTTCATCGGTTCTTGGGAGCCGGGTTCTACTACAAGACTTTTATCTGGCCGGATTGGCACTTGTTCGAGCCAAGTATTCGAAAGATGGCCGGTCTGGGTGCGTTGGAGGGCGAAGCGCCCCAAGCCTTCACCGCTGACCAGATCAATGACCATTGCGACCTGCTTGTTGTTGGCGGCGGGGCGACGGGGATCATTGCGGCTCTTACAGCGGTCGAGCGCGGCGAGTCCGTGGTGCTGGTTGAAGACCATGCCGAATTGGGCGGAGGGCTTTACGCAATGGGCCTGAACATCGAAGGTCGGACTCCGCTGGAATGGGTCCGCGCCCAGCATGAGGCCATTGTCGCAGCCGGTGGAAGGGTTCTGACCCGCACAACAGCCATCGGTGTCTATGATCACAGGCTGGTCGCCTTGGCGCAGGATCAAGGATTTGGCAAGCCGCCGCGACTTTGGCGGATGCGCTGCGCCCGGATCGTGATGGCCACTGGCGCTTTGGACAGGCCGATCACCTTTGCCAACAATGATCTGCCAGGCATCATGTCGCTAGGCGCGGCAACCGAGTATCTGGGCCGCTATGGCGTGCTTGTCGGGCAAGAGATCACCATTCTGAGCAACAATACCACGGCGAAAGCGGCAGCTCCCTTGCTGGAGGCTGCGGGCGCGAAGGTGCGCCATCTGGATGCGGCCAAGGTGACCGCGAACGGGGTGGGCTCCAAATACGTGACGGCGGTGTCCTATGGAGACGCCCGTCATCAGTGCGATACCTTGCTGGCCACGGGAGGACTGACCCCGATTGTCCACCTCTGGCGGCATGCAGGGGGAAAATTGGCTTGGGATGAAGCAAAAGCAGCGTTCGTGCCGGGTAACGGACCAGATGGGATGATTGCGGTCGGTGCCGCAAATGGCACCTTCGATCTGGATCACGCGATGGAGGAAGGCCTGGTCGCTGGCCGCGGGGAGCAGCCCATGCGGCAAGCAGGCACCTATCACGTCACACCTTTATGGCCCAAACCCGGAAGCTTGGGGCGTCAATGGATCGACTTCCAACACGATGTCACGCTCAAGGATATCGAGATTGCCGCAAAGGAGAACTTCCTCTCAGTCGAGCATCTCAAACGCTATACGACATTGGGGATGGCCATCGATCAAGGCAAGACCTCGAACATGGCCGGTCTGGCCGCAATGGCCGCATTGCAAAACAAGCCGATCCCGGAAGTTGGCACAACCACGTTCCGTCCGCCGTTCGTGCCGGTTTCGATGTCGCTGTACAAGGGGGCAAGCAAAGGCCAACTGTTTCGCCCGCTCAAACGGTTGCCCTTGGAAGACCGGCACCGCACGGCTGGTGCTGCGTTGGGGGAATATGGCGGCTGGCTGCGCCCAGGATGGTACGGCACAGCGCCCGCGCAGGATGCTATTCGCGCTGAAGTGACACTGGCAAGACAGTGCGCTTGCCTCTTTGATGCTTCACCCTTGGGAAAGATTGAGGTGATGGGCCCCGACGCCGCCTCATTCGTCAATTCCGTCTATTACAACAACATTGCAACGCTGGCGCCTGGCGCAATCCGCTACGGGTTCATGTTGACAGAGCAAGGCGTGATCTATGACGATGGGGTCATCGCCTGCATGGACAAGAACCGCTTTGTGATCTCGTGTTCGTCCAGCCATGTCGACGGCGTGTTCGGCATGCTGGAGGCATGGCGTCAGGACGGCAACGATCCTGACCGCATCTTCATCCATGAC
Organism: Anderseniella sp.; assembly: GCA_036350935.1. Classification (GTDB taxonomy): domain Bacteria; phylum Pseudomonadota; class Alphaproteobacteria; order Rhizobiales; family Aestuariivirgaceae; genus Anderseniella. The sequence continues at coordinate 2,589 of JAZBOA010000338.1, read as the reverse complement.
ACGACGCAGAACTGGCCCACGATCACCGTCGCCGGCCCCAAGGCGCGCGAAATTGTGGGCGCGATTGATCTTGGCCTCGATCTGTCGCCGGAGGCCTTCCCCCACATGACCCATCGCACCGGCATATTTCAGGGTGCAGTCGCCCGCGTGGCGCGCGTCAGTTTCACAGGTGATGTCAGTTTCGAGATTTCCACCACGGTTGAAAAAATCGGCGCGCTGTGGGACGCACTCCTCGCTGCCGGTGCGCCTCTGGGTGCAGGTCCTGTCGGTATCGAGGCACTTTCAGTTCTGCGTGCGGAAAAGGGTTATATCATTGTCGGCAAAGATACAGACGGCGAGACCATGCCGCATGACCTTGGCTTCGTCGTGCCACGGCTGAAAAAGACCGCTGCCTTCCTTGGAGATCGTGGACTTCACACCAAGGCGGCCAATGCGCCGGACAGGAAGCAGTTGGTCGGACTGACTGTTCCCGCGGGTCAAGCCATGCTGCCCGTCGGCGCGCATGTGGTCGAGCAGGTTGGCGGCAAACCCAAATCTCTTGGCTTTGTGACATCCAGCTACGATAGCCCGACGCTGGGCCATCCCATTGCGCTGGCTCTTTTGTCGCGTGGAGCAGAGCGGATGGGAGAGAGCGTAACGATCTGGCACATGGGCGCGAAACGGGACGCCGTGGTTTGTTCCGCAACCTTTTTTGATGTCGAAGGGGAGCGGCTTCGTGCGTGATGACAGCAGGAATTGGAAAGTCGTTGAGTGCGAAGTAAACATCTCTGGATCTGAGGTGACACTCGAACGCGTCAGACCCAGCCGGCAGACCTTGGTCAGCGGCGTCGCAGCACTTACCCATTTCGAGGACACCCTGGGCACCGCGGTAGGATGGCCGGAGGCCGCACAAGGATCCAGTTATGCAGTGGCTCTGCGCCGCGACCGTGTGCTTTTGGTAAATGGTCCGGCGCTCGACTGCGGCTGGCATGATCACCCGGAACTTGCCGTCACCGACATGACAGGCGGTTATACTGTGTTCGATTTGTGCGGAGCGGATGCGTTGCAGGTTGTCAAACGCGGCACGGCAATCAATCCTGATCTGCCTTCACGCTCTGCGGCCCGCATCTTCGGCGGGCTGGGCGTGATCCTGTACCATATTTCAAACCAAGAGCGGTTCAGGTTTCATGTGGGCAGCGCCTATGTGCCCGCATTTGTCCAAACCGTTCAGTCCTATATGGGCAAACTGGAATGACGTATCTCCAACCCGCGATCAAAGCCACGAAAACAAGGAATTACGCCTGTGTCATCGCGCCAGGCGCATCTTTAATAACGGTTGGATGCCTTCTGGAGGCATTGAAAATCGCGCGGGATGAACTGTATTCCGATCCCCTGCACTTCACCGTCACAAATCTGCATGATGCTGATGGATCGGCTCATTATGATGGCTGCGAACCTTTGGGGCTGCAGGACCTCAAGACCCAATTGGTGAAGGTCCGCGGCCCAGATATTCTGTTCATCGTTGCTGGTCACGAAATTGCCACTGCCGCAAGGCCCAAGATCCTTGAGCTTCTGCGTCTGTGCCAACGTCACAACATCGCTGTTGTCGGATTTGGCAGCGCTGTCTGGCTTATGGCGCAGTTGAACATTTTTCAGGGCACATCCTGTAGCGCGCACTGGCGATCCGGTCCCGCACTAGCCGAGCGTTTTCGTGACCTCGCGGTGGCCGAAACTCTTTTTCATTGGAACGGGACAATCGGAAGCTGCGCCGGCGAGCTGGCAACACTTGATTTTATCGTCGACCTGTTCCGATCAGAGTATTCAGATGCTGTTGCCCAGAGCGTTTGCAACAAGGTTCTGGTGTCTTACCCACGTCACGCCACGACTATTCAACCCGGCAGCCAAGGCAGGCGCCTGAGGCATCTTCCGATTATCCTTCAAAGGATTGTCGGCGATATGAACCAGCATCTGGAGGTGCCGCTGCAGCTGAAAAGACTATGTGAAACATACATGATCTCGACGCGGCAGGTGGAACGCATGTTTGCCAGACATCTGGGGTTTTCGCCAAAACGATACTACGTCCAGCTTCGATTGGAGCGCGCCTATCAGCTGTGCGAGCAGACCGAGATGCCGATTATTGAAATTGCGATCGCTACCGGCTTCCAAAGCGCCTCGGTATTTTCAAAACGCTTCAAGCAGACCTACAATATCTCTCCGCGAGAATTGCGCGACAATCTTGCATTTGCAAATCAACCCGGCACACGAAGCAATCGGAAGAAGGCGAACTGGCCGCCACACGGACAGTGACTCTGCCCCAGAGGAACGCGGCTTTGCGATCCCGGCGCGCTTGCCCAAACCGAAACCGACGACGATTAAAATCAAACGTGCAGACCGTCGTCATGAATGACAACCCCGCAGGGGCAGCCCAAGAATCATCAAAGCGGCAAGGCCGAGGTGTCCTTTAACACATCCAGGATTACCGAACTTTGCATCTCCCTGACTCCGGGCAGCGCCACCAGTCTGCTTTGCAGTAGCTGCTGATAGTGATCGATGTCGCGGACCACGATCCGCAGGTAAAAGTCGAAATCGCCCAGAACGAGCAGGGCAATC
>JAZBOA010000337.1:0-23120 GCA_036350935.1 Anderseniella sp. | reverse complement strand
GCTGGTGTAACGGGCCTCACAACGGATGGCATTTCTGCAGCCGATGCGCGCAACGGCAACCCCGAGCGTGACGGCTATGACAACGTCACCGTGTCGCTGGCGGGCGAAAAGGTATTGGATCAAAACCTGACCGCATTTGGATCTTTGCTGTTGATCAACAGCCACACAGAGTTCGACGATGGTTTCTCCAACCCGCCGACCGACGAAGCCAACATTGGCGACCGCCGGCAGTTTGCCGGCCGGGGCGGCGTGACCCACCAGACCAATGACGGACGGACGCGCAACACGGTTTCCGTGCAGATCAACGACATTGATAGAACCCTGCTCTTCGCCTCAAGCTTCGGCGACTATGTTGCTGACTATACGTCCAATAGAATGCGGATGGATTGGCTCGGTGAGCATGACCTCACTGATCAGCTCACCATTCAGGCTGGCGCGGATTACGAACGTACTCAGTTCACCTTCTCTGATAATTTCGGTGGTGCCGAAAGCGGCGGACCCTGGATTGCTGGCGGCTGGGTGCAGGCCATATGGTCGCCGGTGGACGGCCTGACGCTCACTGGCGCTGCCCGGCGGGACGAGCACTCGAACTTCGGCGGCTTCACTACTTGGCGAACGACGGCGGCATACCTGTTCGCCGAGAGCGGTACCAAGCTGCGAGGCTCTGTGGCAACCGGGTTCCGTGCTCCCAGCCCCTATGAACTTTTCGCCGATCCGGACGGCATCTTTGGCACTGCCGTGGCCAATCCCAACCTCCGGCCGGAAGAAAGCTTTTCTTGGGATGTGGGTGTCGACCAGACCCTGCTCGATGGCGCGCTTACCGTGTCGGCCACCTATTTCGAACTCGATACCGACAACCTGATCGACTACGTGAATGACGTCGGTTACGTGCAGGCACCCGGAACTGCCGAACGCAATGGCGTCGAGGCATCGCTGCGCTGGGCTGTTACCGATTGGGCTGACGTAACTGCAGCCTACACATACACGCGCAGCATCGAGGCCGATGGCGACCGCCGTGCCCGCGTTCCGGCGCACGACCTGGTGGTCGGACTTTTCACCCGCCCGGCCGAACGCTGGAACACTGCCACGACAGTTCGCTTCGTGAGCGACACCGTCGACATCGATAGCGATACGAGAGCCCTCCTCCCCCTTGACGACTACGTACTGGTCAACGCCAAGGTTGGCTACGAACCCATCGACGGGCTTGAGATCTACGTCCGCGGGGAAAACCTGCTCGACGAGAAGTACCAGGTGGTGCGCGGCTACGGTACGCCGGGCGCGTCTGTCTATGGCGGCTTCACGATGCAGTGGTGATGAAACGGGCGGTCAAAAGCGTGATGGCGGGGGTGACGGCGGTTTGGCTGCTGGCCGCCCCCGGCTTGGCGCAAGCCCCCCTGCCCACGGTTGCCTCGCTGAATGTCTGCACCGACCAGCTGGCCATGGCGCTCGCCGCCCCCGGCCAGCTGAAGTCTGTCTCGGCGCTGGCGCGTGACCCCATGCTGTCGGCCATGCCGGAAGAGGCAAAAGCCTATCCAGTCAATCGCGGCCTTGCGGAAGAGGTGTTCACGCTCAAGCCCGGCCTGATCGTCACCGGCACCTTCTCCTTGCACAACACCACCGGTCTGCTCAGGCGCCTCGGCTTCCGCGTCGAGGAGTTCGACTACTCGCAATCGCTTGGCGCCATACCGGCCGACATCCGCCGCATGGGGCAGCTGATGCACCGCCCGGACCGGGCCGAGGAAATTGCCACCGCCTTCGAACAGGAACTAGCAGGCCTGCCGCCGCTCGCCTGCCGCCGCAAGCCCGTCGCCATCGCCTATGGCCAGCGCGGCATTGCGCTGGGGCCAGGCACCCTCGCCCACACCGTCATTGAGGCGGCAGGCTTCGAGAACCTGGCGGCAACCGCCGGCCTGGACGGCATGTCGCCGTTTCCGCTGGAACTGCTGGTCACCAGTCCGCCAGACCTGATCATCCTGCCAGGCACAACGCCGGGCGCTCCGGCGCTGGCCGACGAGGCGCTCAACCATCCGGTGCTGAAGCGCCTGCCGGGCACCGTCACCGCCAGCTTCTCCCGTGCAGCACTCTGGTCGTGCGGCGGGCCGTTCACGCTCGACGCCCTCAAGGAACTGCGCGCACTGGCCAAACGGCTGAAGCCCTGCCAGCCGGAGACCGGCTCATGAACCGGTCCCTCCTCATCGGCGCACTGGCCGCACTGACGCTGGTCCTCCTGCTGGTATCCCTGCTGACCGGCCCGGCCAGCATGGGCCCGGCCGAAAGCATTCGCGCACTTGTCGCAGGTGGCGATGAAGCCGCCATGCTCATAATGCGCGAGATCCGCCTGCCACGCGCCCTGCTCGCCGCCCTCGTCGGCTTCAGCCTCGGCGTCTCCGGCGCAGCATTGCAGGGCTTCCTGCGCAACCCGCTGGCCGAACCCGGCATCATCGGCGTGTCCGCGAGTGCTGCCCTTGGCGCGGTGCTGATGTTCTATACCGGCGTCGCGGGCGCCTCGCTGCTGGTGTTGCCCGCAGGCGCGCTGGCGGGGGCTGCAGTGTGCGTCTTCGCGCTCATCGCCATTGCCTCGGCGCGCGCCTCCACCATCACGCTGATCCTGGCCGGCGTGGCGCTGTCGAGCCTGGCTGCCGCGCTGACCTCGCTGGTGCTCAACCTGTCGCCCAATCCGTTCGCGGCCTACGAGATCATCTTCTGGCTGCTCGGCTCGCTGAAGGACCGCACCATGGACCATGTCTGGCTGGCGCTGCCGCTCATGGCGCTGGGCTGGGCTGGCCTGTGGGCGTCGGCCGGCACCCTCGACGCCCTGTCGCTGGGCGAGGAAGGCGCCGCGGGCCTTGGCGTCAGCCTTGCCCGGGCGCGGCTGCTGATCATCGGCGGTGTGGCGCTCAGCGTCGGCGCGGCCACGGCGGTAACCGGCGCCATCGGTTTCATCGGCCTGATCGTGCCACACCTCATCCGCCCCCTTACCGACCGGCTGCCGGGCAACCTGCTGCTGCCATCAGGCCTTGGCGGCGCCGCGCTGCTCATCGCTTCGGACATCGTGGCGCGCTCGGCCATCGTCGAGCGCGAGTTGAATGTCGGTGTGGTCACCGCGCTGATCGGCGCGCCGTTCTTCCTGTGGCTGGTGATGCGTTCACGCCGGGAGGTGTTCTGATGAGCCTGGTTGCGGAAAACGTCTCGGTGAGCCTGGGCCGCACACAGGTGGTGCGCGATGTCTCGATGACCCTGGAGCCGGCAACCGTCACCGGGCTGCTCGGTCCCAATGGCGCAGGCAAGTCCACCCTGATGCGGGCCATGGCCGGACAGCTTGTCCATTCCGGCGCCATCACGTTGGATGGCCAACCTGTCAGCGCCATGAGCGAGGCTCATCGGGCCCGCCACATCGCCTGGCTGCCGCAGAGCCGCGAGGTCAGCTGGCCGCTGAGCGTTGAGAACCTGGTGGCGCTGGGCCGCCTGCCCTGGCACGGCTGGCGGCGCACCCGCTCCGCCGCCGACTGCGCATTGTGCGCAAGCGCCATGCAACTGATGGATGTGGACACACTCGCCAGCCGCCCTGCCGATCAACTCTCCGGCGGCGAACTGGCGCGGGTGCTGATGGCGCGCGCCGTGGCGCAGGACACGCCCGTGCTGCTGGCGGACGAGCCGGGCGCGGGTCTAGACCCGGCCCACCAGATCTCGATGATGGCCGCCCTGCGCCAGCTTGCAAGCCGGGGCCGCACGGTGCTGGTGTCGCTGCACGACCTGTCGCTGGCCGCCCGCTGGTGCGACCGGCTGGTGATCATGCGCGAAGGCCGCATCGCCGGATCCGGGCAACCGGTCGACGTGATGACTGAGGCCATGCTGCGCGATGTCTACGGCATCAACGCCGAGATCGGTCATGACGCCTGCGGCATGTGGCTGGCGCCGCTTGGACTGACCCAGGGAGACGAAACGCCATGACTGCCTTTCTCACCGACACTTCCATCGCCTTGCAGACGCTGATCGACAAGGGCGGCCCGACAATGATTGCACTGGGCATTCTGTCGGTGGCCGTGGTGGCCGTGTTCATCGCCCGTGCGCTGGCGCTCGCGTTCTCCGGCGTCATGAGCCCCGCCCTCGCCGCTGCCGCCCGTAACGTTGCGGCCAACGCCACCACCGCCAGCCGCAACACGCTTGAAGCCGCCGCTGCCGCCGAGGCCGCGCGGTTGCGCGCCGGCTTCCGCTTCATGGACCTTGCAGTCACCGCCGCCCCGCTGCTCGGCCTGCTCGGCACAGTGCTGGGCATGATCGAGGCCTTCCGCCAGCTTGAGGCCGCAGGCACAAGGGTCAACCCGTCGCTGCTGGCTGGCGGCATCTGGGAAGCCCTGCTGACCACTGCCGCCGGCATGGTGGTGGCGCTGGTGGCGCTCACCTGCCTGTCGATCCTGGAAAGCCTGGCCGAACGCGCCTCGGCGCGTACCGAGCAAACCGTCAATGCCATCCTGGCGGCAGGTGACTGACATGATGCGCCTGCGAATGACACCTCCCGGACGCACAAGGCGCGCGCCTGACCTGACGCCCGTCATGGACGTGGTGTTCATCCTCGTGGTGTTCTTCCTCGTCGTTTCGACCTTCTCCGAAACGCTGGTCAAGCCCATGCAGGTCAGTCTGCCCGGCAGTGCTGCGTCAACGGCAAGCCCGGCCAACAGTGCAGAGCTGAAACTCACCGCACAGGGCATGCTGCTCGACCGTCAGCCGCTGGCGCAGGCAGACATGACAGCCAGTCTTGCCAACCTGGATGGCCGCCCGCTGGTCATCGTGGCAGGCGATGACGCCCCCTACCAGCTGCTGGTCGATGCACTGGACGCCGCCCAGGCGGCGGGCCTGAGCGATGTCAGGGTGCAGGCCGAACGCGAGGTGGGCCAATGAGCGCGCAGTTCACCTTGCCCAGGCCTGAACGCCGCGCCCGCGGCGCCGCCATCCTGCCGCTGATCAACGTGGTGTTCCTGCTGTTGATGTTCATCGTGCTGGCCGGGGTTGTCCGCTCCCCCGACCCGTTCACCCTCAGCCCGCCGCAGGCCGCGGAAGGCCAGCAGGCAGACGCCACGGATCCGGAGGCCACGCTCTATGTGGCGCAATCGGGAGAAATACGCTTTCGCGGTGTAACCAGCGAGGCAGACGCCCTCGTTGCAATCGCCCGGCTGGCGGCAGCCGGCGAGCTTGACGCCCTTACCCTGCGCGCCGATGCGAACGTACCGGCGCCGCGTATTGTGAAACTGGTCGAGGCCCTGCGCCTGACCGGCATCACGCAGGTGCAGTTGCAGGCGGAGCGCAAGCCATGATGCGCTGGCTCATACCTTCAGTCCTGGTGTCACTGGCCGTGCACGCGGCCGTGCTTGGCGTGGTGCGGCCCGGCGAAGGCGACCAGCCCGGCAGCGAAGCACCGCTCACCAGCACGGTCATCGTGTTCGACACTCCGCCGGCCCCTGCGGTGAGCGCAGCTGACGGCGCCAACAACAATGCTACGCCCGCCAATGGCGCGGCCATGCCCGCGCCCGCCCATGAGGATCCGCCTGCCCCGCCGCCGGAACAGTCGGCGGAGGCCGAACCAGAACAGGTGGCAGAGCCTGAGCCGCAAACTGCGCTCAGCGCGTTGCCGCTCGAAGAGCCTGCGCCCGCACCCGCAGCAGACCCGATTGAAACTGCAACTGTGCCGGATGCGGCGCCAGTGCCGGTGCCGCGCGCCAAGCCGCCCCTGCCCGATCATGTGACCGAGCGCATTGAACAGGAGAAGGCGGAAGCTGCCCGCAAGGCCGAAGCTGCACGCAAGGCCGAAGCTGCACGCAAGGCGAAGGAACGCGAGGCAAGGGCAGTAGAACGGCGCAAGCAGCAGGCAGAAAAAGCCGCTGCCAGGGCTGCCGCGCAAAAGGCCGGCACGACCCCGAAACAGGCCGCCAGCAGCGCCAGCCGCCAGGGCAGCGCCGGACGCCGGGGTGGCGCCTCGGCTGGCGACAAGCGCGCCTATGCCCGCCGCGTACTTTCACACATCCAGCGCTTCAAGCGCTATCCGTCCGGCACCACGGCCAGCGGCGTGGTGCGCCTCGCCGTCAGCATTTCGGCCTCCGGCGCCATTCGCTCGGCAAGCGTTCGCGGCAGTTCCGGCCATTCGGCGCTGGACCAGGCCGCCGTCGCCACTGCCCGCGCCGCCTCGCCCTACCCCGCCCCGCCCGGCGGCGGTTTCTCATTCACGGTGTCGTTGCGCTACAAGAGATAACCGGACACGGGCTGCTCCGGCGGGGGCGCTCCAGATCGGCTTTACAGCAGGATATCGACACTTGTCTCCGGCCCGTCCGGCCCATCGGCGAGAGTCATGGCCACCACCTCCCGTTCGGCGGCACTGAGACGGCGATAGAGACCGTCGCTGTCGTTCAAGGGGTGATCCGCCAGATAGAACTGGGTCGTCAGTTCGCGCCCTCCGGCAAACACCTTGACGTGAATGTGGGGCGTGCGGCCGGGATAGACGGTGGGCTTGATGGTGCGGAAGGCATACGCCCCGTCGGCCCCGGTCACCACATGGCCGAAACCCTGAAACGCCTCGTCATAGCCACCGCGGCTGCGGTCGCGCGTGTGCAGGTAGATGCCATGCATGTCGCATTGCCATATTTCCACCCGAGCCCCATCAACAGGAGCCCCGCCGCTGTCGAGAACGCGTCCCTTCAGGATCATCACCTCCCCGCCCGCCTCGCGAACCATGCCCGTGATCCGCACGAGGTTGTTGTCGGCGTCGGCAAAGCGCATCGCGCCGGTCGGATAGAACGGGCCTTCGGCCGCAGACGGTGTCCTTTGGGCGAAAGCGGAAGTTGCCGTCCCCACAAGAGGCAGGGCGGCGATGAAATTGAACAGGCGACGGCGATGGAGGATCATCCGGGATCCTTTGCTGGAATGATTGACACAAGGACAAGCTGTACGCCCACAATGTCCACAGCACACCTGTGGCAATCAATGGGAACAGGCGCTCCGAAGCGGTCACACTTGCGTGACCGGCATCACACGAACTGGTTCACCTCGATCATGTTCGCGGCCGGGTCCAGCACGTATATCTGGTGCATCCCGTACATGGCATAGTTGCCGGCGTCCGACACAAGGATGCCATCAGCCTCCAGCCGCGACTTTACCGCCAGCACATCGGCCACGTGGAAGGCCGGATGCCCGCCAATGGACGGGTTGTGAGCAAAGCCGTTGCGTATCGCAAAGCCCGCATCTGCGCGAATGACATGCAGGCCCCGGTTGAAATCATCGAGCGCGATGACTGCAAGTGCAGACGGGTCGATGCTGAAGTCTCCCCGCGCCGGCGATGCCTTCCATGACCCCTCACGCATGCCTGCAATCTCCACGTAGAAGGCGACGGTCTCGCGCACGTTGCCTGCCGGAAGGTTGACATGGTGCAGGCCCCAGCCCCACGCCCTTTCCCATGGCTGCACGCCGGCGGCTTCGCTGCGGCCGGACTGGACAAAGGCAACCAGGTTGAGCGACGGGTCGAGCGTGTACAGGGCGTCAGCGTCGAAATCGCCGGGCGCGGCCTCGACCACCGGCAGCGATGCCTTGAACAGCCGCTCCGCCACGGCCTCCAGGTCATCCACTTCGATGGCGGCATGGCGTGCGCCGGCGCCGGCCATCAGCCTGCCTGACGCGCGCGACAGCACCGCATCCGGCTTGTGGATCCGCAAACCCCGGCTGCCTTCACCAAAGCAGATCGTTCGTTCATCGATCCGCTTCGCCTGCCCCAGGCCGAGATGAACTCCGAAGAAGCGCCCGGCTGCCGCGATGTCGTGTGTTGCCAGGCCAACCCGGTGAAGACCCTGCGCCATGCCCCTGCTACTTCCTGCCGCTCGCCCGGCCTGTTTGATGCCGGTGCCATTGTTCTATATGAGAGGCGTCATGAGCAAGACCACCACAGCAGAATTGGGCCGGAAATTCTCCGTCGCGCCGATGATGGACTGGACCGACCGCCACTGCCGGATGTTTCACCGGCAGATGACGGCGCACGCCCTGCTCTATACGGAGATGCTCACCACCGGCGCCGTGATCCATGGCGACCGCGCCCACCTGATGGGCTTTGACGCGGCCGAACACCCGGTTGCGCTGCAGCTGGGCGGCTCGGACCCGGCAGACCTGGCCGAAGCTGCCCGCATCGGCGAGGATTTCGGCTACGCCGAGATCAACCTCAATTGCGGCTGCCCGTCGGACCGGGTGCAGTCAGGCCGCTTCGGCGCTTGCCTGATGGCCGAACCGGACACCGTCGCCCGGGGCGTCGAGGCCATGCGCAAGGCGGTTCAGGTTCCGGTCACCGTGAAGTGCCGCATCGGCATCGACGACCAGGACGCCGAGGAAGACTTCACCCGCTTTGTCGCCACCGTGGCGGACGCCGGCTGCGAAACCTTCATCGTGCATGCCCGCAAGGCCTGGCTGCAGGGCCTCAGCCCCAAGGAAAACCGTGACATCCCGCCGCTCGACTACGACCGGGTGTACCGGCTGAAGCAGGCAAGGCCAGACCTTGCCATCGTCATCAATGGCGGCATCGCGGACCTTGACGAGGCAGAAGCCCACCTCAACCACGTGGATGGCGTCATGCTGGGCCGGGCCGCCTACCAGCGGCCATGGCTGCTGGCGGACGTTGACCGGCGCGTGTTCGGTGCGGCCGCCAACCCGGTATCTACCCGAGAGGAGGCCGTCGAGGCGCTGCTGCCCTATATCGAGCAACGGCTGGCGCTAGGCGATTACCTGACCCGCATCACCCGCCACATGCTGGGGCTCTATCACGGCTGCCACGGTGGCCGGCACTGGCGGCGGATGCTGTCCGAGGACGCCCGCCAGGAAGGCTCTGGCGCCGCGCTCGTGCGCCAGGCGCTGGCCTTGATCAGCGATGCGCAGGCCAGCCGCGCCGCAGCCCAGTAAAGCCGGGGGTGCGGCGCTGTAACGCCTTCAAACCGGAGCCCTGTGGCCATAGTTGAATGGTCATGAACAGTGCATCCAGTGCCTCGGAAAGACAGCTCGCCGCCATTCCCGCCGTGCGGGCATGGCTGGTGTTCATGGCGTTCATGGTGTTCTGCATGGTGATCGTGGGCGGGGCCACCCGGCTGACCGATTCGGGCCTGTCGATCACCGAATGGCAGCCACTGCTCGGCGCCATTCCGCCGCTCAACGAGGCCGACTGGCTCGAAGCGCTGGAGAAGTATCGCCAGATCCCCGAGTACCAGCTGATCAACAAGGGCATGAGCCTTGAGGACTTCAAGTTCATCTACTGGTGGGAGTGGGGTCACCGCTTCCTCGGTCGCGCCATTGGTTTGGCGTTCTTCGTGCCGTTCATGTTCTTCTGGCTGACCGGCCGGCTTCAGCGCACGCAGATTCCCCGGCTGGTTGGCCTGTTCATCCTCGGCGGGCTGCAGGGCGCGCTGGGCTGGTACATGGTGATGTCGGGTCTCGTCGAGCGCACCGATGTCAGCCAGTACCGGCTGTCCGCCCACCTCACCCTCGCCACCATCATCTTCGCCGCGCTGGTGTGGACGGCCTTCGGCTATGGCAATGCGCGCCGGCCTGCCGCCTGGACCTTGCCGCTTGGCGCCGGCGCCTTCGCCCTGATCGGCCTGATCCTGCTGCAAACCGCCCTTGGCGGCTTCGTCGCGGGCCTCGATGCGGGCATGGCCTACAATACCTGGCCGCTGATGGACGGCAGCCTCATTCCCTCCGGCCTGCTGGTCATAGACCCGGCCTGGCGCAACTTCTTCGAAAACGCCCTCACCGTGCAGTTCCAGCACCGCATCATGGCCTATGTGATCGCCGGCTTTGCGCTGTGGCATGGCCTGCGCGCCATGGCCGAGAGCAGCCCTCCGGCAGTGCGCATGAGCGGCCTTGCCATTATCGGGGCGACAGCCGGGCAAGTGGTGCTCGGCATCTGGACGCTGCTGGCGCAAGTGCCGATCTCCCTTGGTCTCATGCACCAGGGCGGCGCGCTTGTGCTACTCGGCGTCTGCATCTGGCACCTGCACCTTCTGAGCACTGCCCGCCATGCCATCCCCGCACATGCAGCCCCTGCCCGCGCTTGATCTGCATCAAGGCCCTGTAACGGCAATGTTCTAACGTCAGGCGGAGTTGACACATGTGGTGTCAGTTTCGTGACGGGGGATCTGCCTCATGCCTGACGCCGCCCATATCTTGGAGAAGTTTCCGCAGGCCGTGCCGCGGTACACCAGCTACCCCACCGCTCCCCATTTCAGAGCGGATGCCGGTGCGCCCCTGATGCGCCAGCTGATTGCTGGCCTCAACGACGAGACACCGGTCTCCGTTTATGCCCACATTCCGTTCTGCGACAAGCTTTGCTGGTTCTGCGGCTGCCACACCAAGCACACCACCAGGCATGCCCCGATCACCAGCTATATCGGATCGCTGGAACAGGAGATCGCCCTGATCAGCGAGCGCACCGGCGCCATGCCGCCGATTGGCCAGTTGCACCTGGGCGGCGGCTCGCCCAGCCTGCTGACGCCGGAAGACTGCCAGCGGCTTCGCATCGCGCTGGAAGGCGCCTTCGTGTTCACCCCGGACAGCGAGATCAGCGTCGAGATCGACCCGTCCGACGTAACGCCGGAAACACTCAAGGCGATGAAGATCATCGGGCTGACGCGTGCCAGCATCGGCGTTCAGGACTTCGACGAACAGGTGCAGCAGGCCATCAACCGCCCGCAATCCTTCGAGATCACCCGCGATGTTGCAGCCGCGCTGCGCGAAGCCGGCATCAGCTCGCTCAACATCGACGCGCTCTATGGCCTGCCGCTGCAAACCACGCAACGGCTTGCCCGCACCATCGAGAAGGTCATTTCCATCGCGCCGGACCGTGTGGCGCTGTTCGGTTATGCCCACGTGCCATGGATGAAGAAGCACCAGCAGATGATCCGCGAGGAGGACCTGCCAGGTGCTCTGGAGCGGTTCGAGCAGGCTGAACTCGCCGCTGCCATGCTGTGCGATGCGGGCTACGTGAAGATCGGCATAGACCATTTTGCCAGACCGGACGACAAGCTCGCCGTCGCAGCCCGCACCGGACATCTGCGCCGCAACTTCCAGGGCTACGTCACCGACCGGTGCAACACGCTGATCGGGCTCGGCGCATCGTCCATCGGCCGCTTTGACGGCGGCTACATCCAGAACATCGTTGCCACCGGCCAGTACCAGACAGCCGTCGCCAACGGGCATCTTCCTGCCGCCAAGGGCTTTGCGCTGAGCGCCGACGACCGCATCCGCGCCTGGATGATCGAGCGGTTGATGTGTGACTTCGAAATCCGCTACCCGGCGCTCCGGCAAGAATTCGGCCCTGCTGCTGCTGAGCCTTATATCGATGAAGCAAGGGACGTCGCCGCCAGCGATTCCGAGGGCTTGTGCGAAACCAGTGACACCAGCTTCTCGATACCGGTGGACGCCAGACCCTTCACCCGCATCGTTGCCGCCCGCTTCGACGCCTGGCTGAACGAATCCGGCGCGCGCTACTCCCGCGCCGTATGACGCTGTTCAAGCAGGGCGCGGTGACAGGCTCATCCGCGTGAACAGCAGCCACGCCCCGATCATCATGTTGATCAGGTTCCAGGCGATGCCGTTGAGGAATGCCATCTGGTAGGAGCCGGTGATGTCGAAGATGAAGCCCGACACCCAGCCGCCCAGCGCCATGCCGATCACCGTCGCCATCAGCACCACCGACACCCGCGTGCCGGCCTCGCGCGCCGGAAAGTAGTCTCGCACGATCAGCGCATAGCTCGGCACGATGCCGCCTTGCGCCAGGCCGAACAGCGCCGACACCACGTAGAGCGAGATCAACCCGTCGAACGGTACATAGAGCAACAGCGCCAGGCACTGCAGCGTCGAGCCCAGCAGCATGGTCGCCACGCCGCCGATGCGGTCGGCGATGAGCCCGGACGCCAGCCGGCTGACCACGCCAAGGCCCAGCATCACCGACAGCAGTTGCGCGCCGTGCGTCGAGCCGTAGCCGAGGTCGCCGCAATAGGCGACCATGTGCACTTGCGGCATCGACATGGCCACGCAGCAGGCCACGCCGGCCAGCACCAGCAGCGCCTGCAACACCGGCTTGGGCGCCGGCAGGTAATGCGCGGGCCGCGCGCTCACCGGCCTGGAACTGCCGCTCACGTCGGGCCTCAACCGCAGCATGAAGGCCAGCGGCACCATGGTCACCACGCACACCACCGCGATGATGCCGAACGACTGGCGCCAGCCGATCGTATCGATGCCATATTGCAGCAACGGCGGCCAGATGGTGCCCGCGAGGTAGTTGCCGCTGGCAACGATGGCAACCGCAATGCCGCGCCGCCGCAGGAACCAGTGTGACACGTCGGCCACCAGTGGACCGAACGTCGCCGAACTGCCCGCCATGCCGATCAGCAACGCCTGAACGGCAAGGAACTGCCAGTAGTCCTGGGTGATCGCCGACACCGCATAGCCGAGACCCAGCATGACGGCGCCGAGGATCAGCGGCACCATGATGCCGAAGCGGTCGGCCAGCCGCCCCATGAAGATGCCACCAATGGCGAAACCGACGAGGGTGAGCGTATAGGGCAGCGACGCGCTGCCGCGGCTCACGCCGAACTCGGCCTGGATGGTCGGCAGCACCACCACGCTCGACCACAGGCCAATGCCGCCCAGCGTCGCAAGCAGCAGCGATATGGACAGCCGGCGCCAGGCATAACTGCTGTCGACAAGGTCCGCGGACCCCGTTGCAACCGTGCCTGTCATGATGGTCCGTTTCCGCTTGAGATGAACTGCCCTGCCGGCGTGAGACCAGGGTCAGGACCCGCTATTCTGACGGCAATGCTATGAGCCAATCTGGCTGGATACAAGACGCAAACGCGCCGGAAACCATCCGGTTTTCAAGCGCTTGCAACGCTGTTGCCGGGCAGGTTGGCCATATCCCGAAGAGACGGCTTTTCCCTAAGGCCAGACCATCCGCCACAGCCCGGAAATCCCGCTAACCAATTGTGGCAACTTGGTGATTTTTCCTGCCTCCGGTGCATGAAGCTGGAACCATGCGCTTCAGGAGCCATTGACTCCGCAATACATGCAAAAGGAAAGGAGACAAGAAATGACCTTCAAGTCCCCAATTCTCGCGGCGACTGCGCTTGCCACTGCAGTGCTTGCAGCGCCTCTCAACCCAGCATCGGCGGCGACATTGTCAGCTGCTTCAGCAATTCACAGTGCAACTGCCGGCCTTGCGCCGGATGTCAGGGTCACTGATGTGCAATACCGCAAGAAGCGCCGCATGAACAGGAAGCGCCGCATGAACCGGCAGAAGCGCTGGCGCGGCCACCGCGGTTCCCGCAGGCATCGCCCCGGTTACCGCCGCCACTCTGACGGCTGGTGGTATCCCCTGGCAGCATTCGGCGCCCTGACACTGGGCGGCGCCATAGCCAACGCCCGTGGTCTTCCGCCGGAACACTACAGGTGGTGCGATAACCGCTATCGCAGCTATGACTATCAAACCAACACCTTCCAGCCCTACGAGGGGCCGCGCAAGCGGTGCAACTCGCCGTATGACGGCTTCTGATTGCCGCAACGATCAGAAAACAGCCCGCCGGATCGCTCCGGCGGGCTTTTCGGTTCTGCGGTCAATCTGCCGGAAGATCAGCTCATCGCCTGGTCGAGGTCCGCGATGATGTCGGCGGCATCCTCGATGCCGATGGACAGCCGCACCACGTCCGGCCCGGCGCCCGCCTTCTTCAGCTGATCAGGCGTCAGCTGCGAGTGGGTGGTCGAGGCCGGGTGGATGATCAGCGAGCGGGTGTCGCCCACGTTGGCGAGGTGTGACAGCAGTTCCACCTTGGACACGGTGGAAACACCGGCGTCGTAGCCGCCCTTGAGGCCAAATGTGAACACCGCGCCAGCGCCCTTCGGGCAATACTTCTGATGGCGCTCGAAGTCCCTGTCGCCCTTCAGCGCCGCATAGCTTACCCACGCTACGCGCTTGTCCTTGGCCAGCCACTTGGCAACCTTCAGCGCGTTGTCGCAATGCTTCTGCATGCGAAGCGACAGCGTTTCCATGCCGGTCAGGATCATGAACGCATTGAACGGCGAAATGGCGGGGCCGAGATCGCGCAGGCCAAGCACCCGGCAGGCGATCGCGAAGGCGATGTTGCCGAACGTCTCCCAAAGCACCATGCCGTTGTAAGAGGCGTTGGGTTCGGACAGCAGCGGGAACTGGCCCTTGTTCTTGCCCCAGTCGAAATTGCCGCCATCGACGATGACCCCGCCCATCGAGTTGCCATGACCGCCAAGGAACTTGGTGGCCGACTGGACGACGATGTTGGCGCCATGCTCGATCGGCCGGCACAGGTAGGGAGAGGCCAGCGTGTTGTCCACGATCAGCGGCACGTGCGCCTTCTTCGCCACCTTGGCGATGGCCTCGAGATCGGTGACGCGGCCACCCGGGTTGGCAATGGATTCGACGAAGATCGCCTTGGTCTTCTTGCTGATCGCCTTCTCGAAAGACTTGATGTCGTCGATGTCGGCCCACACCACGTTCCAGCCGAACGACTTGAAGGAGTGGTTGAAGGCGTTGATCGACCCGCCATAGAGCTGGCGTGCGCAGACGATCTCGTCACCCGGCTGCATCAGCGTGTGGCAGATGATGAGCTGCGCCGAGTGGCCGGAAGCCACCGCCAGCGCTGCCGTGCCGCCCTCGAGTGCCGCCACCTTCTCTTCCAGCACCGCCTGGGTGGGGTTCATGATCCGGGTGTAAATGTTGCCGAAGGCGCGCAGTGCGAACAGGTCGGCTGCGTGCTGGGCATCGTCGAACACAAACGAGGTGGTCTGATAGATCGGCGTGGCCCGTGCGCCGGTGGCCGGATCCGGCTTGGCGCCGGCGTGAATGGCAAGGGTGTCGAAACCGGGCTTCTTGTTGCTCATGTTGAAAATCCTCCCGCGCTGAAGCAATTCCAGGAAAAGTGGTTGCCGCTTTTCCGTCCGGATTGCGGCAATGAACCTTCGGAACAGGCTTCTAGCAAAGGGCGGCATTCCAAACAATCGTTCTTTTAAAGGAACGCCTTGCAGGCAGGGCCACATTCGCTATAGTCGGACCCTGATCCGTTGGGGAGCCCGCATCGAGGGCTGAGAGGCGCTTTTCAAAGCCGACCCATCGAACCTGATACGGGTAATGCCGGCGAAGGGAACGGGAATGACAGCGGCCAGTTTACGCTCGCTTGTGGTCAGCCCGTTTTCCGGGACGCACGGCCTTTCCCGTCCAAACGCCATGCTGACTCAAGGGAGCCCAAATTCATGCGCCTGATCTTTTCTCTCGTGCTGCTGGTCATGACCAGCATCCCGGCTCACACCGCCGACAGGATGACCCTGATCCTCGACTGGTTCATCAATCCGGACCACGGCCCCATCATCATCGCCCAGGAAAAGGGCTACTTCAAAGATCAGAACCTCGAGGTGGAGATCATCGCGCCGGCTGACCCGGCTGACCCGCCCAAGATGGTGGCCGCCGGCAGGGCCGACCTCGGCGTTTCATACCAGCCGCAGCTTCACCTGCAGATCCACGAGGGCCTGCCGCTCACCCGCGTCGGCACGCTGGTGGCCACGCCGTTGAACTGCCTGCTGGTGATGGCCGACGGCCCCATAAAGTCGATCGCCGACCTGAAGGGCAAGAAGGTCGGCTTCTCCGTCGCCGGCGTTGAGGAGGCCATTCTCACCGCCATCCTCAGACCCCATGGCCTGACCCCGGCCGACGTGGAACTGGTCAACGTCAACTGGTCGCTGTCGCCGTCGCTGATGTCGGGACAGGTCGATGCCGTGATCGGAGCCTTCCGTAATTTCGAGCTCAACCAGATGGACATCAACGGCGCCAAGGGCCGCTGCTTCTACATCGAGGAAGAGGGGCTGCCGGCCTATGACGAACTGATCTACGTGGCCAATACTGGAACCATGAACAAGGACATGATCGCCCGCTTCCTGGCCGCCACAGAGCTCGCCACCCAGTTCATCATCAATCACCCGCAGGAGAGCTGGGAGATTTTCGCCGGTACCTCGAAGGAACTGCAGGACGAACTCAACAAGCGCGCCTGGGCCGACACGCTGCCGCGTTTTGCGCTGCGCCCGGCCGCTTTCGATGCGGGACGCTACAAGCGGATGGAAGCCTTCCTCAAGGAAGCCGGACTGATCCCGTCAATCAATCCGGTCAGCAAGCTGGCCATCGACGTAACTGCCGGCGAATAGGGCCGCCCCCGTGGTCAGCGTCACCGGCAGCTTCAGCTATGACGGACAGCGCCTGTTCGAGGGCATTGATTTCACCCTCGAACCCGGCGCATGGACCTGTCTGCTCGGCCCGTCCGGCGTCGGCAAGTCCACGCTGTTGCGCCTGCTGGCGGGGCTGGAAACGCACGGGACCTTTGACGGCCGCATCGAGACCGGCGACGGCGAAGCGCTGGCGGGCCGCATCGCCTACATGGCCCAATCAGACCTGCTGATGCCGTGGCTGGACGTCACCGGCAACGTGACGCTGGGCGCCAGGCTGCGCGGCCAGGCGCCGGACATTACCCGGGCGCGCGACCTGATCGCCGCCGTTGGCCTTGAACCGCACAGCCACAAGTATCCGCGCGCCCTGTCCGGCGGCATGCGCCAGCGCGCCGCGCTTGCCCGCACGCTGATGGAAGACAAGCCGTTCGTGCTGCTCGATGAGCCGTTCTCGGCGCTTGATGCCCGCACCCGGGCAGAAATGCAGGAACTGGCCTTCGGCTTGCTTGCGGGACGCACCGTATTGCTGGTGACCCACGATCCGGCCGAAGCCGCGCGGCTGGGCGAACGCATCGCCATTCTCGACGAAACCGGACTGCGTGAATTTCCCGCCGGTCAGTCGAAGCCGCCAAGGCCGGCAGACGCACGCGCCACCCTTGATCTGCAGGCCCGGCTGCTCAAGGACTTGAGAAAGGCGCACGCCGCATGAACCGGGTCTTTTGGATAGCGGCGTCTGCGGCCTTCGCCATCGGGCTGTGGCAGGCCATCGTCACGCTTACCGGCGTGCCGCACTTCATTCTGCCCGCGCCGCTGACCGTGCTGAACACGCTGATCGGCTCGCGCGAGCTGATCGCGCAGCATGCGCTGGTGACCATGACCGAAGTGGTGATTGGCCTGATCGCCGGCTCGGCGCTCGGCTTTGCCACCGCCCTGCACCTGATGTCCTCGCCCACCGCCAGCCGCCTGCTGATGCCGGTGATGGTGTTCTCGCAGTCAGTGCCGGTGTTCGCACTGGCCCCCGTGCTCACCCTCTGGCTTGGCTATGGCATCTGGTCGAAGATCGTCATGACCATCCTGATCATCTACTTTCCCGTCACGTCGAACTTCCTCGACGGCTTGCGGCGCACCGAGCCCGGCTATCTCGACCTAGCCCGCACCATGCAGGCAGTGCCCCGCCACGTGCTCTGGCGCATCCGGGTGCCGGCCGCCCTGCCCGCTTTCGGCTCCGGGCTGAAGCTCGCCGCCGTCTATGCGCCCATCGGAGCCGTCATCGGCGAATGGGTCGGCGCCTCGAACGGCCTCGGCTACCTGATGCTTCTGGCCAACGGACGCATGAAAATCGACCTGATGTTCGCCGCCCTGTTCGTGCTGGCGGCCTTCACCATTGCGATCCATTCGCTTGTATCGATGCTGGCGGACTGGATGTCCCGGCGATCTGCCGGAACAATCACAGGTTAGAGCATCATCCGATCAGATTGAATCATCTGATCGGATAAAGATGCTCGATTCCAGAGTGTTAGAGCAACTTTAGCCGTTCAAGATGAACGGCTGTTGCTCTAGGAAATGACCCTTTCCGCCAGCCAGCCCACGCCATAGGCCAGCGAACACGCCGACGCCCCTATGGCCAGCGTCTCGAGCCCGGATCGCCACCATGATGCCAGCGACCACTTGCTCTTGATGCTGCCGATGGCGAAGAAGGCGATGCCGGTCGCAACCATCGCCGTCTCGAAGGCCCGCTCGAGGCCCATCATGTAGGGCAACAGCGGAATAAGGCCGAAGAGCAGGAACGACACGAACGTGGACACGCCGGACATCAAGGGAGACCTGAGATTGGTTGTCAGCCCGTATTCTTCTGCCAGCATGGTATTGATCCACATCTTGCGGTCAGACGTGATTGCCTTGACGGCATCATCCAGCGCTTCGCCTGCAAGTCCTTTCAGTTGCAGGATTTGCCGGATCTCGTTGCGCTCGCCGTCCGGGTCGATGTCGACATGTCGCTCCTCGATCTCCCGGTAGCGCGCCAGTTCATCCACCTCGGTCTTGGTGCCGGAATAGTTGCTCGCCGCCATGGACAGCCCGTCCGCGAGCAGGTTCGCCACCCCCAGGATCAGGATCACCTTGGTCGACAGCCCTGCCCCGACAACACCCGCCACGATGGCAAAGGTCGTGATGGAACCGTCAATGCCGCCGTAGACCCAGTCGCGGAGGTAGTTGGGCTGGTTTTCCGCGGCAAGGCGCGCGCGAATCGCCTCGCTCGTATGCTCGTGCTCCAGTTGCATGCTGCTAGCCCCTTCCGCAATCCGCTTCGATACGGGAACCAGAATAGGCTTCAATGGCGGCGGGGGTGTTGAGCGGGATCAATGGCCGGTCCTGCCATGTGCGATGGTCATTGGCGCCATGCTCAAAAACACGGCAACCTCCGTACAAAGCAAGGTTGCGGAGTTCCGCACGCAAATCTAAAAGAGTTTTGCGGCATACCGCCAATACATGGCCGCCAAGGTCCAGCCCGTCGCCATTCCCCCGGTTCAGGGCTGGACCTTGCCTTTGGCCACATGACGCCCGAGCGCTGCAGAATGACTGAGCGGTTGATCTCCGCAGGGCCTGGACAGAGCCCCCCGGCAAGTCCAGCTGGCGGGTTGGTATGGCAACAGCGCGATCGTAGCAGCGACGGACAGCGCCGTGCTGCCAGGTGCCATCAGCCCTTGCGGATTCCGAGCGACTGCATCTTGCCAGAACCATGCAGCGACTGTTTCTTTGACGACAGCACGCCGGAATTGCCGCCAACCCAGTTCCACTCGCCCGACAGCTTGCCATACTCGATCTTGGGACAGCGGTTCATCACCACCTTGATGCCTGCGGCCTCGGCCTTTGCCGCAGCCTCATCATGGCGCACGGTAAGCTGCATCCAGATCACCTTCGGCAGCGGGTCCAGCATCATCGCCTCGTCCACCACGCCCGCCGCGGCTTCCGGGTTGCGGAAGATATCGACCATGTCGATGGGTTCCGGCACCTCGGCCAGCGTGCCAGACACCGGCCTTCCCAGTATCTCCTTGCCAGCCAGGCCCGGATTGATCGGATAGACCGTGTACCCCTTGTCGATCATGTACTTGGTGACGAAGAACGACGGCCGGACCTCGTTGGACGACGCCCCTACGATGGCAACGGTCTTGACGCTGTCCAGGATGTCTCGGATGTAGGCCGGGTCGTAACTGTCGTGGTTGAACCCGCTCACTCGTCGCTCCACTTCGGCGTCCGCTTTTCAAGGAACGCACTGATGCCTTCCCTGGCATCCTTCATCATCATGTTGTCGACGATGGCCTTCGACGTCAGCGCGTAGGCCTCGTCAAGCGGCTTCTCGATCTGCTGGTAGAAGGCCCGCTTGCCAAGCGCCAGCACGGCCTGGGAGCGTGCTGCCACTTTCGCGGCAAGCTTCATCGTCTCCTTGGTCAGGTCCTTGTCGTAGACAATACGGTTCAGCAGGCCTGCCGTCATCGCCTCGTGGGCGTTCAGCATGCCACCGGTTGTCAGCAGTTCGATCGCCCGCTTGCGCCCGATATTGCGCGACAGGGCCACCATGGGCGTCGAGCAGAACAGACCGGAATTGATGCCATTCACGCCGAAGTTCGCATTGGTGCCGGCCATGGCCATGTCGCACGCCGCCACCAGCTGGCAGCCCGCCGCCGTCGCAATGCCGTTCACCTCGGCGATGATGACCCTCGGATGATTGACGATCATCTGCATCATTTCCGAACAGCGCGCGAACAGCGCCTCGTAGAACGCCCGCCCGCCGTCCGGATCGCTGCGGTGGGCGGTCATTTCCTTTAGGTCATGGCCAGCACAGAAGCCAGGCGCCGAGGCCGCGATGACGATCACCCGCACCTCGGGTTCTTCGGCGGCCAGTTCCAGGTCAGCGATGATGGCGTCCAGCATCGCCATCGACAGCGGATTGCGCTTCGCCCCCCGGTTCAGCGTCATGCGAAGGATACCGCCGTCATGCAGCTCGCTGAGAACCAGCGGCGCTTCGGTCCCGGCCGCCGGGTCTTCAGCAGCAGCGGCGGAGGATTGCGTGGAACTGCTCAATGTTCGCTCACTCCAGATTCATCTTCCGACAACGCCTTGAGCTTCTCGGCCCAGACCTTGTCCTCGTTGAGCTTGCGCACGACGTTCTTGTTCTCGTCGGACGGCAGCATGGATTGCAGGCTCTCGATAAGCGATTTCTTGAGCTCCGCGTCAAGAGAAGCATCGTCGCGGATGTTCTCCAGTTCCTGCAGGATTTCCTGCTCCTGGGTGCTGGCAACGGCGGCATAGGCAAAGCTCACCGACATGATGGTGTTGTTCCACTCGCCCACCGACGCAAACCCGAAGCTCTTGATGTCGGCTTCCAGTGCTGCGCCCTCCTTGGCCTCCGCCACGAACTGTTCCAGCGTTTCATACTCGGCGATCTCGGTGTCCTGGTAGCTGGCCTTGAGCTTGATGAAGGCATCAACCGCGCGCTTGGCGCTGTCCTCGGTCAGCGGCACCTGCTGCTGGGACGGGATCTCCTCGACCGTCACCGAGGGCTGATCGTCACCCGGCCCGGACCGGGGCTCTTCAGCTCCCTCTTCGCCGGACTTCGGCACCAGCGGCCCCAACGGCGCCAGCGGCTGGCTGCCGGTTCCGCCGCCGGGCTCTTCAA
Organism: Anderseniella sp.; assembly: GCA_036350935.1. GTDB lineage: Bacteria > Pseudomonadota > Alphaproteobacteria > Rhizobiales > Aestuariivirgaceae > Anderseniella. The sequence goes on along the minus strand of JAZBOA010000337.1, from coordinate 2,191 downwards.
CCGCATCCATGCCGGGAAGGCGGCTCTGGTCCTTGACGGCAAAGGCCGTCGCATCGGCGGCGTACAGCAGTACGCTGCCGGCCAACACCGACGAGACGGTTGCTATGCGGGCCAACGCTCTCATTCTGCAGCGCATACTATTCCAGCCCATTCAGCATAGAAAGGGCCATTGACGGATGGCGCTTCACCTTTAAGAGAGGCTTCACTGTCGGCATCAGCAGGGAGCAGCCGCAATGAGCCTCAAATGGACGGGCGAGGAAGTATTCGCCTTTCTGGAACGCGAGTTCCCCACTGCGCTTGGCCGAGGCATGAACTATGAAATCGTCTCGCTGCAGCCTGAAGCCCTCGATATCCGGTTGCGGGTGGACGCAAGCCACCTGCGCCCCGGCGGCACCATTTCCGGTCCGACCATGATGGAACTGGTCGATTGCGCCATTTACGTGCTGCTGCTGGCCCACCACCAGGAAGAAGCAAGACTCGCAGTGACCACCAACCTGGCCATTTCCTTCCTGCGCAAGCCGAAACCAGGCCCGTTGCTGGCGAAGGTCCGGCTGATAAAGCACGGCCGCACCTTGTCGGTGGCCCGCACCGATATCCTGTCGGAGGACGATGACCGGCTGGTGGCCAGTTCGGAAGCCACCTATTTCATGGGCGGTGCGTGAGGTAAAATATTACCACATATTCCAAGTTATTGATTTTGTTTGATTTAGAGAAAATTCGCCAACTTCTTTTAGCTTGACCATTGCCGCCGCCGCCGCTAGAACCTGCCGCCAATGGACGGTACATGCCGGCTCTGGCCGCGTACGCCTTTCATCGAGATCAAATCACTTCAGGACAACGGTCATGAAAACCTATTCCGCTCGGCCCGCCGAGATCGAGAAAAAGTGGGTGCTGATTGATGCCGACGGGTTGGTTGTGGGCCGTCTGGCCGCTCTCATCGCCACCCGCCTGCGCGGCAAGCACAAGCCTTCCTACACCCCGCACATGGACATGGGCGACAATGTCATCGTCATCAACGCCGGCAAGGTGGTACTGACAGGCAACAAGCGCACCCAGAAAACCTATTACCGTCACACCGGTTACCCGGGCGGTATCAAGGAAGCCAGGGCAGACAAGATCCTTGACGGCCGCTTCCCCGAGCGCGTGCTCGAGGCAGCCGTCAAGCGCATGATGCCCGGCGGCCCGCTGACCCGCGCGCAGATGTCGAACCTGCGCATCTATGGCGGCAGCGAGCATCCGCATGAAGCCCAGCAGCCCACCGTCGTCGACGTGAAGGGCATGAACGCCAAGAACTCCCTGAGAGGTTGATGGACATGGCTGAAGAAATCACCACCCTGGAAAATCTCGGCGCTGCCATGGGCGCGGCTCCGGAAGCCGCGCCGGCGCCGGCCGAGCCGAAGATCGACAGCCTCGGCCGCTCCTACGCAACCGGCAAGCGCAAGGACGCAGTTGCCCGCGTCTGGATCAAGCGCGGCAATGGCAAGATCACCGTCAACGGTCGCGAGATCGAAACATACTTCGCCCGCCCGACCCTGCGCATGATCATCCAGCAGCCGCTGGAAACCGCCGAGCGCAAGGACGAGTTTGACGTGGAATGCACCGTCGTCGGCGGCGGCCTGTCCGGCCAGGCCGGTGCGGTTCGTCACGGCATCTCCAAGGCGCTGACCTACTTCGAACCGGCCCTTCGTCCGGTACTGAAGAAGGGCGGCTTCCTGACCCGCGACTCGCGCGTGGTCGAGCGCAAGAAGTACGGCAAGGCCAAGGCCCGCCGCAGCTTCCAGTTCTCGAAACGCTAAACGAGCGTTTCAAAATATCACGAATTTTCAAGGGGTTGCGATTTTCGCAGCCCCTTTTTCGTTTCTCCAGGGCATTGGATCACGGGCACAGGCCGCAGTCACGGATTTGAACAAGGGTCCTGTCTGCACTATATGGACTTCAGGCGCAGCACGGTCTGCGCCTTTTGCTTTTTCATGCCCCGAACGGGCATAGAACAGAGAGGTGAACGGCAATTCATGTGTGGTATAGCCGGAGAAATCCGAATTGATGGCGGTTTTGCAGATGCTGGCGCCGTAGCGAGAATGACCGGGGCGCTCGCCCCGCGCGGACCTGATGGAACCGGGATCATCGCCCGTGGGCCAACCGCCTTCGGACACCGCCGCCTGAAGATCATTGATCTGTCCGAGAACGCAGC
>JAZBOA010000336.1:0-21016 GCA_036350935.1 Anderseniella sp. | reverse complement strand
TCACCCATGGACTCGCATGGGCAGCCATGATCGCAGCTGCAGTATTCAACGTAGCGTCCTTCGATGGACCAGTCCTTGCCGGGCATGTTCCGTACCTCCCTTTCAGTTGGTTTGATCACCCCCGCTAGTTGCCGCCGTCGAAATTCTCCCTGGTTGCTGATATTACCTTAATACAATCCGTTTACGGATAATAGTGCCGGGCCGCAATGCCTTGTTGCGCCCGGTCACCTTTCGTGCAGCTCTGGCCTCGGGATTGACAGATGGCCTCCCTTGAGGGCGCCATCAGGTCCGGGCCACGCGCGCTTCGGGAAACGCCATTTCTGGCCGATAGGTCTCGAAGCTCGAGAGGTGCTGTGCGTTGCATTCTTCCTGCCAGCGTGAGCCCGGAACGACGCCTGCCACGCAGCGGTACCTGGCCCGGTAGCCGCGCGTCGTATCGTTGTCCTCGATCGCCACGGCAGCCATTCCCACCACAACGCCTTGCTGGCGCTCGACCAGCCGGATGGCGCCGTCCATGGTGCCGCCGGTCTCGACCCACTGGTCTGCCAGCAGGACCCTTGTGCCGGGCGCAAAGGCGGGCTTGCGTATTTCCATGTCCTGGGTGCGACCGGAATAGTTGGAGAACGTCACCCTGTCGGTGTCCACGCACAGCTTGCCTGCCTTGCGGACCGGCAGGAAGCCCACGCCAAGCCGCGTGGCCAGGGCGGAGCCCAGCACGAAGCCCATCGCGTCCAGCCCGCCCACCACATCGACTTCCAGCCCGTCAAGGTCTGCGACCAGATCGTCCAGAAGGTCGTGGAAGGCAGCTCCGTTGATATAGATGGAGGTCGGGTCCAGCCAGGCGAACTTCTCGCCCTTGGTGTTGGGCGCCATGATGTTGAGATACCACCGGTCGTCGCGCGGGCCCTTGTCTCTTGCACCGTCTCGTGCCGTCATGGTGATGCGCCTCCTCCAAGTTCGCGGGTGATCCGCATCAGCCGCTTCAGCCGCGCCGGATCAATGTCGTAGAAATTGCCTTGCCGGTTGATGCCGGTGGCGACCATGAAGCAGTCCACATCGGCATACAGGTGGGCGTTGTCCGGCGTGATGCCGGAGGCCAGCGCCAGAGGGCGTTCGCCGATGCCGGCACGAAAGGCCTTGATCTTGATCAGATCCGCCTCCTTGCCCGTGGCCACGCCCGAGGTGGTGATGACGTCCATGTGGGCGCAGGCCTTGCGCGCCGATGCCTGGTGATGTTCAGGCGCCACCTCGCGCTGCTTCTTGAACGCCGTACCGCCGAAGTAAAGCCCGGTCCAGCCGGAGGCCTGGCGTACGCGGCCGATCTCTCCGGCCTCGGTCTGGATATCTGCAGCTTCATCAATACGGGCATCATCCGCCCAGTAGGCATCTACCAGGCAGGCTTCCGCCTGCAGTTTGCCGAGAACGGGAAACGCATCGCGTCCCGTCACTGCCAGGAAGTTGACCCCCATCCACAGCGACGGGAAAGCGTGGCGCACGTCGCGGATGATCGGCTCGAACGGTTCGATGCCAAAATCATGGTTGATCAGGAAGCATCCGGCTGCGCCTTCGCCCACCAGCACCCGGACGTTCTCCAGCGTGCGCGGCGTGTCTAGCACATGGATCACCGGCAACACCACCGGGCCGGTTGCCTTGAACAGCTTGTGAAACTCGGTTCGATTCATGGCGTGAAACTAGCCATTGCCCGCAGATTGGAAAAATTTATAGTTCAAATAAAGTCATAAGAACCTGATATGTGAATACCATGGCCGCCACCAACCTCCCCACCGACCTTCTGCGCACCTTCATCACCGCCATTGACCTCGGCGGATATACGCGGGCAGCGGAGGTTCTGGGCCGCAGCCAGCCCGCCGTCAGCCTGCAGATGCAGCGGCTTGAGACGCTGCTCGGCAACAAGCTGATCATCCAGTCGGGCCGCGAGATGAAGCTGACCGAAGACGGCAAGGCGCTGGCGGTCATCGCCCGCCAGATCCTGCGGCTCAACGACATGGCGGTAGGGCAGTTCGAGCGCGCGAGGGTGCAGGCAGCCTTGCGCATCGGGCTGCCCATCGACTTTGCGGTGGGCGAGTTGCAACGGGGGCTGACCGCCTATGCCCGGCAGGCGACGAAGGTCCAGATCGAACTTCACTGCGATCTTTCGCGCGTGCTGCTGGAACGGCTGCACCGTGACGAGATCGATCTGACAGTTGCGCTGTTTCCCGGCGGCGACCAGCAATACCTCGTTCAGCAATGGCAGGAGCAGCCGATCTGGGTGGCAAGCGAGGGGTTCGAACTGCCGCACAGCGAACCGGTGCCGCTGGTCACTCACCCGGAAGGCTGCGAATACCGCAACCGCATGACGGCGGCCCTGACCGGCAAGCGCCGGGATTGGCGCATCGCCTTCTCCAGTCCAGGCATCGGCGGCGTTCAGCGGGCCGTGCTCGACGGGCTCGGCGTTTCCGCCCTGACCCAGCCCACGCTGCTGCCAGGCATGCGGATTCTATCGCCTTCGGATGGTTTTCCACAATTGGCGCCGTTGCATATCGGCCTGTTTTACAAGCACTCGCGGCTTGCCAATGCCGGTCATTCGGCTGCCAGCCGCCTGATCGAACTGGTGGATGCCTCGGGATCCGTCACGCCGCCTAATTCTTGGGCATCATCATAAGCCGGGTTTATGCCCGTATTATAAGGATAAATTTCCACAATCCATCCTGCTGGCATAGCGTTTTCAGTGGGTTTAGCCGTCCAGCACCTTGCCCATCCGGCGATGCTGGCGTCACACTGGAAATCGCCCGGGTTCGGGGTTCAAGCAGGAGAGGTGGAAATGGCCAGCAACAACAAGAGTTCGTTTTTGACGCCGTCGCGCCGCGACGTTCTGAAGTATGGCGGTGCTGCTGCGCTGTCGATGCCTTTTGTCAGCCGCGCCTGGGCGCAGACGGTCGAGATCAACATGCTGGCCTGGTACGGCCATGGCGAGCCGGACATCGTCGGCGAGTTCGAGGCCGCCAACAATGTCAAGTTCAAGCCCAAGTATTATGCCGGCGGCGACAACATGCTGGGCCTGATAGCCCAGTCGCCGGCTGGCACCTACGACATCATCCTGTCGGATGGCGAGTTCGTGCAGCAGCTCAATGCGGCCGGCTATATCGAGGAGCTCAACGCCGCCGATTACAATTTCGACGACATGCTGCATGACGACTTCAAGCAGTTCCCCGGCCACTGGGCCGACGGCAAGCTGCACTCGGTCATGGTGCGCTGCGGTCATCTTGGCGTGTCCTACAACAAGAATGCCGTCACTGCTGAAGAAGCGCAAAGCTACAAGTGCTTCTGGAAGCCGGAGCTGAAAGGCAAGGTCGGCCACTTCGACTGGCACCTGCCGTCGCTGGGCATGATGAGCCTGACCAACGGCAATGGCGCCGGGCTGTGGGACCTCGACGACGCCAAGTGGGCGGCGGTGAAGGAAACCACCATGAGCCTGCGCCCGCAGGCCGGCGGCTTCTTCGATTACGGCGGCACTTTCAACAGCCTCAAGAACGGCGAGATGCAGGCCATGTGCGGCATCGGCGACTGGATCACCGGCGTGCTGGAGAAGGACGGCGCACCGGTTGCGTCCGTGGTGCCGAAGGAAGGCGGCATCCAGTGGACCGAGAGCTACTGCATCGGCAAGGGCTCGGAAAAGCAGGAGATCGTCAAGAAGTTCATCCAGTACATGCTGTCGCCGGACGGCCAGGTGAAGTCGGCCCAGATGGCGGCCTACCCGGGCTTCGCCATCACCAAGGCTGGCCGCGCCAGGCTGAACGAAGTGGACAAGAAGGAAGCCGAGCGCACCGGCCAGGTCGATGGCATGCCGAACGATCCGATCACGCTGATCAAGGAAGGCCGCATCCATTATCGCGACATCCCCAAGCAGCAAAGCCTCGAGGACTGGAACGACTTCTGGTCCGAATACAAGAACGCCTGATTTGACTGGGCCCCGGAACGTCTCCGGGGCACCCCAGGCTGACCAAAACACCTGTGTCCCGGCCCTGTGCCGGGACCCAGACGTCAAGGCGTCAGAATGACCTTACCGGCAAAGAAGAAAAGCTTCGACCTGTACGCCATGACCTGGCGGTTGCCCATCATCGTCTGGCAACTCATCTTCTTTGTCGGCCCGCTGCTGTTCATGCTCGCCATGTCGTTCTTCGTGGTGAAGAACTACCGCATGGTCGAGGCATTCGAGTTCACCAACTGGGAGCGGATGCTGGGCCGCGGCTACTTCTGGGACAGCTACCTGCTGACCCTTGGCCTTGCCAGCCTGTCCACCATCGTGGCCATGGTCATCGCGTTTCCCGCGGCTTATGCGCTGGCCTTCAAGGTGTCAGACAATGTGCGCCGATGGGCCATCTTCTTGCTTATCATTCCGTTCTTCACCAGCTACCTGGTGCGGACGTTTGCATGGTACGTGATCCTGGCGGAAAGTGGTGTCATCAACGCCTTCCTGGGCTATCTGGGCCTCGGGCCCTACACGATGCTCAACACAAAGTTCGGCACCCTGGTCGGCTACATGACGCTGACCTTGCCGCTGGTGGTCATCCTGCAGACCTTTGCGTTGTCGAACATTGACACCCGCCTCGTCGAGGCTGCTCAGAATCTCGGCTGCAAGCCGTTCGCCGCCGTCTGGCGCGTCGTCATCCCGCTGGCGAAGACGGGTCTGATCATTGCAGCACTTTTCTGTTTCATCCTGTCGTTCGGCGACTTCGTGGCGCCTTACTATCTGGGCGGATCGAAACCGCCAACGCTGCCCATCCTGATCATCGATACCACCAAGTCGGGCCAGCAGTGGCCGCGCGCCGCCGTGGTTGCCGTGGTGATGATGGTGACGCTGTTCGCCGTCGCCTATGCGGCCCTGACCGCCGCCTATCGCAAGCGGGGCCGCACATGACACTGGAGCGCGGCTTGACCTGGTTCCTGCGCGCCTGGGTCGGCGTGGTGTTCGTGTTCGTGTTCACGCCAATCATCTTCTCGCTGATCTTCTCGTTCAACTCGCAGCGCTTCCCCACCATTCCCCTCGGCGAGTTCTCAACGCAATGGTACGAGACCATCCTGGCCGATCGGGATGTCTGGCAGGCGGCATGGACCAGCATCATCGTGGCGGTATCCACGTCGATCCTCGCCACCTTCCTCGGTTTCTGCACCGCCTATTCCGACTACCGGTACAACTTCCGCTTCAAGGGGGCGTACCTCGCGCTCATCCTGCTGCCGCCGACCATTCCGCTGATCATCATGGCGCTTGCCATGCTGGCGTGGTTCTCACGCATCGGCGCCTCCGGCCAGGTATGGTCGATCATTGCCGCCCACACCGTGCTCACCGCACCGTTTGCCATGGCCATCATCCGGCTCAGGCTCAGCCAGATGGACGACAACCTTGAGGCGGCTGCCTGGAATCTCGGCGCGTCGGAGTGGGCCACCATGCGCCATGTCGTGCTGCCGTTCTGCAAGCCGGCCATCGTTTCCGCCGCCTGCCTGTGCGCCGCCGTGTCGTTCGACGAATTCGCCATCGCCTGGTTCGTGTCCGGCCTCAACAAGACAGTACCGGTGGTGATCCTTGAAATCGTCACCGGTAACATCGACCCGCAGGTCAACGCCATCGGCACCTTCGTCTTCCTGACGTCGATGACGCTGGTGGTGGCGGCGCAATTGCTGTTCATTGCACGCGCTGCCAGGGGCATGAAACAGGGGGCTGAAACATGAGCGAACCGCTGCTGGTGTTCGACAACGTGGTCAAGCGGTTCGGCGATTTCGTTGCTGTCAAGCGCATGAACCTTGAGATCGGCAAGGGCGAGTTCGTCGCCATCATGGGCCCGTCCGGCTGCGGCAAGACCACGACATTGCGGATGCTTGCTGGCCTGGAAAGCCCGAGCGAGGGCGAAATCCGCCTCGCCGGCCGGGTGATGAACGAGGTCAAGCCGCACGAGCGCGACACCCCCATGGTGTGGCAATCGCTGGCGCTGTTTCCGTTTCTGAACGCGCGCGAGAACGTCGAGTTCGGCCTGAGGATGCGCGGGTTCGATGCCGCGACCCGGCGTGGCAAGGCGCTTGCTTGGCTTGACCGGCTGGGCATGTCCGAATTTGCAGAGCGCGATATTGCGACGCTCTCGGGTGGCCAGAAGCAGCGCGTGGCGCTGGCGCGATCACTGGTCACGGAGCCCCAGATCCTCCTGCTGGACGAACCGCTGTCCGCGCTTGACGCCCACCTGGTGATCCGGATGCAGTCGGTACTCACCAACCTGCAGCGCGAACTTGGCATCACCTTCGTCTATGTCACGCACTCGCAGTCGGAAGCCTTCGCCATGGCCGACCGGGTGGTCATCATGTCAAAGGGAGAAGTCGCCCAGGTAGGCCAGCCCAAGGACATCTATCGCGCGCCGGCCAACCGCTTCGTGGCCGAGTTCGTCGGCCGCAACAACATCATCACCGGCGAGGTGAAGTCGGCCTCCGGCGGCAAGGCCGTCATCAAGTCTCCATCCGGCAGCTTCGCCGTCACCGCCGATGTTCTGCCGGAGCCGGGCAGCGACGCGACCTTCGTGATCTCGGCGGACCTTGTCAGGCTGACCGCATCGAAACCGAAAGCCGAGAACGTGGTCGAGGCAAGGCTCATCTCCGAAGAATTCATAGGCTCGGTTGTCACCCTCTTCCTCGAAGCTGCCGACGGCACCGAGTTCAAGGTGCAGGTGCAGGAGCGCGAGCTTGCAACGCTGGACCTGAAATCCGCCAATGCGCTGTGGCTGAGCTGGCCTGCAACAAGCGCACATCTGCTGACGGAAAGGTAACCCGATGATCCGCAATCCCGTTCCATGGCCCAACGGCGCAAAGTGCGCCTGCGCCATCACCTTCGACATGGACGCCGACAGCCTTATCCATATCTCGAAGCCGCAGGACGCGCACGACCGGCTCTACCCGATTACCATGGGCCGCTATGGCCCGACCGTCGCCGTCCCGCGCATTCTCGATACATATGAGCGGATGGGGATCAAGCAGTCGTTCTTCATTCCGGCCTGGTGCATGGAGCAATATCCGGACACCGTCGAGATGATCCTCAAGGGCGGCCACGAGATCGGCCACCATGGCTACCTGCACGAAGACCCGATCGAGACGAAAGATAGCCAGCGCATGTGGTTCGAGCGCGCGCTGGACGTGCACATGAAGGTCGCCGGCTTGAAGCCGCGCGGCTATCGCGCCCCGGTCTACAACGTCAACCAGACCGTCATCGACCTGCTGGTGGAACACGGCTTCAGGTACGAAAGCTCGCTGATGGCCGACGACATTCCCTACCTTATGCAGACGGACAGGGGCGAGCTTTACGAGATGCCGGTGCACTGGGGCACCGACGACTGGCCGCCATTCGCCCACTATGCCGAGATTGGCTACATGATGCCGGTGAAAGCCCCGTCCGAGGGCTTGCAGGCGTTCTGGGAAGAGTTCGAGGCGGCCTATGAGGCGGGTGGCTTCTTCATGCTGATCGTGCATCCGTTTCTCACCGGCAGGCTGGCCCGCTGGCGGCTGGTGGAGAAATGGATCGAGGAAACCATGAAAACCAGGAACGTCTGGTTTGCCCGCCTTGAAGACATCGCCGATCACATGGATACATTGCGCAAGGCGGGCACATGGTCGCCACGTGTCGAGAAGCTGCCCTATTACAATGGCCCGGTTCTGAAGTGAGGGGATGAGGATGCTGAGCGAGACCGACCGGAAATTTCTGCGCCTGGCCTACGAAGAGGCAAAGGCCGGCTATGACGAGGGTGGCTGCCCGATTGGCTCGGTGCTGGCCCGTGGCGGCGAGCTGGTGTCCAGGGGCCGCAACCAGCGCGTCCAGAAGGGCGACCCGATTGCGCATGGCGAAATGGATGCGCTGAGGAAGGCCGGCCGGCAGAAGTCCTATCGCGACATGACCATCTATACCTCGCTGTCGCCGTGCATGATGTGCACCGGCACCATCATCCAGTTCGGCATCCCGCGTGTGGTGATCGGCGAGAACGCCACCTTCGGCGGCAACGAGGAGTTCCTGCGCTCGAAGGGCGTCGAAGTGATCGTTGCCGATGATCCGGATTGCATCGCGCTGATGACCAGGTTCATCGCCGAGAAGCCGGAGCTCTGGAACGAGGACATCGCCGAGGATTAGCCGATCACCTCCTGCAAATGCCGCTGGTGCGTGGACCCTAGACGGCCACACGAAATTCAAGCATCCTCAATTGCTTCCGATGGACGGTGACAGGTGATCATCCATGTCTGAGACGAAGCACATCGTGCTGACTTCGCACCCGCCAAGGGGCGCTTCAAAAAGCCCGGCGATCAACTGGGGCGCCAGGAGCGCCAAAGAGCGCGGGCCGGTGATCGGCAGCATGAACAAGCCCGAGCAGCGCAACGTGGTCGGCGTTCATTCCGGCGCATACGGGCTTTACCGCGCGCTCGCCATTGCCGCAGGAAAGCTGGACCCGATCCACCGGCCGGACCTCACCAACACCTCGTCGCCCGTCGCCATCGGGCCGTTCGGGCAATGGTTCGACCCAACCAGAATTGTATCCATTGATCCGTGGGGGCACATGGTGGCTGACGAGTTCGCAGACGAACTCAAGGCGGGTTACGACATCCGCCCCACCATCGCCATCACCAGGGCGCGCATCCAGATGCCGGAAATGCGCGAGGCCATTCGCGCCGGCCGCGTGAAGCCCGACGGCAAGGTGCTGCTGGAAACCGGCGAGGCATCCGTCACCAAGGCGGCCATCGAGCCGGTGTGGTACCTGCCGGGCCTGGCCGCGCGTCTTGGCATCAAGGAGGGCGACCTGCGCCGGGCGCTGTTCGAGTACACCGGCCACATGTTCCCGGAGCTGGTCACGCGTTCGGACCTGAAGGTTTTCCTGCCGCCGATCGGCAACATCACGCTTTACATCTTCGGTGAGGTGGAAGCCCTGTGGGACGGCGAGCGGGAGGTGGCCTGCCGGGTGCACGACGAGTGCAACGGCTCGGACGTGTTCGGCTCCGACATCTGCACCTGCCGTCCTTACCTGACCCACGGCATCGAGGAGTGCGTGAAGTCGGCCCAGAAGGACGGCGCCGGCCTTATCGTCTACAACCGCAAGGAAGGCCGCGCGCTGGGCGAGGTGGTCAAGTTCCTCGTCTACAACGCCCGCAAGCGCAACCCGGCTGGCGACACCGCCGCTGCCTACTTCGAGAAGACCGAGTGCGTGGCCGGCGTACAGGACATGCGCTTCCAGGACCTGATGCCGGACGTGTTCCACTGGCTCGGCATCAGGCGAATCCACCGCTGGATTTCCATGTCGAACATGAAGTTCGACGCCATGGCGTCACAAGGCATCGAGATCATGAGCCGGGTGCCGATTCCCGACGAACTCATTCCTGCAGACGCCAGCGTGGAGATGGATGCCAAAAAGGCGGCCGGCTATTACGTCGATGATACGGTGAAGGTGGTTGGCGACCTGTCGAAGCCGCAAGGGCGCACGCTTGACAAGTACTGAGGCAGAGACTGCGCGCTGGCTGCTGACGCCGGAAGCCGTGCGGGCGCAATCTCGCGCACTGCTTGAGGCGGGGCTGGATGGCAAGCTCGCGCACTTCACCGTGCATCCGGAAAAGTTGCCGGCGGCTGCTGACCTCGTGTGCGATGTCATCCGCACCAATTACCCCTCGCTTGACGTGCCCCCGCACGCCCGTTGGCGGCACTTCGTGTTTGACGGCGAAGACCGCTGGGCCGCCCATGCCGATGCCAGCCTGGGCGATCCGCAGGAGCGCGCGCGAACCGAGTGTGAGCTTGCCATCATATCGGTCCTGCTCGATGCAGGCGCCGGGCCTGCCTGGCGCTACCAGGATGCCAGGACCGGCCAGACGTACGCCCGCTCGGAAGGCCTCGCTCTGGCCAGCCTCGACATGTTCATGGCAGGCGCATTCGCCCCCGGCAGGCTTGCAGCGTTTGACGCTGGCCTGCTTGCCAGCGGCTTCCAGGTCACGGCTGACAATCCGCTTGAGGGGCTGGAGGGCAGGGCGGCGCTGATCGCCCGGCTGGGGCAGGCAGTGGCGTCAAATCCGGACCTCTTCGAGGGCGCGCGGCTTGGCAGGATCGCAGATCACCTGCAGGCGCAAGCCCATGGCGGAAAGCTGGCAGCGCGCACCATCCTTATCACCCTGCTTGAGGCACTGGGGCCGATCTGGCCGGGCCGCCAGCAGATGGCAGGCCTCAATCTCGGCGATACCTGGCCGCATCCGCATGCGCCGCAGGGGCTGGTGCCGTTTCACAAATTGAGCCAGTGGCTGAGTTACTCGCTGTTCGAGCCAATGCAAAGGCTGGGGCTCGAGATCACCGGGCAGGATGCGCTGACCGGGCTTGCCGAGTATCGCAATGGCGGACTTTTCATCGATACCGGGGTGATTGCCCTGCGCGACCCGGTTGAGTCGGAACGGCCGCAACAGCCGTCGAGCGAACTGGTGGTGGAGTGGCGCGCGCTCACTGTTGCGCTGCTGGACGAGGTGGCGAAGCTGGTGCGTGAGCGGCTGGGCAAGACGGACGCGCAGTTGCCATTGGCCTCGGTGCTTGAAGGCGGCACCTGGGCGGCCGGGCGGCGCATCGCCAGCCAGTTGCGCAGCGGTGGCGCACCACCCATCGTCATCGTCTCCGACGGGTCTGTATTCTAGTTGAAAGTGAGGCAATCCAGATGACTCAGCATGTTACGGTTATCGACCACCCCCTTGTTCTGCACAAACTTTCCCTGATGCGTGACAAGGAGACGCCGTCGGCTGTATTCCGCAAGCTGCTGAACGAGATCTCGCTGCTGCTGGCATACGAGGTCCTGCATGACCTGCCGCTGGAGACTCGCAAGATCGAGACGCCCATCACCGAAATGGAAGCGCCCTTCCTGGCTGGCAAGAAGCTGTGTTTCGTGTCGATCCTGCGGGCCGGCAACGGCCTGCTGTCGGGAATGATGGACTTGGTGCCGTCTGCCCGCGTCGGCCATATCGGCCTCTACCGCGATCCCTCCACGCTTGCGGCGGTGGAGTATTACCTGAAGCTGCCGGACGACATCGAGCACCGCCCGGTGGTGCTGGTCGACCCGATGCTGGCGACGGGCAACTCGGTGTCCGCCGCCATCAGCCGGTTGAAGCAGGCCGGTGCCAAGGACATCCGCTTCGTCTGCCTGCTCGCCGCGCCCGAAGGCATAGCTCACCTGCGTGAAGCCCACCCGGACGTTCCTGTTTTCACCGCCGCCATCGACAGCCACCTCAACGACCACGGCTACATCGTACCGGGCCTGGGCGATGCAGGCGACCGCATGTTCGGCACCAAGTAGACCGGCTTTCACATCGTCCTTCCGGTCTCCTGGCGAAGTCTGGTAATGTGCCCGGGCTCCCTCTGGCAGGGGCACAATCAGAAGGCAGCTTGCCATTGAAGGCTATCCGGTTTCTGGCCGTATTCGTTGCCGTGTCCGCCATCGTGACGGTGGCGGACTTGCCGGCTATGGCGCCTGCCTGGCCGCGATTGATCTGACCTATACGGACCGCTGGTCAAACCCGGGCTCGGCCCCGTCATGGCTCCCGGCAGCACCATTCCTGGCCGCGGCAGTCCTGGCCCTCTTGCTGGCCTTGCTTGTGCTTGGATATGGCAGCCGCTCGCGCGGACGCCCGGTCTCCTGAGCCTTGCAATGCCAGTCCAGGTGGTCAGGCTTTCCGGCGGCGCAGATAATCCGTTATGATGAGCGCAAGGCCAACGCCGCCAGCCACGCCTGCCGCCTGACCGGCAATCCGCATCAGCTCGACCGGGTCGGTGGATTGTGGCGCGAGCAACATCATGGCGCCAAGGAATATGACGGCAACGGCAATGAGAAAATAGCCGGCGCGGGCCAGCTTGAGATTTCCTGACTTCATCAAGGTCCACCCCGTTCCCTGTTGGCTTGAACGGTGATGATCCTTGTCCGGACTCATTGCTTCATCAAGCTGGCCGGTGCATCGCCCACAGCATTATTTTCTGGTGCCACGGCAACTTTACCCGCCAAAGAGCTCCTGCAGCTTGCGGCGCTGGATCTTGCCGGAAGGTCCCTTGGGCAATTCGGCAAAGAAGTGGATGCGGTCGGGAGACTTGAAGCTGCCGATCTTGCGCTTGCAGAGATCGACCAGCTCCTGTTCCGTGACGGTCGCGCCTTCGCGCAGGGCAACGCCCGCCTCGACCCTTTGTCCATAGTGCTTGCAGGCACAAGCAAAGGCGGCCGCCTCGATAACCTCCGGATGGGCATAGAGCGCTTCGTCCACCTCGCGCGGGGCAATGTTCTCACCACCCTTGATGATCAGTTCCTTCAGCCGGCCGGTGATGAACACGTACCCGTCCTCGTCCATCCGGCCCAGGTCGCCGGTGCGCAGCCAGCCGTCGGCGGTAAGCGCCTGGGAAGTGGCCTCTTCATTGTCCAGATAGAGACGCATTACGTTGGCTCCGCGCACCAGCACCTCGCCTTCGGTTCCTCGCGCCACCTCGCGCTGCCCGGTGTCGGCGATGATCACCTCGTTGCCAACCGCCACGCCGGGCGAGCCGATCTTGCGCACGCCGGGCGGCAACGGGTTGGAGAGTATCTGGGCAGCAGTTTCGGTGAGCCCCATGGTCTCGACGATGGGAACGCCGAACCGGGCCTCGAAGGCTTCCTGAACCTCCGTCGCCAGCGGCGCTGACGCCGAGCGTCCGAACCGGAGGCGGTGCAGCGCCCGCACCTCCGCCGGATCTGTTGCGGTGTCGTGCAGCAGGTAGGAGATCTGAGTCGGCACCACCGAGAACCAGGTGCAGTCGTATTGCTCGATGATCTGCCAGAAGCTTGACACCGAGAACTTTGCGGGCATGACCACGCTGCCCCCGGACACCAGCGGTCCGAACACCGTCACGCACAGCCCGTTGATGTGATAGAGCGGCAGCACGCACATCGCCCGGTCTTCCGGGGTGAGCTGGTGGGCAATAGCCGCATTCATGCCGCCGGCCAGCAGGCTCGACTGGCGCAGCACCACGCCCTTGGGCCGCCCGGTGGTGCCGGAGGTATACATCAGCAGCCCGTCGTCATCGCTGTTCACGGCTGCCGGTTCACTGCCTGACGGCGCAACTTCGAACAGTGCCGGGCTCACCTCCAGCAATTGCGGCTTGCCGTCGCTCGTCTGTAACGCCTGCTCCACGAGTTCGCGGGTGTGCGGCTGCACGAAGGCAAGCTTGGCGCCTGAATGACCGAGCACGTAGGAGATGGTGTCGTTGCCTGCCACCAGGTTGATGGCCGTGGCCGTGCATCCCGCGTACATGATGCCAAGAATTATGCAGGCCGTATCGGGGCAGTTGGTCATGGCATAGGCAACCTTGCTGCCCGGCGGCAGTCCGTGCCGGGCAAGGGCAGCTGCCACCGCGGCAGTGCGCTCGCGCAGGTGTGCATAGGTTGTCGTGACGCCACCGGCCGGATCGATCAGATACGCAGCGTCGGGGGTTGTATCAGCCCGCAGGTCGATCAGGGCGCGAATGGATAGCATTCCGGTTTGCTGCAGCTGCGTTGAACCGGCCTCGTTCATTTGCCCACCCGTTTCCAGTAGCCGCCAAAAATGTCCTCGACCGCGGGTTCATTGACCGGGATGGTGCGCACCACCTTGGTGGTGTTCATGAAGTGGCGCCAGTGCAGGTTGTCGTCAATCGAGTTGCCGCCCCATGAGCCGCAGCCCATGGACAGCGAGAACGGCATGCCATTGTCGAATGAACCGCCCGTGGCGAAACAATGGGCCTGGTTCACGATCACCCGGCAGGTGGGCATTTCGAGCCCCAGCTCCATCGCACGGGCGTCATCCGACGTATGAATGCCGATGGAATGACCTGCGCCCTGGTGGGTCAGCACGCGCGCTGCCAGCGCCTTGGCGCCGGCAAAGTCAGCAGCCCGGTAGACCGTCAGAACCAGTGAAAGCTTCTCGCCGGATTCGGGATAGTCGGGCCCGATGCCTTCACCGGGAATGGCGAGGAACCGGGCGGTGTCTGCATTGTCCACGTTGACCCCGGCCACATCGATCACCTGGCCGATGTCATGGGCGATCATGTGGCGGTTGAGCTTGCCGCCCTGGAAAAGCGCAGTCTTCAGCTTCTCCGCCTCGGCTCCCTGCAGCATGCGTCCGCCCGCTGCCGTCAGCTCGGCCATGAAGGCGTCATACACTTCGCCTGCTACCACCAGTACGTTCTCCGATGAACACGAGGTGGCGTTGTCGAAACACTTGGACGCGGCGATCTTCCTCGCGGCATCAGCGAGATCTGCCGTCTCGTCGACGATCACCGTGACGTTGCCGGCACCCACGCCAATGGCCGGCGTGCCGGACGAGTACGCGCGGCGCACATTATCCTGGCTGCCTGTAACCACGAGCAGGTCGGTTGTTTCCATCAACCGCTGGGCCTTGACCTTCGACACCGGCGCCGGAACCATCTGCACCAGGTCGTGCTCAAGTCCGGCCTTGTCGAACTCGGAGTGGATGTAATCCAGCAGGCGTTCGCAGACCTCGGCTCCCTTTGGCGAGGGTGACAGGATGATGGCGTTGCCGCACTTGAGCGCGTTGATGACGTTGTTGGCCGGCGTCGCCACCGGATTGGTAGACGGCACCACGGCGCCGATAACGCCGATGGGCCTCGCGATCTTCGTGATGCCGGTGACCGGATCATCACTGATGATGCCATGGCTCTTCCCGTCCCGGATGTCGCGCAGCAGCCCGAGCGTCTTGCGGTGGTTCTTGGTGATCTTGTCCTTCACATTGCCAAGGCCGGTGGTCTCGACGGCCATGGCTGCCAGTTCGGCGTTGCGATCAGGCTGCATCAGCGCCCACGCGGCTGCCAGCGCGGCCATGTCGTAGCGTTCTTGCGTTGCGCCTTTCTCGAAGCGTCTCTGGGCAGCGCGGGCGCGCGCCACGAGGTTGTCGACGATGGCTTCTTCGTGCTGGTCCGAAGCGGCCTGGGCGGCGGCGACATTCATTTGTCTTGTTCCCTTGAGGCGCGGCGGAGAGGCCTGTTCACCTCTCCGCCGCAGATTTCATGCGTCCAGTTGTAAGGCTACTGCTTCTTCAGGTCTTTCAGAAGGTCGGCCAGGTAGGTCTGGCGGTCGGCCCACATCTTTGCGACCTCTTCGCGGTTCATGATCTTGATCGGCGATCCGCCCGCCTTCATCTGCGTGGCGACATTCTTGTGCGCGAACATCTCCGGCATGGCCTTGGCCAGCTTTTCGATCACTTCCGGCGGCGTGCCTTTCGGGGCCATGATGCCGCGGAAGTTCACCGAGCTGTCATCCACGTCATAGCCGGCTTCCTTCAATGTCGGCACGTCAGGCAGAAAGTCCTTGTCGCGCTCGTTGTCGGCGATGGCAAGAATCTTTACGTTCCCGCCTTCCCGGGCCCGGAAAGCATCGGACAGGTTGTTGATGCCGCCGGTCACTTCACCCGCGATCACCGCCTTCATGGCCGCAGCGCCGCCACCCTTGGTCGGGATGTAGGCGAGCGTCACGCCAGCGGCCTTCTCGATCTGCAGGGCGGCGATGTGATGGCCGACGAACAGCCCTGCGCCGGAAAGCGTCACCTTGCCGGGATTGGCCTTGGCGTACTCGATCAGCTCCTGGATGGTGTTGTAGGGGCTGTCCTTTGGCACGATGACCACGGCGGGGTCGGTTCCCCAGTTGGCAATCGGCTCGAAGCTGTCTGCGGAATACTTGACGCCGCCCTCGATCGACTGGGCGATGAAGTGCGGAATGTTGTAGACGCCGAGCGTGTAGCCGTCAGCCTCGGCTTCTGTGGCCAGCCAGTTCCAGCCGACGCGGCCACCCGCGCCTGGCTTGTTGATGATGACCATGGGCTGTCCCAGAAAACCTTCTTCGCCAGACATCATGGTGACGATGCGAGCCTGGAAGTCGGTGGCGCCGCCGGCGCCGTAGGACACCATTACCGAGATCGGCCGGTCGGGGTAACCTTCAGCCTTGGCAGCGCCGAAGCTTGCGGTAATGGCCAGCGCCGTTATGGCCAATGCCTTGAACAGTCTCTTCATCTGCTTCCTCCCTTTGGTTTTTCTGCTCCGCGCTCGAGTGCGGATCAGAAGAAGATGCCTCTCGGCGTTTGCACTTTCAAAAGCGTATTGAACAACAGGTATATGATGAGCATGAAGCCGGCCGGCACCAGCAGGCGCCTGGCCCACGCCGCGGCAGACGAATGCGATGCCGGGTCGTACAGCGAGTAGATGGCGGCGAACGCCAGCCATGATGCAACATAAAAGCCGAGCCATTTGGCGGCGAAGAACACGTATACCAGCGTCACTGCGGCGCCCGGAGCCATCCGGATCAGCAGTCCCGTCGAAAGCCCGGTGCCCACGCGAGCAAGCCCCAGGGCCGCACGCGCGAAGTTCCATCCCGCAAGCCCAAGCATGACCACGGAAATGATCCGCGGGAACAGGAAGGCGCCGGCCGGTTCGCGGGTGAAGCTGAGCCAGGTGACAGTGGCAGCGAGCGCAAGCACCAGCGAGGCCGGAACCAGATGTTGCAGACGGCGGGTGGAGGTGGTCATTCGGCAGCCTCCGACTTGGTCTGTGCAGCCTGGCTGGCGGCGCGGCGGGGTTCGTGGATCATCGTTGCCCAGAAGCTGTAGGCCATGGAAGCCAGCACCATTGCGATCAGTAGCAGGTTCAGCGTCCCGGTGAGGAAATAGGCGGCAACCCCGTCTCCGGCATTTGCAATCATGCTGCCCTGGATGAAGTTGGCCTCGGCGATGGGGCCGAGAATGAGGCCAAGCACCAGCGGCGCGGCGGAGAAGCCGAACTTCTCGAGGAAGAACATGCCGAGGCCCAGCACCAGCATGATGTAGACGTCACCCATCGATTGCTGGATCGAGTATGAGCCGAACAGCGACAGCACCAGCACCGCACCCGCCATGATCGGCGTGGGCACCTTGGCAACCCGAGCCGCCCAGCTGGCAATCAAGATGCCGAACGCCACCATCAGGATCTGGCCGATAAGCATCGAGTTGATGAACGTCCAGGCCACCTGCGGATGATTGTCGAACAGGTCGGTGCCCGGGAAGATGCCGTGGATAAGCAGGCCGCCAAGCAGCACGGCGGCAGTCGGGCTGCCGGGGATGGACAGCGTCAGCAGCGGTACCAGTGACGGGCCCACCATGGCGTTGTTTGCGCTCTCGGCGGCGATGACGCCCTCCGGGTGGCCGGTTCCGAACTTGTCCCGGTCCGGCGAGAACTTGCGCGACTGGTCATAGGCCAGCAACCCGGCAATCTGACCGCCCACCCCGGGAATGAGCCCGATGATGGCGCCGCACACGGTGCCGATGGCCAGCGCCCGCTTGTACATGAACGTCTCGCGCAGCGAGGCCATCAGCGATTGCTTCTCCACGGCCAGCGACGAGATGGAGCTCGGGACGCGGCCCTTGGCGAACATCTCGATCACCTGGGGAATGGCGAAGATGCCGATCAGCGCGGCAATGATGTTGATGCCGCCGGTCAGTGCGTCATGGAAGATGAAGCGTTGCGCGCCCTGGATGTCGTCGTAACCGATCATCGACAGCCACAGGCCGAGGCACCCTGACAGCAAACCCTTGACGAAGGACTTGGAGTCCAGCGAACCGATGACCGTGACCCCGAGAATGGCCATCCAGAACAGGTGTGAAGGTCCGAACGCCAGGGCCCATTTGGCCAGCACCGGCGTCAGGAAGATCAGCAGCAGCACGCCAAGCACCCCGCCCACGCCGGATGCCATGAACGACATGTGCAGGGCCTTTGCGCCCTGGCCGTTGCGCGCCATCTCGTGGCCGTCGAGCGCGGTGGCGATGTTGGCCGGTGCGCCCGGTATCTTCAGCAGGATGGCGCTGACCGCACCGCCGGCAATCGTCGAAGTATAGGCCGCGCCGAGCAGGATCAGCCCCTGCGTCGGTTCAAGCTGGAAGGTGAACGGAATGAGCAGTGCAACCGCCATGGTGGGCGACAGGCCGGGCGTTGCGCCCAGTATCAGCCCGCCGATGGTGCCGCCCAGCAGCAGCATGAATGCTACCGGCTCGAACACACCGCCAAAATAACCAAGGAACTCCATTCGGGCGCCCCTGCGTTTCCATTTCCCATGGTGGCTTCTTGTGGCCACAACCGGACCTGATTTCCGGTTCTTACGTTAAAGGCTAGGCAATGAAAACGATCATGCAAACGTTTTCATTCTGTGCCAGCCTCAAGCCATGAGAAGGCGCAGATCAAGAAAGGGTGCACCGGGCATCGTCGAAGTGGCGGCGCGCGCGGGCGTGTCCATCGCCACCGTTTCGCGGGCGTTCAGCCAGCCGTCGATCGTTCGCGCGCCAACCCGGGAACGCATCGAGAAGGCCGCCCATGAGCTTGGCTACATTCGCAACCGGGCGGCCGGCAGCCTGCACAACCGGTTCTCCGGCACGGTCGGGCTGGTGGTGCCGACGATAGACAATGCGATCTTCTCGGAGCTCATACAGGCGTTCTCCAGCCGGCTGAGGGACTTCGACCGCACCTTGCTGATCGCGGCGCACGGCTATGACCTGGAGCTCGAAGCCGCCATCGTCAGGTCGTTGCTGGAACGGCGCATCGACGGCATGGCGCTGGTTGGTTTCGACCATGACCCGGTTTCGGTGAACATGCTGCAGCAGCGCGACATACCGCTGGTTCATGTGTGGAACTACCGGGCAGATCTGAACACCCCCTGCGTGGGCGCCGACAACCGGGCTGCGGCCTGGACGATCGCTGATCACGTCGTCGGGCAGGGACACACCGACATTGCCCTGCTGTTTCCGGATCTGACCTCCAATGACCGGGCCCGTGACCGCCGTGACGGCGTGTTGCAACGGCTCGCCTCGGCGGGCATCGAGTTGCCGCCTCACCGCATCATCAACTGCCCCTATGACGTGGGCGCGGCGCGCAACCTGGTATCCGCCCTGCTGGAAAGTGCGGACCGTCCGACGGCGCTGATCTGCGGCAACGACATCATTGCCCATGGCGCCTATTTCGCCTGCCAGGCGCGGGGAATCCCGATCCCGGGCGGGTTGTCGATTGCCGGCATAGGCGACTTCGGCAGTTCTGCGCATCTTTACCCTGGCCTGACCACCGTGCGGATGCCGGCGCGGCAGATCGGCACGGTAGCGGTTGATACGCTGATCAGCCTGATGGAGACCGGCGAGGCTCCCGCCCCGGTCGCACGCAACATCGATTTTGAACTGCGGGTTCGCAGTTCCGTAGCGCGGCTGGAACCGGACAACTCCCCGTGACGGCGGCCATGGGCGCAGCTCTTGTCTGCCTCCACGCGGCATGCATGAATGAAGGAACCCGCCTTGCGATCCGCTGACTGCCCTTTGCCTGATGAACGCGCTGTCATGCATCATGCATTCTCTGTGCTCATATTTATTCCGCCCGGTAGTCAACTTGCCTGAAAGGTGCTTTGATGCGGTGATCCGCACGAGCGCAGGTGACACTGCCTGGCCGGCAGGCGGACAAGATACGTAAGTCAAAAGTTGCCCTGGGAGGGTACCTATGAAACGGACCAAGTTGTTCCTCGCCACATTGCTGGCGACCACCATGCTCGCCGCTGCAACCGCCAGCGCCGAGACGCTTCGCTGGGCGCGTGTGGGCGACGCCCTGACACTCGACCCGCATTCGGCCAACGAAGGTCCGACGTCGACCTTGCTGCACCACATCTATGAAACGCTGGTTGGCCGTGCCACCGACGGCTCGCTGGAGCCGCGCCTGGCCACGGAGTGGTTCATCCACCCGGATGATCCGGCCGTCTGGGTGTTCAAGTTGCGTGAAGGCGTGAAATTCCACGACGGCGCCAGCTTCACCGCCGAGGACGTGGTGGCGTCGGTGACGCGGGTGACCTCCGAAACCTCCGACTTCAAGGGCCTACACACCGCTGTCGCCAGTGCCGAGGCGGTGGACGACTACACCGTCCATATCAAGATGACCGGGCCCAGCCCGCTCTATGTCCAGAACCTCACCAACTTCTTCATCATGGACAAGGGCTGGATCGAGGCGAACAGCGTCCAGACACCGCAGGACTTCAAGGCCGGCGAAGAGAAGTTCACCGTCCGCAACACCAACGGAACCGGACCCTATACGCTGGTCTCGCGCGATCCCGAGGTGCGCACGGTGCTGGCCCTGAACCCCAACCACTGGGACGCGGCCTCGGCGGTAACCGAGATCATCTACACCCCGATCAAGGAAGCAGCGACCCGCGTTGCGGCGCTGCTGTCGGGCGAGGTTGATTTCGTCCAGGACGTGCCGGTGCAGGACATCGAGCGCCTGTCCGGCACGCCCGGAATTGCCGTGACCACGGGCGCCGAGAACCGGACGATCTTCTTCTCCTACGACATGTCGTCCGACAGCCTCATCTCGCTGCAGGGCGACAACCCCTTCAAGAAGCCGCAGGTGCGCGAGGCAATGGCACTGGCGCTGGACCGTGATGCCATCCGCCAGGTGGTGATGCGCGGCCAGTCGGTCCCCGGCGCGCAGAACGTACCGCCCTTCGTGAACGGCCATGACCCCGCGCTTGATGCCTACAGCGCACCCGATTATGACGCTGCCAAGGCTCTCATGACCGAGGCCGGCTATCCCGATGGCTTCGCGGTCGACCTGCACTGCCCGAACGACCGCTACATCAACGATGAGGCGATCTGTCAGGCCTTTGTGGGCATGCTGGGACGGATCGGCATCAAGGCGAACCTGGTCAGCCAGTCGCGGACGATCCATTTCCCTGCGATCCAGAACAGCCAGGTTGATTTCTACCTGCTGGGTTGGGGCGTGCCGACCTTCGACAGCCAGTACGTGTTCGACTTCCTGGTTCATAGCCCGGCAGAGGGACGCGGTGGCTGGAACGGCTCGCGCTACAAGAACCCTGATCTCGATGCCAAGATCCAGTCGCTGGCAACCGATACCGATCTCGACAAGCGCAACGCCACGATCGCAGAGATCTGGAAGACTATCCAGGAAGATCGCGTCTTCCTGATG
>JAZBOA010000335.1:0-18460 GCA_036350935.1 Anderseniella sp. | reverse complement strand
GATGCCCGCAAGGACCAGCCAGATATCGATGTCCACCGGCTGCAGCGCGAAGATGTTGAGGTTGACGGCCTGCAGCGCCACGATGTCGAGCGATCCGGTGTGGACGTAGACGCCCTCAATGCCGATCTTCAGCATCACGCCCGACAGGATGTGCATCATGGCATAGCGGATGCCGGCCCGGCGCGCGGCCTCGGTGCCGCCGCACCAGATCACGATGGTGGAGAAGATGGCCATCATCTCCCACCAGATGAACAGGGTGATCAGGTCGCCGGCGAACGACACGCCCACCGCGCCCGACGCATAGGCGGTGGCTGCGCCCAGTTCGGCCGTCTTGGCCGTCTTGAACGAGAACAGTACGCCCACGAACACCATGATGGTGAACACGGTAGCGAACATGCGCCTGACCGGCGACACCTCAAGAGGTTCGATGGCGTAGCCAAGAAAGCGGGTTGTCAGCAGCACCCCGTCAGGCAGCGACCAGATCGCCCACAAGGTGAGCAACGGCGCCAGCAGCAGGATGATGGTGCGCGCCGTAGGCCGGGCGATGACAGCCAGCAGCGCGGCGGTCAGCAGGATCAGTGCGGGCGGAAACGATTCAAAGATCATAGTAATCGTCCTTCCGCTTCAGGATCATGCCCAGCGCCTTGGCGCCGAAAACCATGGCGCAGCAGGACAGGAAACCGAATATCGCCGGGAAGCCGAACCACTGGTCAGGCCCGCCGAGATGGCCTGCCGAGCCCGCCACCAGCTCCGCCACCAGCGTCAGCCCGAGTACGACGGACGACCAGATCCACATCTTGCGGATGTTCTCCGGCCGCACCAGCCAGTGATCGTGGCCGGGATGCTGTTCGGGTTGTTCAGGTTTCTGGGCCATGTCGGTCACTTCAGCAATATCTGGGCTTCAAGGTCGGCAATCGGCTGGTGGAACAGGAAGAAGCCGAAGGTCAGCAACGCCGTCAGCGTCAGCGCGGCGACCATCGGCCAGGGCGCCTCGCCATGCTCCTTCTTCGGCGGCACGTTTTCCTTGTACAGGAAGGCGGCGAAGACGAACGGCAGGAAGTAGGCCGCGTTGAGAAGCGTCGAGACCACCAGCGTGGCGAGGGCGAGATAGTTGTCATCCTGGATGGCGCCGCCGAGAATGTACCACTTGGAGATGAAGCCGGCGGTGGGTGGCATGCCGATCATCGACACCGCGCCAACCGCAAACGCCGCCATGGTCCACGGCATGCGCCGGCCAATACCGTGCATTTCGGTAATGTCGGTCTTCTTGGAAGCGACGTAGATGGCGCCGGCCGCGAAGAACAGGGTGATCTTGCCAAAGGCATGCGCCATCATGTGCATCGACGCACCCACTTCCGACAGCGGCTTCAGGATCGACGCCGCCAGCACCACGTAGCTGAGCTGGCCGATGGTCGAGTAGGCCAGCAGCCGCTTGAGGTTGGTCTGCCTCAGCGCAATGAAGCTCGACACCACGATGGTGAAACAGGCAAGCCAGATCACCAGCTTGTGGCTGGGCTGCGCAAACAGGAAGTCGATGCCGAAGATGTAGACGAACACCTTGGTGATGGTGAACACGCCGGCCTTCACCACCGCAACTGCGTGCAGCAATGCCGACACTGGCGTCGGCGCCACCATGGCGGCAGGCAGCCAGCGGTGGATCGGCATCAGCGCCGCCTTGCCGATGCCGATGGCGTACATCAGCAACAGCACGGCGAGGAGCGGCTCGGCAATCCTGCCTTCGAGGATGCCGCCGGGGGTAAAGTCCAGGGTGCCGGCCAGCGAGTAGGTCCAGATCATCGCCGGCAGCAGCAGGCCGATGGAGGTGCCGAGCAGGATGCCCATGTAGACGCGGGCAGAACGGATGGTGGCCTGGTCGCCCTTGTGCGCCACAAGCGGATAGGTCGAGATGGTCAGCACTTCATAGAAGATGAACAGCGTCAGCAAGTTGCCCGAAAAGGCAATGCCCATTGCCGCCATCAGCGCGATCGGGAAGCAGGTATAGAAGCGGGTCTGGTTCTGCTCGTTGTTGCCGCGCATGTAGCCGATCGAGTAGACCGAGTTGACGATCCACAGGCCGGATGCAAGTGCGGCAAACAGCATGCCCAGCGGCTCGACCTTGAAGGCGATTGACAGGCCGGGCAGCATTTCCACAAGGTGCAGTTCGGGCCGCCCGCCCGCATACACCGCCGGCAGCAGGCTCCACACGTTGACTGCCAGCAGCACAGCGGTGGTCAACGTCACGGTTTCGCGCACATTCGGCCAGCGGCCCGCCAGCGCAACGCCGAACGCGCCGATGAACGGTATGACCAGGGCAAGCAGGATGGTCTGGGATTCGGTGAACATCTCTTAGCGTGCCCCCAGCAGCGTTTCGGCGCCCAGCGTCGCCATGGTCACCGGCATCGAGCTGTCGATGGCGATCCACAATCCGGCCAGCACCACGATCCAGGTCGGGATCAGCATGACCAGCGGCGCTTCGCGCTCCACCGGCACGGCGTTGGCGCGCGGCTCCTTGAAATAGGCCACCTCGACGACCTTCCACACATAGATGACCGCCAGCAGCGACGACAGCAGGATGGCGGCGACCAGCACCGCGCCAAGCCCGCCCTTCTCCAGCGCGCCCAGCACCAGGTACCACTTCGATATGAAGCCGGGCGTCAGCGGCACGCCGATCAGGCCGAGGCCGCCAATGACAAAGGCCGCCATGGTCCACGGCATCGCCCTGCCCGCACCGGCCAGGTTGGCGATGTTCACGCTGCGATAGCGCAGCGCCAGGCAGGCCACCGCCATGAACATGCCGCCCTTGATCAGGCCGTGGTTGAACATGTGCACGATTGCAGCCGTCAGACCTGACACCGACGCCATGGAGATACCGAGCGCGATGTAGCCGACTTGCGCGACCGACGAATATGCCAGCAGCCGCTTCAGGTTCTTCTCGTAGATGGCCAGCATGGAGCCTGCAAACAGCGCCAGAATGCCCATCGGCACCAGCAGCAGGGCCAGCTGCAGTTCATGGTTGGGGATGTTCTTGTAGAAAATGGCGTAGTCGATGCGGATCAGCACGTAGAGCGACACCTTGGCCGAGGCGGCGGCGATGAACACCGTGACCACGTTCGGCGCGAAGGTATAGGCGTTGGGCATCCACGAGTGGAGCGGGAAGATCGCCGCCTTCAGCGCCAGGCCCACGGTGATGAAGCCGGCCGCCACCAGCAGCAGCCGCACCTCGGTCACGTCGCCGATGCGGGCGGCGATGTCTACGGTGTTCAACGAACCTGTCGCCATGTACAGGAAGCCGACACCGATCAGGTACAAGGTCGCGCCGATGGTGCCCATGACGATGTAGCGGTAGGTGGCCACGAGCGCGCGCCGGTCAGGCCCGGCGGAAACAAGGATGTACGTCGACAGCGACGAGATCTCCATGAACACGAAGATGTTGAAGGCGTCGCCGGTGATCACCATGCCGGTCAGGCCGGCGGTGCAGAGTATCCACGCAGCAAAGAATGACGGTGCGATTTCCTCGCCCACCTCGTCGGCCAGGCTCTTGGCCCCGAAAATCAGCGCCGCGGCGGACGCTCCCGTAACCAGCATGGCCATCAAGGCCGACAGGGCGTCGATGTGCAGCACGATGCCGTAAGGCGCGGGCCAGCCGCCCATTTCATAGATGATGGTCTCGCCGCCGTACACGGTTGCCGCCAGCGCACAGGCGATGATGAAGGCGGTCACGTTGGCGGCCACTGCCGCAGCCCACGGCAGGCCGTGCGCGCGCAGCAGATAGGCAATCGGGGCCGTGACCAGCGGCACCACGACGAGCAAGGCGGGAAGCTGATCGTGCAATGTCACTGTTCGCGGTCCATTTCCTGGATTTCGTCTTCTTCGATGGTGCCGTAGGCCTCGCGGATGCGCACTGCCACGGCAAGGCCGAGCGCGGTGGTCGAGATGCCCACGACGATGGCCGTCAGGATGAGCACCTGTGGCAGCGGGTTGGCGTAGATGGTGTCAGCCGGCGCGCCTTCGAGGATGATCGGGCCGGTGCCGCCATCGATCTTGTCCATGGAGATGTAAAGCAGGAACACCGCACCCTGGAAGATCGTCAGGCCGATGAGCGACTTGATGATGTTGGTGCGCGCAAGGATGCAGTACAGCCCCACCATAAGCAGCACGGCGAATACGAAGTAGTTGTAAAGGCCCAGCAGTTCCATCAGCGGACCCCCCGGCGCGCAAAGGCATGGAACACGGTGATCATCACGCCGGTCACGGTCAATCCGACGCCCAGTTCGACCAGCAGGATGCCGATGTGCTGGCCCTTGATCGGGTCTTCGAACAGCACCGAATAATTGAGGAAGTGGCCGCCCTTGAGCATGCAGACGACACCGACGCCCGCATAGAGCAGCGCACCCATTGCCACCATCAGGCTGGTGAACCATTCAGGCACCAGTTCGCGGCCACGCCAGTCGCCCTCGAGCAGCGAATACAGGATGATGCCGGCTGCGATCAGGCCGCCGGCCTGGAAGCCGCCGCCTGGGCCGAAGTCGCCGTGGAACTGCACGTACAGGCCGAACAGCACGATGAACGGCACCAGCATCTTGCCAACGATGCGCGGGATCAGGTGATGGCGCAAGTTGCGGCTGCGCTCTTCATACTCGGTCAGCTTGATCGAGTCCTTGCGCGGGCGCACCCGGCCCAGCAGCGACATCACGCCCATGCACGCGATGAACACCACGAACACCTCGCCCAGCGTATCGTAGCCGCGGAACGACGCCAGCACGGCGGTGACCACGTTGGGCACGTCGATCAGTTCCGGGGTCTTTTCCAGGTACCAGGGCGCCACGTGATTGTGGACGACGGCGTTGGGGTCGCCCAGCCGCGGGGCCTGCATGACCGCATAGATGATGACCGCGCCCAGGGCGCTTGCGGAGATCAGCGGCACCCATGAGCCAACCGGCGGCGAACGGTCCTTTTCTGACGTCAGCGCCAGCGCGCCAAGGAACAGCACGGTGGAGATGCCGGCGCCGATGACCGCTTCGGTCAGCGCCACGTCGGCGGCGTCGAGCACGAAGAAGTTGGCCGCCATGAGCAGCGAGAAGATGCCCGACAGCATGACCGCGGTGAACAGGTTTTCGGTGCGAAGGATGGCGACGGCAACCAGCACCAGCATGGTCAGCAGAAACAGCGAGAAGACGATGGTCATCATGATTTTTTTGCCGCCTTCTTATTCGCCGCCGGCTTTTTCTCCGCGGGCTTCTTCGCAGCCGCCTTCTTCGCCGCGGGCTGCTTCGCAGCCGCCTTGCCGGTGTTGTCCTGCGGCGTGTTGGTGCCGCGCTTGCCCAGGCGTGTTACAGGCTGGAGGGCCTCACCCTCGGGCAGCGGGGCGCCGGTTTCATTGCGCGCCCTCGGCTTCAGGCCGGACAGCAGCGCGGCGTTGACAAGCGCGTAGGAGGCGGTTGGCGAGGTGAGGAACAGGAACAGGAAGATGGCCAGCAGCTTGACCGGGGCCAGCGTCAGCCCGCCCTGCAGCAGCAGGCCGGCGATGATCAGCGCGGCGCCGCCGGTGTCGGTCAGCGAGGCAGCGTGCATGCGGGTGTAGAAGTCGGGCATGCGCATGACGCCCACGCCGCCGGCGAACACGAAGAAGGTGCCGGCGGCCAGCAGGATGGCGGAGATGATGTCGAGCGCGAGGTCCATTACTTGCCCGCCTCCTTCTCGGCTTCGGCGGCGCGGCGCACCTCGCGCGACTGGAAGAACAGCAGCACCGCCAGCACGCCGATGAAGTTGATCAGCGCGTAGGCCAATGCCAGGTCGAGAAAGTCGGGACGGCCCGACAGGTAGGACACGACGGCCAGGAACAGCACCGTCTTGGTGCCGAACATGTTCACCGCCAGCACCCGGTCGAAAATGGTCGGGCCGATCAGCCCGCGCACCACCGCCAGCGTCATGGTGACGAGGATGCCGACGCAGGCGCCGAAATAGACCCATTCCATCATCATTGCCCGGTCACCTTTCCAGCGCCGTCACGCGGCGGTCCATCCCGCCTTCGCGCACACCGTCCGCGGTGGCCTGGGTCAGCGCGTGAACGATTACCTGGTCACCCTCCATGTCCACGGTGATGGTGCCCGGCGTCAGCGTGATGGAGTTTCCGTAGATGACCTTGCCGAGACCGCTCACCTGGGTCGCCTTCACCCGGATCATCACCGGGTCGACGTCGATCTTCGGCGCCAGCACGATCTTCGCCACGTCGATGTTCGACTTGGCGATCTCGACCAGCAGCCACGGCCAGTAGGTGGACAGTTGCAGGATGTGGTCGATGATGGAGAAGCCCGGGCCCTCGCCGTCAGTGCGGCGCATGCGCATGGACAGGTAGACGCAGGCCAGCACGGACACCAGCCCGAGGCCCAGCAGCAGCGGCTTGAAATAGCCCGACCACAGCATCCAGGCCGCGCAAAGCGCAACAAACAGACCCAGCTTCTGCAGCATCCCCGCTCCTCGCCCGTTCTTGTGGTTGTCGTACCTAACTCGCCTCTGGCGCGCCATCCGTCAATGCCCTGCGGCGTTTTGTAAACGGAAACCGGCGGCTGTCACCCGAAATCTGGCATGTGGTATACCAACCTTGCGGCGCAGATGAGCATGAACCGCGGCGCGGTTCGATTGCCGCTTCCACCCTGCGGAACGCCATGCACCGGCCCGGCCATCGGCCGGAGATGTTTTCAATTTGAACGGCCCGCTTAAACGCACGGTCACCCGGGCTTGCTAGCCTCAGCATGACAAGGTCCGGGACAACGGGCGGCAGCATGTTTGCTTGAGGAGGCGAGATGGACATTCTGGGAGCTGAGGGAGAACGGCGCAGCCAGCCGCGCACGGGCGGCCTGCGCAGCGGCTTTGCGCTCAGCCATGACGGGCTCCGGCGCGAGGCCTGCGTGGTGGGCAACCTGTCGGAAGCGGGCGCACTGCTGATGGTCGAGCGGCCGCAGGCCATTGACCGGCAACTGGTTTTGCTGATCGACGGCGAGCAGCACCGCCGCCCGGCGCGCGTCGTGTGGCGCACCGAGGCCGCGGTGGCGGTGAGTTTCCTGACCGGCGCGGACGCCAGCAACGAGGCGGACGGCTGGGTGTTTCCGGCCGCCGCCAGCAAGTAACCGGCAATTGAAGAATCTGGGGAGGATTTGACCATGGCCATGTTCGGAGACGGCAAGAAACCGCAGCACCAGCGCGCCGCCAGGCGGCTCGAGTGCAAGCAGTTCGGCATGCTGATCAGCCCGTGCGGCAACTTCACCGAGCCCTGCCTGGTGCTCAACCAGTCGCGCACCGGCGCGTTGGTCGAGGTCGAGTGGGCCGACGACGTGGGCGATGAACTGCTGCTGGTGGTGGACGGCGATTCGTACCGCCGCCCGGCCCGCGTCGCCTGGCGCGACACCTTCCGGCTGGGCATCGAGTTCATCCTGCAGACCGACAAGCCGGAGAACCGGGCCAACTGGATCCTGCCGCTGCCGGTCAGGGAATCGCTGCCCGACGACTATTTCGATTGAGTGCAGTCCTGCCGCATCATCTTGCCGGTCCTCGTTCCACTCCGGCCGGATGATGCGCGTGAGGGCTCAGAACCTCTCAAGCCACGGCCTGAGTTCGCTCTCGAACGTCCAGGCCGAGCGGTGCTGCGTGGCCAGGTGCCAGTAATGACCGGCAATGGCGTCGGGCGAGAGCATGCTGTCCGGCTGGTCCGGCGGTGACGCCCGGCCCTCGCGGGCGGGGTTCTCGATGCCGCCGTCAATGTTCACGTGCGCGACGTGCACGCCCTTGGGCTGCAGCTCGCGCGCCAGCGATTGCGCCAGCCCGCGCAGCGCGAACTTGCCCATGGCGAACGGCGCGGACAGCGCATAGCCCTTCACCGAGGCCGACGCGCCGGTGAAGATCATCACCCCCCTGCCCGCCGCCACCATGCGCCGCGCCGCCGCCCGCGCCACCAGGAAACCGCCGAAGCCGGTCACCATCAGCGCATGGCGCACGTCGTCCGGGTTGAGCTCGGTGATCGAGCCGCGCACCCGGGCGGACGGGTTGTAGACCACCACGTCCGGCGCCCCGGCGGCCGCCTTGTCGAGGCTGGCGAACAGCGTGTCCACCTGCTCCGCGTCCGACGCATCGCAGGGGTAAACCTCGGCGTCGAGCTCCTCCACCAGGCCCGCCAGCTTGCCGGTGCCGCGCGCCGCCAGCGACACGGCTAGCCCTTCCGCGTGAAACCGCCGGGCCACGCTGGCGGACAGGCCGGAACCCGCGCCGACGATCAGGATGTGGCGCAGGTCATGGGACGTGGGCGTGTCGAGCAAGGTCATGGCTGGCCCTTTCGCAGGTTGGCAGTGTGGGGCGACGACGGGAACGGTCAGCATAGCGCGGAGGCAAGGGGGTGGGGTAAGTCCGCCGCGCTCCCTACCCTTACAATGTCATCCCTGGGTCAAGCCGGGGGATGACAGTTGGGGGCAAGCCGGAGGATGATAGTTGATCGCCTCGAAAACCATGTAACAGTTACGCAGCAACTCGCACCGGTATGGATTTATGACTTCTGAAGTAGAGAGCTCTTTTGTGTCAATCCTGGAGGCAGTGACTGGTGCGTATGCCGAAGGTGCCTATATTCGACAGCAAGACAGAAACCAGAAATGGCTCGAAGTTTCTTTTGGCTTGGGAAGGATCGCCCCTGGCGACCATATTCTGGTATCTGACATTCAGGTCTTGGGTCGATTGGACTGTTTTTTGTGTGCGTTGGAAAAGGAAACAGTTGGGCTTGCGAAAGCAACCTCAGATAGCAGCTTGTTCGCATTTGAGCTCTATACAACGCTTTCTACAGCTTGGCTTTCATTATGTTACGAGCGCATGAGACTTATACGGCAAAGAATTTTTCAAAATTCAT
This sequence comes from Anderseniella sp., assembly GCA_036350935.1. Taxonomy (GTDB): domain Bacteria; phylum Pseudomonadota; class Alphaproteobacteria; order Rhizobiales; family Aestuariivirgaceae; genus Anderseniella. Next base: position 9,573 of record JAZBOA010000335.1, on the reverse strand, counting down.
TGTTCAAAGAACGGTGGCATAATGCTGGGCTTGAAGACGTTTTTCAACTGATTGAGCGTGCCCGTGTTCTGGAGTTAAAAAGGGAAGTTCCCAAAGGGGACGATTTGCACAAGCGATCGCAGAGTTTGCGGTTTGGTATCGGTGATGATGCCGATGAAACTTACCAGCACGGGAATACCGTTTTAAATTTGGTGAGGGGTTTGGACGAACACGATGGGTCGCTTGTTTGGAATGCAATCAGCATTGACGTGCCACATAACTGTTTTGTGTCGCGCAGAGGACTTTCGAACGAATTGCTGGATGCCTTGTTGCAATGGAAATCGTTGTCCGCCGGTTGACACGTGCGTCTGACCTTTTCGGACTATAGCCCTCACCCCACTGCCTTCACCTCGCGCCGGACCTTTTCCCGGTCCACGCGGCGCAGGTCATAGTCGGCCTGCAGGTTCATCCAGAACGCATCAGAAGTGCCGAACGCCGCCGCCAGCCGTACGGCGCTTTCAGCGGTGATTGCGCGTTGTCCGGACACTATCTTGCTGATCGAACTCAGCGGCATGGCCGTTGCCTGGGCCAATGCGTTGCGGCTCACCCCCATCGGTTCCATGAATTCGGTCAGCAGGATTTCGCCGGGCGGTATTGCGTCAAGGGCAGCCATGTGAAGTATCCTTTCAGTGGTAATCTGCAATCTCGACTTCGTAGGCGTGGTTGTCACGCCACTCGAAGCAAATGCGCCATTGTCCATTTATCCGGATGCTGTGTTGCCCAACCCGGTCGCCACTCAATGCTTCCAGACGGTTTCCCGGCGGCACCAGCAGATCGGAGAGTTGCGCGGCAGCATTCAACATGAGCAGCTTGCGGCGGCCAGGGCGCTCGAATGCCCTGAACCGCCGCACAGACTGATCGGCAAACAGCTTTTCAGTCTGCTTGCAGCGGAAGCTCTTGATCACCGTTGCATCCTTTTCCTTAAAGGTAATACCTAAGGGTGAAAAGGACAAGATCGCAAAACAGTGTTGACAATTTATTCCTATAGGACTATATTGCTCCCATCTTCCCCGGCAGGAAGAGGCAGCTAGCGTTTCTGTCTCCGGGGCAAGGCCGCCGGCTTCGGCAATGATGTGCGGAGTAACGCCCGCGCCGCTCGTTGCCGGGCACCTGACACCGACCCGGTCCGGAAGGATCGCGTAATACACAACCTGGATGCTGCCAAAAGCGGGTCCGGAGAGAGCGGAAAGGTGCAGTCGCCTGCGGACGGGCCGCTCAGTGAAGCGCCTACATATTACAAACAACCGGTGCGACGCTGAGTGGCCCGTGTTTCCTGGTCTTGAGCACAACGCTGGCCTTTTCAGGCTGGGCGGGCGCCTTGCCATGCTGCCAACTCCCCCCAGCCTCACGAGACCAGTTTTTTCCTTTCCGCAGGCACCTCCGTGCCTGCGTCCGTTCACGGGCTCGCGAATTTGCTGGACGCAAATTCTTGCCCTGCCACGGAGGGAGGCAGACATGCGGATGGCGGTTTGGCGTGGGGGGTCTCAAACTTCAACCGCCTTCCTCGGGCAAGGGCGGCACCCCCGCGACCCGAGGACCCATCTGCTCCTGGACCCTCGGGCCTGTCCTCGCGAAGGCGGGGATCAAGCCCGAGGGATGCAGGGGTGCGGAAGGCGGAGGAAGGCGGAGGGGCATGGATTCCGGCGTGCGCCGGAATGACGAGGATGGGGCAGCGATTACTGGGTCCCCCGGTCAAGCCGGGGGATGACAAATGGAGGAAAAGTGGTGCCGTGTTGCTCCCACCCTCACCCGGCAACTCCCCTCCCCCTTGTGGGGAGGGTTTGGGGGTGGGGGTTGCAGACCGATGAGCGAGTGGCTTCACCCCACCCTCGGTCCCTCCCCATCAAGGGGAGGGAAGAAGCCCTGCTCCCTGCTCGCTCACCGAAGAAACGGATTGCTCCGCCGTTCCGCGCCGATGGTGCTGGCGGGGCCGTGGCCGCAGATGAAGGTGAAGTCGTCCGGCAGCGGCAACAGCTTTTCCCTGATGGCGGAGATCAGCGCGTCATGGTCGCCATACTCGAAGTCGGTGCGCCCGATGGAGCCCTGGAACAGCACGTCGCCGACGAGGCCGAACTTCAGCGCCTCGTTGAGGAACACCACGTGCCCCGGCGAGTGGCCCGGGCAGTGGCGCACCGCGAACTCCACCTCGCCGACGCGCACCGTGTCGCCCTCGTCCAGCCAGCGGTCCGGCGTGCAGTTGCGCGCCGCAAAGCCGTACTCGCGGCCCTGTTCCGCCAGGCCCCCCAGCAGGAAGGCGTCGTCCTGGTGCGGCCCGGTCACCGGCACCTTGATGTGCTCGACCAGTTCCGCCACGCCGCCGGCATGGTCGATGTGGCCGTGGGTCAGCCAGATGCCGGTGGGTTTCATGCCGGTCTGGGCTATGGCCGAGCGGATGTTGGCCACGTCGCCGCCGGGATCGATGATGACGCCGTCCATGGTTTTCGTGCACCACAGCAGCGTGCAGTTCTGCTGGAACGGGGTGACCGGAATGATGCCGGCGCGGATGGGAAGCTCGGGTGTATCGTTCATGGCGTGCATGTACGCGCGTCCGCCGCGCAACGCAACTCCCCTGCCCCTTGTGGGGAGGGGTCGGGGGTGGGGGTGCCAGGCGGGTTCAAGCCACTTGTTTCACCCCACCCTCGGTCCCTCCCCATCAAGGGGAGGGAAGCTTCGCCCCACTTCCTACTACCGCTTCACGCTCGCCCGGATCAGCGGATGCTTCGACAGCTTCGCCGTCTCGATCCGGTCGAACTCGGCGTGGCGCTTGTCGCAGGCGGCGTTGATGCTGTCGTAGATGCGCTCGAGCTTCTTCACCAGCTCGGCGCAGTTGCCCGCCCGCGCCGCGTTCACCTGCCGCTCGGCCTGGCGGGCGCAGTCGAGCCAGATCTTGCGGTGCTGCGCCTCGTGCCACTTCACCCGCTGGGCGAAGCCGCGCCAGTGCTTGCGCAAGGTGGCGTCGAGGCGCTTTTCGGACACGTGGCGCGGCAGTTGCGTCAGGAAGTCGAGGCGCACCGTGTGCCGCTTGATCCGGCACGCGCCGGGACGGGAGTCGAACTCCCAGTCGATCTTGCGGGTCATCTTGGTGCGGCCCACCCGGCCGTGGCCGCCCAGCAGCTGGTGCTGGCCCATCATCGAGCGCACGATGGCGCCCGCGTCCGCCCCGTCCACCCGGTAGTGCTGCGTCTGCACCTTCACCGTGGGCTTGGCGGCGGCGCCGGTGGGGGCTGCCGTCAACGCCACGGCGGCGGCCAGCGCGAGGGCGAGATATGCCACTGGAGTTCTCATGCGTCAAAATCTAGCGCCGCGCCCGGCGCGGCTCAACTGAACATTGCGCGTTTGGTTTCCGCGTCACCAAATTGCCATTTGGGCCGCTATCATGAGGCGTCGTTGACTGGCATTCAACTGAGGGCTTTCTTCCCATGCGGCATACCGGCACCGTCAAGTTCTTCAACACCTCCAAGGGCTACGGGTTCATCAAGCCCGAGGACGGCTCGAAGGACATCTTCGTTCACATCACCGCCGTGCAGGCCGCCGGCATTCCCGAGGTCACCGAGGGCATGAAGCTCAGCTACGAGCTGCAGGACGACCGGCGCGGCCGCGGCCAGCAGGCCACCGAACTGCAGCTGCTGTAGCGCAACCGGTTGCTCGCCATCGCGGCGCGGGCCGTGTATACTGACGGTCATGTGGCGATGGCTGACAGGCATCACTGTTGCCGCTTGCGTCGCCGGCGCAGGCAGTGCCCCGGTGCTGGCCGATCCCAACTGCCGCTGCCGGTTGTATGGCGAGTATTTCGACATCGGCAGCGTCATGTGCATCCGCGGCGCGCTTCGCCGCTGCGAGATGAACCAGAACAACACCTCGTGGAAGAAGATCGGCGACATCTGCCCGCAGACCCGGCTGGATGACACCTTGCCGGATCAGCCGCGCCGGGCGTATGCTGCGCGCCTCGACAGTTCAATTCCCTCCCCTGAATGACCAGACGCGCTCTCATTTTCCGCCACATGAAGGAAGACACCGGCGGGCTCTATCCGGCCCTGCTGCGCGGTCTCGGCTTCGACGTGTCGTTCCACGACTGGCAGCATGGCGAGGCGCCGTCTGCTGCTGCCCTGTCGTGCGCCGACGTGCTGGTGGTGCTCGGTGGCGCACAGCAGGTCTGGGAAGAGGACAGGCATCCCTGGCTTGTCGAGGAGAAAGCCATCATCGCGGACTGGGTGGGCGTGCAGGCGAAACCCTATGTGGGCCTGTGCCTGGGCCACCAGTTGCTGGCGGACGCCATGGGTGGCGAGGTTGGCCTGGCGGACCACAAGGAAGTGGGCGTTTCCTCGGTGACGTTCTCCGGCGATACGGCCGCCTGCCGGGTGTTCAACACGTTCAGTGGCGCAACCCCGGTCACCCAGTGGCACGAGGCTGAGGTTAGCCGTGCGCCTGCCGCTGCTACCGTTCTCGCGTCATCGGACAAGTGCGCGGTACAGATGCTGGCGGTGGACGGCCACGCCTTTTCCACCCAGTTCCACCATGAATGGGACCTGCCCACCGTGCACGGCTGGATTCCGCAATGGCAGACCGCCATGGACGAGGCCAGCGGCCAGCCCGGCAGCTACGCCGCCTTCACCGCCCGCATGAGCAAGGAAGAGCCCCGGCTGACGCGGCTCAGCCACGGCCTGTTCGAACGCTTCATGTCGGCCAATGGCCTTGTGCGCTAGCACCCGCCCCACAGCCGGCAGCGCGCCGCATTGAGCAGCATGTCCGCCATCACCGCCTGGCCTTCCGCCGTGGGGTGAAAGTATCCGGAGATACCGGCCTGGTAGTGATAGTCCACCGGCTGGCGCGGATTGCGCGACAGCTGCTCCACCCGCGTCACGTAGAACTGCGTCAGGATGGAGTCGTTGAAGGTGCGGAACCAGCGCTGGCGGCTGGCATAGGCCCGCATGGCCGATGGCGCAACCGGCTGCCATTCGCCGTTAACCAGTTGCAGGTGCGCCAGCGCATCAGCCGGAGCGCCCGCCACCGCGCACACCCCGCGCCGGTCGAACGCGCCCGCCCATGACAGCGAGTCGGTCCACGTCCACCCCGTACGCGACACCGCCTGCTTCATGGCGTTGGTGAGGTTCTTGCCCTCGAACAGCGCGCCCTGCAGCCGCCGCAGCCGCTCGTCGGTGGTGGAGACGAAATGCTCTGAGTCGGCGCCTGCATTGACCGGCCCGGCGCCGCACATCAACCCGGTTTCCGACGACATCGGGTCGGGGTACGGACCGGTGACCACCTTGCTGCGGTCCAGCAGGCCAAGCCGGTTCTCGATCGCCACCGCCAGCGAGGCATAGCGGTTCGACAACCGGCACTGCCGGCCGGCCGTGTCATTGGAGCAGTTGGCCAGATCGGCCTTGCCCTGCGCCCGCGCCAGCATGGTCTCGGGTTTTTCCGCCCCCGACAGGAAGCGCACCTTGGCCACCGCCGTGCCGGCCATCGCCCACTTCACCACGTTGGCGAAGCCGATGTCGTTGCCGCCCACGCTGAGCAGCACCAGGTCAGGCTTGGCCCGCCACTGCGCACATGCCTTCAGCGGCCGTTCCGCCGTGGCCGCGCCCTCGTCGGCGCACAGGTCGCGCACCGCATGATCAAGTTGCGACCAGCCGGCCTGGGCCAGTACGGTACTTACTCCCTTGCGCACGCCCGCATCGCGCAGGGATGCCTGTGACACCGGCTCGACATGCGCGGTCTCGGTATCGGTGCCCTCGACGATGTCGGGAATGGTGGCGCCGGAACAGGCATAGCCCAGGTATGACACGACCGACTGCCGGTTCTCCGCCGCCAGCTGCATGGCGATGCGCTGCTGGTGTGAATAGACCGAGCGGTGGCAGGCCGGGTCAAGCCAGCGCGGCAGACTGGTCGGCAACGGCCGCAAGGTGCCGGCCACCGTCCGGCTCTTCGAATAGTTGGCCGGGTAATCCGGGTTGCCCTCGCCCGAGCCATAGCTGTCGCCCAGCCCGATGACCACGCGTCCCTTGACCTCCTGGTAGACGGAGGTGACCTGGGTCATCACGCCGCCGGGGCTGGCCGGGTCGAGCACCTGGGCGAGCAGCGAGAACTGGGCGTTGACCGGCACCGTCAGCACCGCAGCACCAGCGCAGCCGGCCTCGGTGACGCGCCGCCAGTCCTGGTCGCCGCCACTGTGGATGAACCATGCGCACTGCTTGCCGGCGAACAGCGCAGCGCCCATGCCGCCGAGCCGCGCCGAGATGCGCACCTGGCGCGGGAACAGCCGCGAACCCGCCTCACCCTTGTCCTCCACGCACGAGCCGCGCACCCGCCGGTGGCCGGGGCTCCAGCAGGTGAAGGCGCCGTCGGTGTCGAGCCACGCCCTTGCCGCCCAGCCGTCATGGCCCGCCTCCAGCGCCACCTGCGCCAGCTGCCGCTCGGCGAACAGCACCGGCCCGACCCATTCGGCGCCGATGCGCTTGCGGCCGAACTCGTCCCGCGGCGCGTCGAGCGCGGCAAAGGCATCCGCCGCCGCCTGGTGCGGGGCGAAGGTGGCCACGTCAGCAAAAAACCGGAAGCGGTCCTCAACCTGCCAGTCGATGCCGGAAATCGGCGCGTCCTGGGCCTGCGCCTGCGAAACCGCGGCAATGGCGGACAACGCCGCCACGGCGGCAGCCTTCAGAAAGTGATTTGCGAAGCGTTTCATACCCCGTCACTGACGGGAAAATTATGGCGGGCTGATGGAAGGGGGTGTGCGGAGCAGCAGGAGCAGCAATGCCACTGTAGCAACGGCCGTTCACCTGGAACGGCTGAAGTTGCTCCAGCACTTTGGAATCGAGCATCTTTATCCAATCATATAATTCAATCTGATCGGATGATGCTCTAGACAATAATATGCATGCATAGCATTGTCTGGCCCATGACCAAGCCTGACCCGTTCCTCGGCACCCTCGTTCACGAAGTGGCGCACATGCTGCGGCTCGACATCGACCGCCGCCTGAAGGCGCACGACCTGACCCGGGTGCAGTGGCTGGCATTGCAGCATATCCAGTCGCGCCCCGGCCTGACGCAAACGGAACTTGCCCGCGAGATGAAGCTGGGCGCCGCCACGGTGGGCCGCCTGATCGACCGGCTGCAGGCCCGGCAAATGGTGCAGCGCATGCCCTGCCCGGGTGACCGCCGGGCGCTGCGGCTCGACATCACCAGCAAGGCCCGCAGCACGCTGGCCCAGCTCGACATGCTGCCCGGCCAGCTGCACGAGGACCTGACGGGCGGCATGAGCGATGCGGAAGTCAGCTCGCTGCGCCAGGGCCTCGCCAAGCTGCGCAAGCACCTACGCCGCAAGCTGCCGCTCGCCCCGGCGGGGCTTGCCATGCTCGAAACCTGGGAAGGCGTCCAGCTTATGGCGGTGCTGATGTTGCCGGCCGCCACCTGAACGCACCCTCACGATCTGATTGCCACACCCACGTTTTTGCCCCCCCGAAAGGAAACAACATGTTGAAGTTCAAGTCCGCCGTGCTGTTCGCCGCCGCCCTGGCGCTGGCCCCCCAGCTTGTCCATGCCCAGGAAGGCGACGCGGCCGCCGGAGAAAAGGTGTTCAAGAAGTGCCAGGCCTGCCATTCGGCGACGGAGGAGAAGAACAAGGTCGGTCCCCATCTGGTAGGCGTGGTCGGGCGGCAGGCGGCCTCTGTTGAAGGCTTCAAGTACGGCGATGCGCTGAGCGCCAAGGCCGCCGAGATCGGCGCCTGGGACGAGGCCAAGATCGCCGGGTACCTGACCGATCCGAAGGCCTATATCGGCGGCACCTCAAAGATGGCCTTCAAGCTGAAGGACGAGCAGCAGCGCAAGGACGTCGCCGCCTACCTGGCCTCGCTCAGCAAGTAACTGCCGGGTGCGCGCTGGCCGGGTTCACCCTTTTCCTTCGAGCCCCGCCAGCGCCTCTGCGCCCGCGCCCGGAATGCGCATTTCGAAAACGTCGCGCACCACCGTGTAGTCGTAGTAGCCCATCCGCGCGATCGGCTCGAGCCTGGCGATATCCAGCTTTCCATCCGCGCCGATGAAGGCATCGTCCACGTGGATGCGCTCGACCCGGGCGAACACCACATCCACCGTGCCGACGGGCGAATCCCCCTCAAGCGTATGCGTCGAGAGGTACCGGCACTCGAAGTGCGCCGGCGACTCCGCCACCCGCGGCGCGGCGCAATGCACCGACGCTGCCTTGCTCACCCCTGCGCGGATAAACTCGTCCTCCTCCGGCGCCAGCGCCATCGCCGATATGTTCACCGCCTCGCGAAGCGCCCATGTCGCCATGTTCCACACCAGCCAGCCGGTTTCCTGCGCGTTCACCACCGTGTCCTTGCGCCGGCCGTCCGGGTAGCGGTTGGCGGCGAACATCACCATCGGCGGGTCGAAGGTCAGGTTCTGCCACTGGCTGTAGGGGGCGAGATTGGCCACCCCGTCCGCGCTCACCGTCGACAGCCAGCCGATGGGACGCGGCACCGTGCAGCTCTTGAACGGCGAGAACGGCAGCGGACAGGCTTCGCGGCCGGGATCATACTCCATGGACTTCCTTCCTTGTCGCGCAACGTATCCGCAAACAGATTCCCGCTTTCCGGGTTGCCCTCATACCTTGAGGATCAGCTTGCCGAAGTTCTCGCCCGTATAGAGCATCTTCAGCACGTCCGGAAACGCCTCGAGACCGCCCTCGCGCACGTCCTCCTTGAAGGTCAGCTTGCCTTCCTTGTACCAGGTGCCCAGCTTCTCGTAGGCCTCCGGATACTTCTTGATGAAGTCGAACACGATGAAGCCCTGCACCCTGAGCCGGTTGACCAGGATGGAGCGGAAATTGTACGGCCCCGGCACCGGCGATGTGGCGTTGTAGGCCGAGATCAGCCCGCAGATGGCCACCCTGCCCTTGAAATTCATCTGGGCGAGTACGGTGTCGAGAATGTCGCCGCCGACGTTCTCGAAATTGACGTCGATGCCGTCCGGGCACGCCGCCTTCAGGTCATCGGCCAGCCAGCCGCCCTTGTAGTCCACCGCAGCGTCGTAGCCGAACCCGGACGTCAGCGCGGCGCACTTGTCCGGCCCGCCGGCAATGCCCACCGTGCGGCAACCGTAGATCTTGCCGATCTGCCCGACCACCTGCCCCACCGCGCCGGACGCGGCGGAGACGACCAGCGTTTCGCCCTGCTTCGGCTCGCCCACATAGGTGAGGCCGAGGTAGGCGGTGAGGCCGGGCATGCCGAGCCCGCCGACCCACGTCTGCAGCGGCGCAAGGGATGTGTCGGCCTTGACCACGTTCTGCCCGTCCGACACCGCGTGGGACTGCGCGCCGATCAGGCCGGACACCGTGTCGCCTTCCTTGAACTTGGGGTTGCGCGAGGCCTCGACCGTGCCGGCCGCGAAGGCGCGCATCGTCTCGCCGATGCCCACCGGCGGCACGTAGGATTTTGAATCGTTCATCCAGCCGCGCATCGCTGGGTCGAGCGAGATGTACTGCGTGGCGACGCGGATCTCGCCGTCCTTCAGGTCAGCCAGCGGCTCCTGCGTGATGGT
>JAZBOA010000334.1:0-3532 GCA_036350935.1 Anderseniella sp. | reverse complement strand
GGCCGGCCCAGCCCCTTGGCTGAGGGTTTTGATTCCAGAAAGCGATCCATGCCAAAAATGTCGATGGAAGGCAGGCTCCGGTAAACATGGCTGGCGCCATCGACATTTCCAACAGGCTGTCAGTGACCGGGGATCCCCGGGCGTTGCGTCGTCTATTCATCATCTTCACCTCGTTCATGGTGGTCGCCTATTTGGCCGCCCTGCTGCAAAACTGGCGGGATGCCTATAACGACGCACACACCAGCCTGACCCATATCAACACCATGCTGGTTCAAGGCTTGCGCGCCACCATGAAGTCTCACGAGCTGGTGCTTCTCGGCCTCGGCGGCGAACTGGTGGCCCAAGGTGCCCTGCAGCAGCCCGAGAATGGCCGGCAACTGATCGAGCGCATGAAATCCATTGCGCCGGGAATTGCCGGATTCGGCCTGGCCCGGCCGGACGGCCAACTGGTCCTGGTGAGCAACGTGAAGAACAATGCGCCGCTGCCCAATCTGGCCGCGATGCCGGAAACCCGGGACAGTTTTTTTCAGGCCATCGCCCAGAACCGCATTCAGGTCGGGCGGCCCTACTTCATGACCAGCCTGGGGCGCTGGGTCAGCCCGGTTCGCGTTCCCATTCACGACTCGACGGGAAAAATCGTGGCGGTCATGACCGCGGGCTACCCGATCGAGCATGGAGCGGCTTCGTGGACCAATGTCACCGTGCCACCCCGCGTGGAAATTGCGCTCCTGCGCCACGACGGATATCTGCAACATTTTTACCCGCTCCCGGACTTGCCGATGGCTGAAGCCTACGGAAAACCCGCGCATCCCGACACCTTACGTCAGGTCAAGGCACTCGAAAGCGCAAAAGGCTTCATCCCCATGTACCTGCCGCGGCGCCATGGTCACTCCTATGTGGCCTATGAGCGCGTCGACGAATTCGGGCTCCTTGCCGCCTCATTCGTGCCTCGCGGTGTCGTTGTCACCAATTGGCTTCAACGATCGATCCCTCCAACCCTGCTGCTGTTCATCTACATGTTTGGCAGCCTATGGGCGTATCGTCGTTCCGCCGCTCAACAGCAACGGGCCACGCTCCAGGTCGCCAAGCTGACCGACTGGCAACAGACCGTTCTGGACAGTGCGGAATACAGCATCATCTCGACCGATACCGACGGTCTCATCGTGAGCTTCAACGCGGCAGCCCAACGCATGCTGGGTTACCGTGCCACGGACGTGGTGGGCAAGCTCACCCCCGCGATCCTTCACGACCCCGATGAAGTCGCGCGCCGCGCGGTCGAGTTGTCGCTGGAACTGGGCCACCCCATCGCGCCAGGTTTTGAAGTGTTCGTGGCCAAACCCAGGCTTGGCCAGGCGGAAGAACGGGAGTGGACGTACATCCGGAAGGATGGCTCGCGTTTGCCCGTAAGGCTTTCCGTGACGCCCTTGCACGATCAGACCGGCGCGATCACGGGCTTCCTCGGCATCGCCGCCGACCTCACCGAAAACAGGCAGGCCCAGTCCCGATTGCGCGACAGTGATGCCCGCTACCGCGCGCTGTTCGAAAGCGCCGGCGACAGCATTTTTCTGATGGACGGCGAGCGCTTCATCGAGTGCAACCCGGCCACCCTCAAAATGTTCCGCTGCACCCGCGAACAGATTCTGGGCCAACCGCCGTACCGGATTTCTCCCGAGTTCCAGCCGGACGGCCGCGCATCCAGGGACAAAGCGCAGGAGATCATCAGCCAAGCCTTGCAGGGAACATCCCAGACGTTCGAATGGCAGCACCGCCGCTATGACGGCACATCCTTTGATGTGGAGGTCACGCTCAACAGGGTGGAGATCGGCGGGAAACCTCACCTGCTGGCCACCGTGCGCGACATCAGCGAGCGCAAGGAATCCGAGGCCAAGCTTGAGTATCTCGCCCATCACGACTCCCTGACCGGCTTGCTCAATCGCCACGCCCTGCACTGGGAAATGGATCAGTTTCTCCAGAATGGCGCAAAGATGGGTCACCATGCCCTGATGCTGATCGACCTGGATCGCTTCAAGGAAATCAATGACACCCTGGGGCACCATATCGGCGACAAGATTCTGCAGGCCATCGGTCCGCTGCTCCAGAACGCGCTCAACCAACGGCCGGCCCTGATCAGCCGCCTGGGCGGGGACGAGTTCGCCATTTTCCTCTGCAACATCGAGGGCTCGGCCGCACTCAGCACGATTTCTCACGCGGTCCTCCGGTCCATCAAGCAGCCGCTTGAAGTCGATGCCATGAAGCTTGAGATCGACGCCAGTATCGGCGTGGCCCTCTTTCCGCAGGATGGCAGCAACAGCCACGAATTATTGCGGTCTGCCGATGTCGCAATGTATGAAGCCAAGTCACGCGGCGGTGGCATCGCCTTCTATGACGCAGCCACCGACAGGCACTCGCCGGAACGCCTGACCATCATGGCTGATCTGGGAAATGCCATCCGGGAAAACCAGCTCTGCCTCGAGTACCAGCCCAAATACGATCTGGGGCAGCAGCGAATCACCGGTTTCGAGGCGCTGGTCCGCTGGCAACACCCGACCCTGGGAATGCTGAGCCCGGACCAGTTCATCCCCCTGGCCGAAGTGAGCGATGTCATCCATTCCCTGACCCTTGCCGTATTGCAGCAAGCGCTGGGGCAGCAGCGGCAGTGGAAAGCGGAAGGCCACCCCTTCACGGTGGCCGTCAACATTTCGGCGCGCAACCTGGTCGATGATCGGTGCGTGGACGCGATTCAGGGGTTGCTGCGGCAATTCGAAACCCAGCCCGGCGAACTCGAACTCGAGATCACCGAAACCGCCCTGATGCATGACCCGGAAGGCGCAGCCGTTCGACTGGAACGTCTGGCTGCGCTGCACGTGACGCTTTCCATCGATGATTTTGGCACGGGCTATTCTTCGCTTGCCTATCTGCGCCGGCTGCCTATTCATGCCTTGAAAATCGACCGCCTGTTCGTCAAGGACATGCTGCTGAACGAACAGGATGCCAGCATCGTGCGATCCACCATCGGGCTCGCTCACAACCTCAATCTTATGGTTGTTGCCGAGGGTGTCGAAAACGCCGAGATTCAAGGCCTGTTGCTGCAGATGGGATGCGATCAGATCCAGGGCTATCATCTCGGCCGTCCCATGGCATGGGCGGAAATCAGGCGTTGGCTGGCGGCCACTGCGACGGAGCACTGAATCGTCGCTCCGGAAGCCGGACTCAGGTTTGAACCCGGCCACCGCAAGTCAGACCGCGACGCGGAAGCGCCGCAAATCGATCTCGCTCCCTTCGCCGCCCGGTGTGAGGTCGACGACGTCGAACGCGCGCGGTATCGTAAACGTTCATTTTCCCAAACGTCGATTGCTTTCGCGGTTTGCTTGCCTGCTGACAGTCGCGCCCACATTCAGTAAAGGGGGTTCCATGACGCGCTTGCTCACACTCCGGAGTCGGTGGCTTTTTAGCTGGATGCTCGTGCTGGTCTGGCTCACGCCCGCGCTGGCCAACGCGAGCGAAATCGACCTCGCAACACGCCTGCAACAGG
>JAZBOA010000333.1:0-2028 GCA_036350935.1 Anderseniella sp. | reverse complement strand
TGCATGGGCAGAGGCGTACCTACCCGGCGCGGGCTGGAAGGGATTCGATCCGACCAGTGGCGAGGTCACGGGTAACCGCCACATCGCGGTCGCCGTGGCGCGCCACCCGGAGGCCGTGCCGCCGGTGGCCGGGAGTTTCTTGGGGCCAACTGGCCAGCAACCGGTCTTGAACGTTGCGGTCCAGGTCAACGAACTGCCCGCCTAGCAGGCTGCTGGTGCGGACGATGGTGATCGCTGTTGGCTGAAACAGCCCTCTGCCAATTGGGATAGCGTCTCGAACACGCGAAGCGACCCATGCAGTGTTCACCTCGCCGTATACTGGCGGCTAGAAGCCGCCCGGCCCAAGTGCCGGCAAGATGCCGGCGCTCCCGGGAGGGCATGGCCGGAATCCTATTGGTATCCGAGTCGTCGCACATTGCTTAACGACTAGGCCCAATATTCCTCGATGGCGACGGCCGCCCTCGTCGCGCTCCATTTCGTCGCAGTTGCTGTTCATAGCGCGGCGTCGTAGCGCCCCTTAGGAACGCTACAGAAACAACCGAAACAACTGCGCGGACGACAAGAAACTACGAAATACCCGAAATGACGCGAAAAAACAGCGCATGTCCGTTTGGATGTTTAGCCTTTTCGCGTGTTTCGCGTGTTTCGTAGTTCCAAGAAGATGTTCCGGTAGTTCTTGAATCGTCACTTAGGCAAAAACGATGGTCTTGTTGCCGTGCACCAGCACCCGGTCTTCTAGGTGATAACGCAGGCCGCGGGCGAGCACTGTCTTCTCCACGTCCTTGCCGAGGCGCACCATGTCCTCGACGGTGTTGTGGTGGTTCACGCGCACCACGTCCTGCTCGATGATCGGGCCCGCGTCGAGCTCGCTGGTCACGTAGTGGCAGGTGGCGCCGATCAGCTTCACGCCGCGCTCGGAGGCCTGGTGGTAGGGCTTGGCACCGACGAAGGACGGCAAGAAACTGTGATGGATATTGATGATGGCCCCTGGATAGCGCTGGCACAGGTCCGGCGGCAGAATCTGCATGTAGCGGGACAGCACCACGGCATCCGCCCGCGCCTCCTCGATGGCCCTGCTGACGGCCGCGAAGTGCGGCGCCTTATCCTCCGTGTCCACCGGCAGGTAGTGGTAAGGTATCCCGTGCCACTCCACGTAGGCGCGCAGGTCTTCGTGGTTGGAGAGCACGCAGGGGATGTCGAAGTCCAACTCACCGCTGCGCCAGCGGTACAGCAGATCCGACAGGCAATGCGCCTGCTTGCTGGCCATCAGCACGACCCGCTTGTTGACGCCGGTATCGGACAGGTACCACTGCATCGCAAACCGTTCAGCAATGGGGTTGAACAGTTCGCGAAACCCCGACAGCCCGAACGGCAAGGAGCGCGCGCGCACCACGTAGCGCATGAAGAACCACTGGCTGGCAGGGTCGGAGTAGTGATGCGCCTCCGTGATCCAGCCCTGATGGTTGGCGATGAAATCACTGACGGCCGCGACGATGCCGACCTGGTCTGGACAGGAAATGACGAGACGATAGGATCTTTCCATCTGCGTGTTGAACTTTTCGCTAAAGGAAAATTAATTGCATTTCAGGAAGGCAACAAGGTTGCCAAGTTTTGCTTTGGCCCCGAGTCCGAGCGGCGTGTCGCGCATCTCCGGGATCGGCCAGGGCATGGTCAGCAAGATCGAGAACGCCCAGTTCTCCACCAGCCTCGACTCCCTGGGCCGGCTCTGCGACGCCCTCGGCATGCCGCTGTCTAAGCTATTCGCGGACTTCGACCGGGCCGGCGGCAACGCGCAGCTGATCAAGAGTGGTGAGGGGCTTGAGGTGGTGCGACGCGGCACCGACCAGGGCCACACCTATCACCTGCTCAGTTACAAGCAGGGACCGCGCAAGCTCTTCGAGCCCTTGTTACGATAAAACAAACGCTTCATCTCGCGGGGTGGCACCGAGCCATGACCGTTACGATAAAACAAACGCTTCATCTCGCGGGGTGGCACCGAGCCATGACCGTTAGTAACGATGGATGATG
>JAZBOA010000332.1:0-2256 GCA_036350935.1 Anderseniella sp. | reverse complement strand
GTCGAGATGGGGCAGCAGCAGCATCGACGGCGCCTGCCAGGCGTGGTAGTCGTGTACCAGCCGGGTGTGCGCCGCATCCATGCCGGCGGTGGCGATAAAGAGCGGCGGGAAGGCTTCCGCTTCAAGGACGCGCCCATGCAGTCCTTCGCCGCCTTTCAGGGTGTGCAGCCCCAGCCCAGCCCCGTCGTCTGACCGGCAAAACCACTGGACCACACCGCTTGAACGGCTATTGACGTAGTGGGTCAGGTAGGTTCCGGGAGACTCTGTCAGCTCCGGAATCGCTGCACTTTGAAAGCGTTCCTGCGCTGCCATGCCGGCGCGCCAGTCGAGCGGCGGTTTGGTGTCGGTTTCGCTGTGGGTGCGTACGCTGTGCAGCAGGGCCAGCGGTTGCTCGCTGCGGCCGAGCAGCCACAGTTCGAACGCGTCGCGAAACGCGAACGGCGCCTCGCGATGTACCTTGAGCAGGTGCTCGTATACCACGGCACCCATCTCTTCGAGCCGCTTGAAATCGTCCGACGGAAACAGCGGACCACGCTTGAGGCCTTTTTCCGCCGACCAGTGGCCGTAGCGGATGTCGGAAATCTGCGCGCGCTTGCCGGCGCGGCCGAGGCCGTCGAGCAGAGCATCGTTGGCCACATAGATGTCCCACTCGATGCCGTCCGTCGTCACTGCCTCGGCGGACTGGAAGCGAATGGTGTGCACTACTCCGCGAAACGGGTTGAGCAGGCGTTGGGCGTAGCACTCGATCTGCATGACGAAACTCTACATCAGGTTTTGGCCGCTGCGAATCATGGAGGATTGCTCCCGGGTGCGCCGGGTTTGCCGGCGGCGCTCATCCAGGCGAACAGGGACGAGCGCATCGCTTCTTCCACCGACAGGTCGATCGGCTGCACCCAGTCGCGCGGCACGAACACCGTGTAGCCGCCGATCATGTAGCCCATCGGCAGATAGACCGCGACGCGGTCGCCCTGCATGAACCCGGCAGGCAGGTCGTCGACGCGCTGGCGGGTGACCAGCCCTACCACTTCAAGGGCCTGCCCCGGGATCCTGAGGACCACCACCGTTTGCTGCGAGGGCTGGTCGCGTTGGGGCGAAAAGTAATCGGCGAAGCTTTTGAGCGAGGAATAAATGCTCTTCACCACCGGCAGATTGGTGAA
Source organism: Anderseniella sp. (assembly GCA_036350935.1). Lineage (GTDB taxonomy): Bacteria > Pseudomonadota > Alphaproteobacteria > Rhizobiales > Aestuariivirgaceae > Anderseniella. Next base: position 1,099 of record JAZBOA010000332.1, on the reverse strand, counting down.
GGGCAGCTCCACCAGCACCAGCAGTTTGCCGACCCAACGCTGCGACATGAGCACGCCGAGCAGGAAAATGCCGGTGATGCCCAGCAGCAGACCCATTCCCGGCACGTAGAAGCCGCCGATGAACGGCCGGATCAGCTGCATCGCCAGTGTCTCGCTCCAACTGAGGAAAACGTAAAGCAGGTAGACCGTGAGTCCCAGCGGCAGGGCCGTGATCAGGCCGCGAAAAAAATACTGATAGATTTGTTTGCTCATGTGAACCCCATGACGGCGAATCCAGACGCTCGCCGCCTTGGGCAAGCATAGCAGCGCCAGGTGGGGCTGGCACCCGAGCAAAATAATGCCAGCGCGGGCTTCAGTCCAGTCCGATTCTGCCGATTGTTCTACTGAATTGACCGGGTCTGTCTTGGAGGAACAAAGCGTGCTGAATCGTCTTGTCGGAATGTTGTCGGGTAGCAAGGAAAGCGCCGCGCCGGCGCCTGTTCGCGAAGCCCCGGCCAAAGCCGCGGCGGCGGCCAAACCAGCCGCCAAACCGGAGGCCAAGTCGCACTCGGTGATGCGCCGCGAGGCCATGCTGGGCCGTGACCAGCGGGTGGCAGGCTACACGTTCATGCTGCGTCGCGCGATCGATGAGACGCGTGATGCATCGCTTCCCGATATGCGGCGCCTTGACGACGAGACCGTGCTTGGCAACCTTCAGCGCATGGATGTTTCGCGTCTGCTCGGGCAGCGCCTGGCTTTCGTGCCCCTCGTGCCCACCAGCCTCCAGCTCGAGTTGATCGACGGCTGGCCGGCTAAAGGCACCGTTTGGCTGCTGGATCTCGACGGTGCCGCCCCGGTCGACGAAGCGCTGCTTGCCCGGGTGGGCGAACTCAAAGCGCGCGGCGCCAGCTTTGCGCTGCTCGCCGACGAGGCGGTGCGGCCCGCGCGCCATTCTTTGCTGCAGCTTGCGGACTATGTGCTGATGGATGTCAGCAGCGAGGACATGCCCGCCATCACGGCGCAAATCGCAGCGGTATCGAAGGTCGCGCCGAACAAGCGTTTTGTCGCCACCGGCGTGCAGACGCTGGAAGCCTTTCACATGTGCCATAAGCTGCAGTTT